>NZ_CP118261.1:322712-645425 GCF_013337045.2 Agrobacterium vitis
GCTTGGGACTGCCCAGCAGATCCCGCATCGCCGAGAGGGAATGAGAGGACAGCCCTGTCAGCACAGAATACGCCGTCTGAAGGTCAGCGGGTGCATTCGGGCCAAGCACGCTGTCCATCATCGCGCCGCGCAACTGACGGCTTTCCTCTATAAGGCTTGCCGGAATATCGCCGTTGGGTGTGACAACCGTGTCTGTCTGGCGAAAATACCAGGGGCCTTCGCAGATGACATCTCGAACACGAACATAGGTTATGTCGGAAAAAGCTGGCAATCGCTTTTTCGCCTCCACAAACGCCGGTGCAAATCGGCGCATATAGCCAACCATGGCAACGCAATCCGTCTGTTCCACCACTTCACTGAGTGCGGTGAGGTCTTCCATCGTCAAGCAGCAGGGCTTTTCAATCAAAACATGCTTATCAGCTTTCAGGGCCGCACGGGCATGACGGCCATGGTATTGGTCCGGGCTCATGATCAGAATTGCATCAATATCCGGTGACGCAACCATCGCATCGACACTGTCAAATACGCGCTCAATGCTCCACCGTGTCGAAATCGACTGGGCCACGCCGGGGGACGGATCGTAAGCGCCTGCAAGTGTGAACATTTCGGTCAGTCTCTGCAAAATCGGCAGATGGATCAACTGCGCCACTTCTCCAAGCCCAACAAGACCAAGTCTCACCATAGGATTTCCCGCTTTCGACCAGCTTTTAAGATGCGATAGATATCTAATTGCACATTAAATACACAATAATGATTATATCAAGGGATGCTTTGCCGAAAAAGCGCGGTTCCGGCGATGGATTTTGAGAGCGAAAACAGCTTAATGATTGAATTCGCTTTATTTTGCTCGATTTTAAAGAAAATAGCATTTTTGACGTGGCGCTCTTTCGATTTCGAAACAGATCAATTAAGGTGTCGCTGTAGATTTAATAATCGATGGAGTCGACTATGAAGCTTGCGACAGCGCCCGACGCCTGGGGCGTTTGGTATGCAGACGATCCGCGGCAGACCCCTTGGGAGCGCTATCTGGACGAGGTGAGAGACTCCGGCTTTACAGCGACAGAGACCGGACCTTGGGGCTATCTGCCCACCGATCCGTCTCATTTGACGGATGCTCTCGGTAGCCGTGGATTGAGCGTATGCGGATCAGCGCTCGTACACCTGCTTGCTCCCACGGATGCAATGGAAACCCTTCGACCCAGACTTGAGCAGACCTGCGGTCTGCTGAAAGCCATGAAGGCTGAGTGGGTGGTGCTGATGGATGATTCAGACCTGCCTCAGCCCGGCAAAAGCCGCGCGCTTTCCCCACAAGACTGGGCATCAATGATCCGCAACGTCAAGGAAGCGGCCCATTATGTCACTGAAGAGCATGGACTATCCTTCGTTTTTCATCCGCATGTTGGCTCCGGCGTGGAAACGGAGGCCGAAGTCATCCGCCTGCTGGAAGAAACGGCAGAAGATAGCGTTGGGCTTTGCTTCGATTTTGGTCATCATGCCTATACCGGTGCCGATGCCGTGGCCTTTATGAAGCGCTATGCGGACCGTATTCCCTATTACCACTTCAAGAATGTTGATCCCGTTTTGCTGGCGCACATACGCCAAAACAACATTAACTTCATTGAGGGCTTCCAGTCGGGCGTTATGTGCGAACTGGACAAGGGCATGGTGGATTTTGCAGAGGTTCGGGATTTTCTTGCAACCCGTGGGTTTGATGGCTATGCCGTTTATGAACAGGATATGTATCCCTGCCCTCCGGAGAAGCCCTTTCCGATTGCGCGCCACAACCGGCAGGTCTTGCGTGAGCTTGGGATTTAACATCCATACCGAGAGTGGCGTGCGACAATAGGACGAAGGAACAGCCGTGACACTTCTGGATCGGTTTGATGGAGGCTTTGCCCGGGACGGTGAGGACATCATTGCGGGCAGCCGGATTGAAGATGCCCGCATTCACAATCGTCGTCTGGTGTTTGAAACCATTTTTCAACGCGGCCCCATCAGCCGGGTGGAGATTTCAGCCATTGTCGGGCTGAAGCCCCAAACTATTTCGTCCATCACCCGCGAATTGCTTGAGCAGGAATTGATCGTCGAGGCCGGACGCTCCTCCGGTCTTCGCGGTCAGCCGCAAATCTATCTCGAGGCCAATGCCGAGGCGGGCTTTTCAATCGGGGTCCACCTGGATCAGAACCAGTGTCATATTCTGGTGTTTGATCTGAAACGGCAGGAACGCGCCCGCAAGTCAATGCGGTGCGATACGGCAAACCCCGACGTGACCGTGCGGATGCTGGCGCAAACCATAACAACATTGTTGCACGACAATGCCCTGCCTGCGGAACGGATCTGGGGCCTTGGTCTGGTACTGCCCACATTCGGCTCCGATGTCTATGATTTCGATTTTTCCATGCAGCATTGGGAGGCCTGGCGCGATGCATCCTTTGCCGAAGACCTGCAACGCCTGACCGGCTTTGCCGTATTGGTCGAGAATGACGGTACGGCAGCCGCCATTGGCGAGCGCCTTCACCGCCACGATGCACAGGAGGCGTCGTTTGCCTATTTCTATATCGGCCATGGTGCCGGTGCTGGGCTGATTATTGATGGTTATCCCTTCAAGGGTGTTGGCGGAAATGCCGGCGAAATCGGGCTGTTGCCCATCCTTGGCCTTGGTGCCAATCCGGTCTGGCCGGATAATCCCGGCAGCCCTGTTCCCAGTAACCCAGTTCAAGGTGGGGTTCTCTCGATTGGCGGGCTTGCTAGCGCCTGCGGCCTATCGGAACTGTCGATGGACGAGCAGAGCATTTTGCACCTGCTGGAGCGGCGTGATCATAGGTTGATGGATTGGCTGGCGTCTGCGGCCAGTGTGCTACGTGATGTCTGCGCTGTTATAGAAGTGATGTTCGATCCTGGCTTTATTGCCGTGGGCGGCGCTTTGCCGCGCGCGCTGGTGGAACGGCTGGTGGATCGCGCCTATCCGTTACGCCCCACGCCATCGGCCCGGCGTGACCGGGCCTTGCCACGGCTTTTGCCAGCAACGCTGATCGAGGATGCGGCGGTGACGGGAGCTGCTATGCTACCGATTTTTGTCACCACCAGCCATAATTTCCGCCATCTCTATTTCCGGCAGATTCTCGCAGACGACAGGTAATCGTTATGCAGGCCCTGCATGATGCACCGCCTTGTTATCACGAAACACCGTGTAGCGGGCGACAACGGGTGTGTAGAACACCCCTTCCTTGATATCGGCATCTTTTGGTGTCTGAACTTTCCAGACGGTGCCATCCTGCGCCTGCGCCTCGATCTTGAGGAAAGAGCCGTAATTGACAATGCGCCGCACACACGCTCCTTGCGTGCCACCTGATGGCGACAGGACAATATCTTCAGGCCGCACCGTTAACAGTGCCTCGCCCGTCTCAATCGGCGCATCAATGGCAACGCCACCCAGATGTGCCCGACCTTGATCGATCTGAATGACATGGCAATTCATATCGCCAATAAAGCTGGCAACGAAGGGCGAATTGGGCGTTGAATAAATCTCACGGGGCGTGCCCACTTGTTCAATCCGCCCCATGCTCATCACCACAATCCGGTCGGCAACGGAGAGCGCTTCATCCTGACCATGGGTCACGAACACGGTGGTAATGCCGAGTTTCTTCTGGATTTGCCGCACTTCTTCGCGCAAACGGTCGCGCAAGTGTTGGTCAAGGCTGGCAAAAGGCTCATCCATCAGCAGAATTTTCGGCTCCAGTACCACGCAGCGGGCAATGGCAACGCGCTGGCGCTGGCCACCGGACAGATGCGCCGGAAGGCGCTTGCCATAATCCGCCAATCCCACCATGGCCAAGGCATCGGACACCTTCCGGGCAATCTCGGCCTTGGGCAGGCCGCGCAGCGTCAGGCCAAAGGCAATGTTTTCAAACACGGTCATGTGTTGCCACAGGGCGTGGCTCTGAAAGACCATCGCGGTTGGGCGTTTCTCTGGCGGCGTGCGTGCGACATCCACGCCATCAATCAGCACCTTGCCGCCGGATGGCGTCTCGAACCCGCCAATAATGCGCAGCAATGTCGATTTTCCCGAGCCGGATGGGCCGAGAAGGCAAACCAGTTCACCGTCATCAATCGTGAGCGACAAAGGCTCAATCGCGGTGACGATGGAATAGTTCTTCGAGACGTTTTCGAGGGCGAGTGTGGACATGCGTTCAGTGTCTTTCTCGAAAAAGAGCATCGGACCGAAAAGTGGAAATCGGTTTTCGGATCAATCCGATGCATAAACAAGGACTTCCAGTGTCTGTCAGGTTCAATCTGAACCTGACAGACACTGGGTTTGAATCATCATCCGCCCAGTCCTTTGGCAAAAGCCTCGCCGCCAATCACCCGCCGCGCCATCAGGATTGCGGCCAGAGATGGCACCCAGAGCATGACCGACAGCACAGCCCCATATTGCACCACCAACTGATTGTTGATCATCGACATCATCAACAGCGGCATGGTGCGAATGCGCGGCGCACCCACCAGCCATGCGCCTTCCGTCTCGTAAAAGGTCCAAACGAAGGTCATCAGCAAGGCGGCGGCAATGGTGGGAAAGGCCTGCGGCAAGGTGATGTGGCGAAACACCTGCCAGCGGTTTGCCCCGACATCGCGGGCGGCTTCTTCCATATCCCGGCTGACAGCTCTGAAGGCAGCGGTTGGCAACCAGATCATCAACAGCAGCGTATTCAGCAACTGGATAATCACCACGCCGGTAAAGGTGCCCACCAGATTGAAGGATAAAAACAGCACCGCAATGGAGATAATCAAGGCAAAGCGCGGAAAGGCATTGGCCATCAAAAACGATAGCATGAACACCGATTTTCCCGGAAAATCCATGCGGGCAAAGGCATAGGCCGCAGGCAGGCAGATGATGGCGGACAGCAACGTGACGGTCAGCGACAGTTCAACCGATGTCCAAAGGGCCGCCCAGACATCCGGGCGGGCCAAGACCGCGGACCAGAAGCGAAAGCCCCATTTGGTGGGCAGAACGGACGGATAGAACCATTGTTCGGCAAAGGCCCAGAGAAAAACCGTGAGCACGGGCAAAACGATGAAAACAATCAGAAACAGCAGAATAAGCAGGCCAAACACATCATGGCGGCGACTGGACAGCAACATCATCACTCTCCGTCTAGAGGCTTGCGGGCAATCGAGCGGACATAGGCAATGCCAGCAAGAGAGCAGATGAGAAAGGTGATGGTCGCCTGCGTTGAGGCTTGCAGCGGATCACGCACGCTGGCAAATGTGCGCAACATGAACGGCCCCATCATCTCCGGGCTTGTAGGTCCCAGCATGAACGGCATCAGGGCTTGGCCGAAAAAGCCTAGGAAATTCAGCGCCGACACGATCAGCAGCGAATGCATGATTTGCGGAATGATGATGCGGACCAGAATCCGCAGCCTCCCCGCCCCCACATCACGGGCCGCTTCAATTGATGCATCCGAAATGCCCGACAGGCCGGAGATCAAGATCAGCAAGGTTAGCGGCATACCGTCCCAGAGCAGGCCGATCACCGGCCCCCAAGGGGTCAGATAGGGCGACGCATAATGGTGGAACCCGATCAAGGACAGCAGGCTTTGCAACCAGCCGTTCGGCCCCAGATAGCGGATCAGCGCGTAGCAGATGATAATGCCGGGAACAAACATGGGAAACAGCGCCAAGCCTTGAATGAGGCTGGCCAGCGGGCCACGGGTAAAGCGCATATAAAGCGCAATCGGCAGATTGATGGCAATCAGCAGCGCAAGACTAACGAAGGTGGTCCAGAGCGTTCTGCCAAGATTGGAGAGGCTATAGGCATCGGTGAAGAAGAAAACATAGCTGTCAAAATTCAGCGCATGGACACCATCACGGCCTTCACGCCAGAAGGTGCTGACAATGGTCAGCGCCGCCGGATAGAACAGAAAAATCACGATGGACAGAACCGGAATGGCCACAAAGGCCAATCCGGTCCAGCGCGATCCTTCCGAGAGGCCGTGCGCGCGCATCACCCTGCCTCAGCGCTTGATGTTTGAGGCGACGTTGCGATACCAGCCCTCAAACAGCGCAGGCTCCCATGTGCCGGGGAAAAGCGGGATGGATTTGGGCGCGACCTTTGCGAATTTATCCTGAAGTTCCTTGGACATGAACTCCCACTTGATGCCGGGGAAGCCGCCGAGGTCGGTCACAACGTGGTTCTGAATATCCGGTGTGATCAAGTAATCGGCAAGCTTGAGCACCATATCCTTGTTGGCTGCCACCGTTGGCACGACAATGCCGGAAAAGCCGCCGGTAAATGCCAGATCCTGCAACTGCGCAACAGATGTTGTCTCAGGTACCACGCCCTGGCTCATGGCCTGCAAGGCCATATCTGACCAGGCAACCGTCATGGAAACAGCACCGCTGGCCAGCATCTGGATAGAGGCTGTGTTGCCGGAAGTGTATTCACCGCCATTGAACAGTGAGGGCTGGATATCCTTCAGCAGAGGCCAGAGCTTGGAAAACATTGGTTCGGCATAGGCTGGGGTGTAATTTTCCGGCAGGAAGAGATCGGGGTTCAAGCCGGTGACTTCCTGAAGCGCACGCTCGATAAAGCAGGCACCGGAATCGCCAAGATCAGGACGGGCATAAGCAAACTGGCCGGGATTGGCCTTGATCCACGCCACAAGTTCCTTGAATGTGGTAGGGACCGTTTTGACCTTGTCGGAATTATACATCATCACGACTTGCGAGCCGCGATAGGGCAAAAGCGCCGGGCTTTGCACCACGACCGGGTTGACCTTATCGTAATTGGACAGGCCCGCCTTGGAAAAATCAACCCAGAGACCCGCCTCCAGTGATCCCGTGGGATAAAACGGGGTGACAGCTTCCAGCATATCGACCTGCGGGTCCTTCTTGGCTTTGAAGGCAGCCATGGCGCGATCAGCCAAAGAGTTCATCGCCGACCCGCCACCGCCGGGAACAAGATTGAGCGTAACACCGGAATGGGCCGCTTCAAAACCCGGCTTGATCACCTGGGTCCAGAAATCAATAACATTGGTATCGCTGTTGAAGAATATGTCGAGAACGCCGGGGGCCGCAAAGGCGGGCCTTGCACCGGCCACGGCCAGGCCAACACCTGTCGCAGAATATTTCAGGAATTCACGTCGTTGCATGCGCATTGACACCTCCATTGGCAGCACGGACACGCGCCTGCCCTTTGTTTGGCCACGGATAAGGCCAGGTTCCCACTCCAGGTTGGCGACCGCGCTTTACATGCGTCTCTATCTGCCAATATTTAAATTCTTAGCACGAATTATATCGCTTCTGTCAAGCAGACAATTCGACGAGCGTTGGCTTGATGCTGCATCGCGACCACTCATATCCAACCCGGATGCAGCTTGAAGTGGCGCCTCGAAAGATTGTCAATCGAGCACTGCTCGCGATAAAATCTGATAGATTTGAGAGATATTGGTCGATTTCAAGCGGTAATTCGCTATTGTCGTGTCAGTTATGGCAGTGGAATCACGAGCCGATTTTCCATAAATATTATATCATCAACGATGATTAAATGTTGCAGTGCCAAATAAAACCAGCCCGGGAGACAATCATGCGTGCCTATCGAGATCGCCAGCGTAGCCTTGAACAGCTTTCGCGTCACATCGAAGTCTGGGCCGATGAACTGGAAGCTTACGAGCTGCGCGAACGCATGTCACTTGGGGCTTTTCTTGGCAGCACGCCAGACGGGCTGACGACGCGCATGGGTGTTGGTGATGCCTGGCCAAATCGCCATGGCATTCACACGTTTCTGCTGGAAGACGCAATTGTGGTACCGGAAGGCCCAGATGTGGAACTGAGGCTTGATTTTGGGGGTGAAAGCCTTGTCCGCCTGATGGGTCTGGATGGCGAAATTCTTGAGAGTTTTGCTGCCAACCCCTGCCATCGCAGGTTTGATGTCCCGCGCGGCATTCCCTTCAAAATCAAAGCGGAATCCGCAGCGCGCAGTCTTTTTGGTGTGCCCAATCGCAACCCCGTGCTCGCCATGGCCGAAATTTATGGATATTATTCAGAAATTCGCGCCTTGCGCCGTCGCCTGCTGATTTTGCGCAACACCGCCGACACGGTGAAAGACAAGGAACTTGCCCGCACGCTCTATGAGGCGGCGGAAATTGCCCTTTCAGGCTTGCGGCTGCCAACAGCAACACAGGATGTCGGCCCCCGTTTGGCCAGCCGCACTTGGGCGCACGATATATGGGAGCGCAGTTTTGAGCCCACCGACGCCCCGCAAGCCCTGACACAGGAAGCCCTCGCTTCTGTTGAGACGACAACCGTCAGGCTTGATGCCATGCTGACTGAGCTTCGACACACCTATCCCAAACAGGGACGTGTGCTGGTGACCGGTCACGCCCATATTGATTATGCCTGGCTCTGGCCGCAGCCGGAAACGGTGCGAAAGATCGTGCGAACCTTCAATAGCGTCAACGCATTGCTCAAGCGCCACGATGATTTTCGTTTTCTGCAATCATCCTCGCTCTACTATCAGCATGTTGAGCAAGAAGACCCCGCGCTGTTTGAAGAGATCAAGCAGCGCGTTGCGGAGGGCCGTTGGGAAGTTATCGGCGGCATGCTGGTGGAGTGTGATACCAACATGCCCTCGGCAGAGGCGTTTTTGCGACAGTTTCTGCATGGGCAGCGCTATTTTCAAAAGCACTTCGGCATCACCAGCTGCACGGCGTGGCTGCCCGATACGTTTGGCTTTACCGCCGCCATGCCGCAGATCATGCGGCACGCGGGCATCGACACATTGGTGACAATCAAAGTGTCATGGAATGAGACCAACAGCCTGCCAGACAATCTTTTCCGCTGGCAGGGCAATGATGGCTCACGGGTGCTGGTTCACACCTTCGACGCCTATGACAATGACGGCTACAATATGCTGATGACGCCCGCCGCCCTGTGCGAGGTATGGGGCAAGCATGCCGCCAAGGATATGACGGACACGGTCATTGCCTCCTATGGCTGGGGTGATGGCGGCGGCGGGCCGGACCCGGATCAGATCGAAACCCTGCCACTTCTCAATCTGATGCCTGCCATTCCAACCGTCGAGCATGGAGCCATAGAGCCGCATATTCAGGCCTTGGCAATGGATCTTGAAGCGGCAGCCCTGCCCGTCTGGCGTGGCGAGCTTTATCTGGAATATCACCGGGCAACATTGACCACGCAGGCGCGCACCAAACAACTCAACCGACAGGCAGAGGCTGTTTTGGTGGCTGCGGAAGCCATCTCGGTGCTGGATGCACTTGAGGGCGGAGCGCCTGCCACGAACAACCTCAAACCGCAGTGGGAATTGCTGCTTCGAAACCAGTTTCACGACATTTTGCCGGGTTCGTCCATCCGCGAGGTCTATCAGCAGACCGAGCCAGAGCTTGAAGGCGTGATCCATGATGCAACAGCGCTGATCCAGACCCGCCTGCAAGCCATTGCGGCACGCCATAGCGGTGAGCTTGAAGGATTGCTGGTGGCCAACCTGTCAGGCTCCAGAAAAACCGCATTCCAGATTGAAAGTGAACACCCCCTGCCCGCTGCCTTGCAAGCACAGGAGCTGAACGGGCACTATGTTGCCGCTATTGAGCGTGACCTGAAGCCACTCAGTCTCGGTTTTGTCAGCGCTGCCAGCCAGCGCCGCGTAACAACGAACGGCAAAACCATGGAAAATGATTTTGTCCGGCTGACGCTGGATGAAGCAGGCCGGATGATCAGCCTGATCGACAAGAGATCGGACCGTGAGTTGATGGACGGACCCGGCAACCAATTGCTGCTGTATCGCAATGATCTGCCCCGCAATTTTGACGCCTGGGATATTGAACCCGGATTTGAGCTTGGTGAAGAAGAATGGCTGTCGCTTGAAACGCTGGAGGTGACGGCCAATGGCCCGCATCTGGCAGAAATCACCATCACCAGACGCTTTTCGGCCAGCACGATCCAGCAAAAAATCCGGCTGTGGTCCAACAGTCCAAGGGTGGAATTTGTCACAGATCTGAATTGGCACGACCGGCGCACCTATCTGCGTGCGGCCTTCCCCGTAACCGTACTGGCAGAGGATGCGGTGTTCGATCAGGCCATTGGTGTCACCCGCCGACCCACGCATGACAATACCAGCTGGCAGAAAGCCCAGTTCGAATCCTGCGGCCATCGTTTTGTGTCACTTTCGGAAACAGACTGGGGTGCGGCCCTGCTCTCGGCGGACAAATATGGCTTTTCTGCCAAGGGCAACAGGCTAACTTTAAGCCTTGTTCGCGGCCCCATGTTTCCCGACATGCTGGCCGACGAGGGCAATCACCCCTTCGTTTACGCCCTTTTGCCCCATGATGGCCGCTGGTGGAGCGAAGAGGTTCAGGCGGAGGCTGACCTCGTCAATGCGGGCCTGCATTTCACGCCCGCCACCGCCACTGAAAACTGCGACATCGCGCCCGTAGGTTTTTCCGGTCAAAGTGTCCGCGTGCATGCCCTCAAGCCTGCGGAGGATGGGGAAGGCCATGTCCTGCGCCTGTCGGAGTCCGCCGGTCGTCGCGGGGTGTTTCGTTTGACACTGCCAGACGGCCGTAAACCAACCCAAATCAACGCCATCGAGCTGCCGCTTGATGACCTGGATGATCCTGCAAGCCGTCCTTTCGGTCTCGCAAGCTTCCTCTTTTGAAGATGAGAGAACCGTAAGCTGGGCACGCGGCGAAGAGCTGGTTGATCTTGTGTCATTCTCGCAGAAACCCCGCAACGGCTTCAGGAAATTAGCTCTTTGACCAGGCAGCTGATACACCTGTGCCTATGGGCTACCCGCAAACCCGTCTTTGAGACAGCGGCCTGAAATAGGAGAGCTTGTATTGGGGTGGAAAACGTCGAAGATCGAATATGTAAACGGCTACAAGATTGTGGAGGTCGATGGGCCGTCTTTTAAAGTCTTTAAGGGCGATCAACAGCTCGGGGATGATTTCCCCTATTCCGGTGAAGCCGCGGCTCACGCGCGATCCTTGCCAAAACTGGATAATTCGCAGCGTTAAGTACATCAAAGGCGAGAAATTTCGCGTCAGACTGTAGCCACGGCGGTTTCCTTAACCGCAGTGGCTATTCTGTTGCGATGGCCTGTTCAGATTCACGCCGTTCTATAGCGTTCCAGCCAGTGAGCATATGGTGCGGGAAGTGTCCAGGACGGCTTATCGATACCGAGCTCAAGCGCTGCTTGATAAGGCCAATGGCTGTTGGCAAGCAGCGGGCGGCCAAGTGACACCATATCTACAAAATCGTCTGCGATCAGCGCATCGGCCTGCTTTGGCTCGCTGATGAACCAACTCGTGGTGGCGGGAAGCCCAACTTCACGCCGTACCCGTTGGGCGATCGGTCCCATGAACGCAGGCCCCCAGGGAATATTCGCGGTCGGCGTGGAGAAGCCGATGCTGACATCAATAATGTCGAGGCCACCGGCCTTGAAGCGGCGAACCATTTCGATCCCCTCTTCCAGGTCGTTCGAACCGTCGAATTCGGTCACGCCGAAGCGAGCGGCAAGCGGCAAATGTTCGGGCCAGACATCGCGAACAGCAGCCAGCGTTTCGAGCAGAAATCTGGCTCGTCCGTCAAAGTCGCCGCCATAATTGTCTGTGCGCTTATTAGACCAGGTCGAAAAGAAGCTTTGTCCGAGATAGCCATGAGCAAAGTGAAGCTCAAGCCATTCAAAGCCGGCTGCCAGCGCCCGCTTTGCCGCAGCGACAAAGTCGGCCTTGATACGTTCGATATCTGCAAGGGTCATGGCCTGTGGCACCTTGCCAAGGTTTGCTCCGAATGCAATGGCGGATGGTGCCAGCGTTTCCCAGCCACGCGGGTCAGACCCGGAAATATGGTCGTCTCCCTCCCATGGACGATTGGCGCTCGCTTTGCGGCCCGCATGTCCGATCTGAATTCCAGGAACAGCACCTGCCGCCTTCATCAAATCCACCGCTTTTTTCCAAGGCTCAATCTGCTCATCGCTCCAGATGCCTGCGCATCCGGGGGTGATACGGCCTTCCGGCGATACAGCTGTCGCTTCAGCAACCACCAAGCCTGCCCCGCCGCGCGCAAGTCCAGCCAGATGGACGTGATGCCAGTCATTGATAATGCCGTCCTCGGCCGAATACTGGCACATAGGCGATACCGCAATGCGATTTCGCAGTGTTATGCCTTTGAGTGTGAAAGGGGTAAATAAGGATGACATGGAGACTCCAATTGATCGTTATAAATTCACATATAGGTCTTCGATAGTTCGATTACAATCGAACTTTGCAACAAGACTCCGTGATGGTAGGATGAACCATGCGCGCTATCCCACATCCCGCTTTGAAAGACGTTACTCTCACCCAGGTGCTCTACGCCCTCAGCGACCCTGTACGGCTGGGCGTCGTGCGTCAGCTTTCAAATGAGGGACAGGCCACATGCTCTGCACTGGATGGGGGCCGGCCGAAGTCCAGCATGTCCCACCACTTTAAAGTCTTGAGAGAGGGTGGCCTGGTTTTTACCCGTACAGATGGACCAACGCACTTGAACGAGCTGCGCCGTGAAGAAATCGATGAACGATTTCCGGGTCTATTGGACGCTGTCCTGGCCGTATCAGACGAGCCGGGCTGACGGCACCGCACGGTGATCCCGTGGTGGTTGATAGCAGCCCGGCTCGTTTGTAATTCGAAGGCCAAATGGCTTTAGATCCGGCGACCAACGTCAAATGGGAAATGCCGTCAAAGCCCTTCAGCATTCATCTGCACGCAATACCGTAAATGTTTGTTCGATATCTCGGGTGCAGCCTTGAGAGAATCGAACCTACGACCCCATGGTTGATATTCGAGGGAAGGCGTAAAATATCAGGCTGTCTTGAGGCTTAAAAATCCCAGTCCTCGTCCTCGGTCGCAACTGCCTTGCCGATGACATAGGACGAGCCCGAACCGGAAAAGAAATCATGATTCTCATCGGCATTCGGCGAGAGCGCTGACAGGATTGCCGGATTGACCTTGCAGGCCTCCGGCGGAAACAGAGCCTCGTAGCCGAGGTTCATCAGCGCCTTGTTCGCGTTGTAATGCAGAAATTTTTTGACATCCTCTGTCAGTCCGACACCGTCATAGAGCGCCTCGGTGTATTTGGCCTCGTTGTCGTAGAGTTCGAGCAGCAGATCGAAGGCAAAGTCCTTGACTTCCTGCTGCCGCACCTCGCTCAAGGGCTCGAGACCACGCTGAAACTTGTAGCCGATGTAATAGCCATGCACAGCCTCGTCGCGGATGATGAGACGGATCATGTCAGCCGTGTTGGTGAGCCTGGCGCGGCTCGACCAGAACATCGGCAGATAGAAGCCGGAATAAAACAGGAAGCTTTCCAGGAACACACTGGCGATCTTGCGTTTCAGCGGGTCAGGATTGCGATAGTGTTCGAGGATCAGCGCCGACTTCTTCTGCAGAAACTCGTTTTCTTCAGACCAGCGATAAGCATCATCCACATCTGACGTCGAACACAGGGTCGAGAAGATCGAGGAATAGGAACGGGCATGCACCGCCTCCATGAACGAGATGTTCGAATAGACCGCCTCCTCATGCGGCGTGATCGAATCCTCCATCAGCGTTGGCGCACCGATGCTCGTCTGTATGGTATCGAGCAGGGTCAGTCCCGTGAAGACGCGGATGGTCAACTGCTGTTCCTCCGGCTTCAACGCCGCCCAGGATGGGATGTCGTTTGACAACGGCACCTTCTCCGGCAGCCAGAAATTGCCGGTCAGCCTGTTCCAGACCTCAAGGTCCTTGTCGTCGTCGATGCGGTTCCAGTTGATCGCACGCACCGGCTTGGTTTGCGTCGGAGTGTTGGTCTTCATCTGTATGTTCATGTGATATCTCGATCTCACAGCGCGCAGGATACGCAGCCCTGCACTTGCGTGCCGGTCAGCGCCATCTGGCGAAGGCGAATGTAATAGATGGTCTTGATGCCCTTCTTCCAGGCGTAGATTTGCGCCCGATTGATGTCGCGGGTCGTTGCGGTGTCACGGAAGAACAGCGTCAGCGAAAGACCCTGATCCACGTGCTGGGTGGCCGCCGCATAAGTGTCTATGATCTTTTCGGGTCCGATCTCATAGGCGTCCTGATAGTAATCAAGGTTATCATTGCTCATGAAGGCGGCCGGATAGTAGACGCGGCCGATCTTGCCTTCCTTGCGGATCTCGATCTTCGAGACGATAGGATGGATCGAGGAGGTCGAATGGTTGATGTAGGAGATCGACCCCGTCGGCGGCACGGCCTGAAGGTTCTGGTTATAAAGGCCGGACGTCATCACCGCCTCTTTCAGCGCCAACCAGTCATCCTGTGTCGGGATCGCGATTCCCGCCGTTTGAAACAGGTCTGCGACGCGTCCGGTCGCTGGAAGCCATTCGGTTTGCGTATACTTGTCGAAATACTCGCCGGACGCATATTTCGAGTTCTCGAAGCCCTTGAAGCTCTTGCCACGTTCGACGGCAATCCGGTTCGAGGCGCGGATGGCGTGATAGGTCACGGTGTAGAAATAAATGTTGGTGAAATCGATGCCCTCTTCCGATCCGTAGAAGATGCGCTCGCGTGCGAGATAGCCGTGCAGGTTCATCTGGCCAAGGCCGATAGCGTGGCTATCGTTATTGCCTCTCTCGATCGAGGGAACCGACGAGATATGGCTCATGTCGGACACGGCGGTCAGCGCCCGGATCGCGGTCTCTATGGTCTTGCCGAAGTCTGAGGAATCCATCACGGCTGCGATGTTCAAGGACCCGAGATTGCAGGAGATGTCCTTACCCATGGTCTTGTAGGACAGGTCGTCATTGTAAGTGCTGACGTCGCTCACCTGTAGGATTTCGGAGCAGAGATTGCTCATCGAAATGCGGCCGGCTATCGGGTTGGCGCGGTTCACCGTGTCCTCGAACATGATGTATGGATAGCCGCTCTCGAACTGGATTTCGGCGAGAACCTGGAAGAAATCACGCGCCTTGATCTTCTTCTTGCGAATGCGACTGTCGGCGACCATCTCGCGGTATTTTTCCGTGACCGAGATTTCGGAAAACGCGACGCCGTAGACACGTTCCACGTCGTAAGGTGAGAACAGATACATATCCTCGTTGTTCTTCGCCAATTCAAAGGTGATGTCTGGAACCACCACACCGAGCGACAGTGTTTTGATCCTGATCTTCTCATCGGCGTTTTCACGCTTGGTATCGAGGAAGCGCATGATATCGGGATGATGGGCATTCAGGTAGACAGCCCCTGCCCCCTGGCGCGCACCGAGCTGATTGGCATAGGAAAAACTGTCCTCCAGCAGCTTCATCACCGGGATGACGCCCGAGGACTGGTTCTCGATTTGCTTGATCGGTGCGCCTGCCTCGCGAATATTGGTCAGGGATAACGCCACCCCACCCCCACGCTTTGAAAGTTGCAGTGCCGAGTTGATGCCACGGGCGATGCTTTCCATATTGTCTTCCATGCGCAGCAGGAAGCAGGAGACCAGTTCGCCGCGTTGCTTCTTGCCGGCATTGAGAAATGTAGGTGTCGCTGGCTGGAAGCGGCCAGAGATAATCTCGTCGACCATGTCACGTGCTAAAGCCTCATTGCCCTGCGCCAGCGTCAACGCCACCATGCAGATACGGTCTTCGTAGCGCTCCAGATAGCGCTTTCCGTCGAAGGTCTTCAGCGTGTAGCTGGTGTAATATTTGAAAGCGCCGAGAAAGGTCGGGAAGCGAAACTTCTTCGCATAGGCATGATCGAAAAGATCGCGGACGAAGTTGAACGTATACTGATCCAACACCGCCTGCTCATAGTAGCCTTCATCCACGAGGTAATCGAGCTTCTCCCGCAGATTATGGAAGAAGACGGTGTTCTGGTTGACGTGCTGCAAGAAATACTGCTTTGCCGCCAGAGCGTCCTTATCGAGTTGGATTTTACCATCCTCATCGTAGAGGTTTAGCATCGCGTTCAGCGCGTGATAATCCAGCGCCTGTTCGTCCGCCTTCAAAGGGCGCTCGAAAGTTGTGACGTCCAAAATCGTTCCATCCCATATTTGACATTGGCGACATCCTCGTCCGTGCCGAGCAATTCGAACCTGTAAAGGTACGGCACCCGACATTTCTGTGAGATCACGTCGCCTGCGAGACAGAAGGTCTCGCCGAAATTACTATTGCCCGCGGCGATCACGCCCCGGAGATGAGAGCGGTTGTCCGCATCGTTGAGGAAGCGGATGACCTGTTTTGGAACGGCCCCTTTGCCATCGTCACCCGAATAGGTTGGCACGATCAGAACGTAAGGTTCAGTGATCGACGGATTGCCGCTCCTTGGGCTGACGGGGATACGTGACGCGCGCAAACCAAGCTTGCCGACAAAGCGATGGGTGTTTTCCGACGCACTGGAAAAATAGACAATCAGCCCCATCGCCAGACACTCACGCCAGTGCGTTGATCATGTCGGGACGAAAACCCGACCAATGCGTATCGCCAGCGATGACGACGGGAACCTGACGATAGCCAAGACCTTGAACCTTGGCATAGGCGTCCTCATCGACGGAAATGTCGACGATAAGGTAGTCGAGACCCTGGCGATCGAGCGCGCGGGTGGTTGCATTGCACTGGACGCAGGCAGGTTTGCTGTAAACGGTGATGGTCATCATATCCTCGTTGGGTTTTGATTTCTGGCCGCAGAAAGGCCTCCGAAGACGCCGTTGCCGACGCTCGTTTCTGGACATTGAGTGGGAGAATGACAGGGGCTCAGACGCTGTTCAGTGACCGTCTTCGTTTAAACGCCGGACCGTTACAGGAAAAATCACGCATGCCTTCACCCCGAAGTGTTTTGACGGATTGTCGGCAAGGAAACGCGGGCAAGCGACATCCTATCGCTTGCCGTCACGCGACCTGCCGGGCACCCCGCCCGTGGACGTTTTCGTTTGAGGCAGGTCTCCTGGCTCGCGGGTCGTTACATCCATCCTTGCCTTCCCGAAGCATGATGCTTCAGTGGCTTTCGCTGGACAGATGCTCGCCGCTTACAGTTGCGGGGGCAGCTTCGGCATTGCCCGACCATCCCTGGTCCGGCGCACCGCATTCCCGTCTTAGCTTTCGATTCACATGGAGAATCGAAAGAACCTCGAACACCACATATGGTATACGAGGTTGAATTTTCGTCAACACTTATGCCATCTAAAGGGACAGCTCTCCCCAGGAAGATGTCGGGGAGGACAAGCTATTCACGGCTCCTGCGCCGTGTGCCATATGAGGCGCACAAAGGTTCGCTGTAGTTCTCTATATTTGTTGCATAATTTTTCCTTTAAACTCATTCCGGTTTTAAAGAATCATGCAATCGCGTGGCGAGGTCGGTATTTGGGACGGATTGATCGTGACAGCGTCTTGCCGGTGACGCCGCCCGTTCGGCGATCAGCGGTGAGGTGAAGGCGCGTCGCCGTAGCCCAAAAAGTCTCAAATCATTCGACGACGGACACTATTACTCCCGGTATAAACGCCCCTGCTGTTCTGCCGAGATTAGTGCTCATCCGGCTCGGCAGTAATCCGACCAAAGACAAACAACTTGGCAATGCCCTTGCGCCTTCTCGACATCTTTGTCGATGGCATGCGCAAATGCTGAAATGGGTAGCGGCGAGAGAGTCTTGCCGTACTTGATAGACAAAAATCGGCACTATTGGATATTGGCGCAAATTGACCCATCATGCGGTTTGAGTTTATTCTGACCAAGAAGGCGCATATTTTTGGCGTTTACCCTGAGACAATTGCAATATTTCGTCGCGGTCGCTGAAAAGGGGACGGTCTCGGGTGCGGCCCAGGCCATGTCGATCTCGCAATCCTCTATTACCGAAGCGATCAAAGATCTGGAGTCTGATCTTGGCGTATCGATGTTTGATCGCCATCCACGCGGACTGGCCATCACCCATAACGGCCACCAGTTTCTCCGACACGCGACCAACATTCTGGCCTCTGTTTCCGACGCAAGGCGCTCGCTGGCGATCAAGGACGATGCCATGACCGGCCAGTTGAACCTTGGCGTGACATCGCTGGTTGCCGGTTATGTGTTGTCGGAGCTTTTGCGCCGTTATCGTCGGGCATGTCCTGCCGTCGATGTGACAGCTATGGAGGATAGCAGCAGCTATCTGGAGCATCTGTTGATTGGGGGCGAACTCGATCTTGCCGTCATGACCATGTCTAATCTCCGCGACCGTATGGCATTGCAGGCCGAAATCATCGAGACGTCGCCCTATCGTCTCTGGCTTCCCATTGGTCATCCATTGGGGGTCGCCGATATCATTTCCGTCAGCGATATCGCCAAGGAACCATTGATTATGCTGACGATTGACGAAATCGAGGAAAATACGGCCAAGCTGCTCTATGCGCTTGGCGCAAAGCCGCATGTTGCCTTCCGCACCCGCTCCGTGGAGGCCGTTCGCAGTCTGGTCGCAACGGGTGCCGGCATCGCTCTGCTGCCCGATCTGGTCTACCGGCCATGGTCGCTGGAAGGCGATCGCATTGAGAGCCGCGATGTTTCAGGCGCGTTACCTGTTGTGCAGGTGGGGCTTGTCTGGCGGCGCGGTTCTACATTACCGCCAGCCGCCCGCGAGTTTCTGCGTGTTGCCGAAACGGCGAGAGCCTTCAGGGATCGATAATCCGATATCGGAATTTCCGAAACCGGAATTCTGTATAAAGAAATTGCGAACGCAGCCTTTTTTTGCCTTTCTCTGTTCCAGAAAGTTCAAAAAGGGGAACCAACATGAAGAGCCTTCTGAAAGCATCGACCGCGCTGATTGCCGCGCTTTCTTTTTGCACCAATACTATCGCTGCCGAAATGATGACCTCGATTGGCCCTGGTGAGGGCGAAGTCGATATCGTCGCCTGGGCTGGCTATATCGAGCGTGGTGCGAGCGACAAGGCCTATGATTGGGTCACGGGTTTTGAAAAGGAAACTGGTTGCAAGGTCAACGTCAAGACGGCAGCGACATCAGATGAAATGGTGACCCTGATGAACCAGGGTGGTTTCGATCTGGTGACGGCGTCCGGCGATGCATCGCTCCGACTGGTGGCTGGCGGCAAGGTTCAGCCGATCAATACAAGCCTGATCAAAAGCTGGTCGACCATCGACCCCCGTCTTCAAAATGCCCCCTGGCACACAGTTGATGGTGTTCATTACGGCGCGCCCTATCAGTGGGGGCCTAATGTGTTGATGTATAACACCAAGGCTTTTGGCGATAAGGCCCCGGCAAGCTGGGATGTGGTCTTCAAGGAAATGACGCTTCCTGATGGCAAGTCCAACAAGGGCCGGGTTCAAGCCTATGATGGACCGATCTACATTGCCGATGCCGCTCTCTATCTGAAGACTGCAAAGCCGGAACTGGGTATCAAGGATCCCTATGAACTCAATGAAGAGCAATATGCCGCGGCCATTACTCTTCTGAAGGGGCAGCGCGCGCTGATCGGCCGCTATTGGCACGATGCAACGGTGCAGACCGACGATTTCAAAAACGAGGGCGTGGTTGCATCCGGTTCCTGGCCCTATCAGGTCAATTTGCTGCAAGCCGGCAAACAGCCAATCGGCTCCACCATCCCGAAGGAAGGCGCAACCGGTTGGGCAGACACGACCATGATGCACATTGCCGCCAAGCATCCAAACTGCGCTTATATGTGGATCGAGCATTCACTGTCAGCCAAGGTGCAAGGCGATGTTGCCGCCTGGTTCGGCTCGGTTCCGTCCGTTCCCGCAGCTTGCAAGGGCAACGAACTTTTGACTGAAGGTGGTTGTGCGGCCAATGGGTTTGCCAATTTCGACCGGATCTCCTTCTGGAAAACACCGGTATCGAAATGCAAGGCTGAAGGTACCTGCGTTCCCTATAGCCGCTGGGTCAGCGACTATATCGCCGTGATGGGTGGATAAGAGCCATCACTTCGGAGGCTAACCTCCGTTCTTTGCTCGCTTCGGGTGCCATTTCATAACGAGACCTGACATGGCGCCCCGAGGTGGGTGTGGGATGCTGCATGTCTGAATGCTTGCAGTGCTTTTAGTATTATCGGAGATCACATATGCCCCCGGCAGTCATCTTGCGCGCGGTTTCACGGCATTTCGGCAGCGTCCGGGCCGTCGATAATGTCGATCTGGAAATCGCCGAGGGCGAATTCTTTGCCATGCTCGGGCCATCCGGTTCCGGCAAGACAACCTGCCTGCGACTGGTTGCGGGCTTCGAGCAACCAACCGCCGGCGAAATCGTGATTTTCAACGAGAATGCCAACGGCATTCCGCCCTGGAAACGCAACGTCAATACGGTCTTTCAGGATTACGCGCTCTTTCCGCATATGAGCATTCTCGACAATGTCGCTTACGGCCTGATGGTCAAGGGCGTTGGCAAGAAGGAAAGGCTGAAAGCCGCAGAAGAAGCGCTAGACCTGGTAAAGCTTGGTGGCTACGGCGCGCGCAAGACCGGCCAGCTCTCCGGCGGTCAACGGCAGCGCGTGGCGCTGGCTCGTGCTCTCGTCAACAAGCCAAAAGTGTTGCTGTTGGACGAGCCGCTTGGCGCACTTGATCTGAAATTGCGTGAAGCCATGCAGGAAGAATTGAAAAGCCTGCAAAAGGCGCTCGGCATTACCTTCATCTTCGTCACCCACGATCAGGGCGAGGCGCTATCCATGGCGGATCGAGTCGCCGTGTTCAGCAACGGGAAAATCGTTCAGGCCGGAAGTCCGGAGATGATCTATCAAAATCCGCGAACGAAATTTGTCGCCGACTTCGTAGGCTCATCCAATATCCTGCCGCCAGACCTGACAGCCAAGCTGACAGGCAAGAGAGCCTGGTCGAGCATTCGTCCCGAACAGATCAGCATCGGTGGGAACGCACACGATGTTCTTAAAGTCTCGGGCCAACTTGGCTCCAGCAGTTTTCTCGGCGCATTCAAGCGCATCATCGTCAATGCAGGCGGTCTGCAGTTGCATGCAAACCTGCCAATCGGACAGGATGTGCCGCCACCGGGAAGTGATGTTTCGCTTTGCTTTGACCGCGCATCACTCAACATGTTGGAAGATGCGGCATGACGGGCGCTCTCTCTAATGAAGGCCTGATTGGCCGCGTTTGCGCGACATTCTGGCGAAAGCCAAAACTGCTGGTCATTCTGATGCTGGCACCACCGCTCCTGTGGCTCGGCGTTGTCTACGTCGGTTCGCTTCTGGCGCTCTTGCTGCAGAGTTTCTTTTCGATTGATGATTACAGCGGCCTGATCAAATATCAGCTGACACTGTCCACCTATGCCCAGCTGTTGAGCGGCTCCAATATCGATATCATCCGCCGCACGGTTGTCATGGCGGCTTTGGTGACGGTTGCCGCTGCCATTCTTGCCTTTCCTATTGCCTATTATGCGGCGCGTTATGCGAAAGGACGCTGGAAGGCGGTGTTTTATCTTGGTGTGATGCTGCCGCTCTGGTCGAGCTATCTGGTGAAGATCTACGCCTGGAAAATGATCCTGTCGAAAGAAGGCATCATCAACTGGGTCGCCGACAAGCTGCATCTGACGCCCTTGCTGGACGCCTATCTGGCAATTCCCAACATCGGCGGCAATTCGCTTTCGGTGAGCGCAACAGGAACGTTCTTGGTTTTCCTTTATATCTGGCTTCCCTATATGATCTTGCCGGTTCAGGCTGCGTTGGAGCGGGTGCCCGCAAACCTGATCGAAGCCTCGCATGATCTGGGTGCTTCCCCCGGTCAAACCTTCCGGCACGTGCTTTTGCCCTTGGCAATGCCAGGTGTTGCAGCGGGATCGATTTTCACCTTTTCGCTGACGCTGGGCGACTACATCATCCCCGGCATCATTGGCACCTCGCGGCTCTTCATCGGCCAAACAGTCTATATTCAGCAGGGAACTGCCGGAAACGTGCCGCTTGCCGCCGCCTTTTCCGTGGTGCCGGTTGTCATCATGGGCATCTATCTCTGGCTTGCCAAAAAACAGGGGGCGTTCGATGCGCTCTGATAAAACCAATTCCGCACCCTTCAGCTTGAAACTTGCCGCAATTGGCGGCCTGCTATTCCTGCATCTGCCGATCCTGCTGATCTTCGTCTATGCCTTCACAACGGAAGACAAAAGCTTCCAGTGGCCGCCGCCGGGCCTGACAACGCGCTGGCTTTATGCTGCCTGGGAACGTAGCGATGTCTGGAAAGCGCTTGGTCTTTCCGTGCAGGTTGCCTCTGTTGCCACGCTGGTTGCGCTGGTGCTCGGCACGCTTTGCGCCGCAGCCGTGGCCAGAACGAAGTTTTTCGGCCGGGAGGCGATCACACTGTTGGTCATCTTGCCGATCGCCCTTCCCGGCATTGTCACCGGCATTGCGCTTCGCTCTGCTTTCGGCCTGTTTGAAATACCTTTCTCCTTCTGGACGATTGTTCTGGGTCATGCGACTTTCTGCATGGTCGTGGTCTATAACAATGCCGTTGCCCGCTTTCGCCGACTGTCGCCCTCCTTGATCGAAGCCTCTTATGATCTCGGCGCCAACGGCCTTACGACATTCCGCCATGTCGTGTTGCCCAATATCGGCTCGGCGCTTCTGGCCGGCGGTATGCTCGCCTTTGCGCTGTCCTTCGACGAGGTGATTGTCACGACATTCACCGCCGGGCAGCAGCAGACTCTGCCAATCTGGATGCTGGAAGAACTGATCCGTCCGCACGAACGGCCCGTCACCAATGTTGTCGCAATGATTGTGGTGCTGGTGACCTTTCTGCCGATCCTGGGTGCCTATATGTTGACGCGCAGCGGTGAAGAAACCTGTGGCTCCGATAAATAATTCAAAGAAAACAAGGACCCTTGTCATGGAAAAATCAATGCTTATCGGCTCGAAACTTGTTTCCGGTGAAGGCCAGGACGAGCGGATCCTCAACCCCAGGACCGGTGAACTGATCACGGAAATACCCGAGGCCTCGCAGGCGCAAGTCGATGCGGCGGTTGCCGCTGCTGACAGGGCTTTCCAGGGCTGGTCGAAGACGACACCGGCAGAGCGTTCGGTCTATCTGTTGCAGATCGCCGACCGTATCGAGGCTGAGGCGGATGCCTTTGCAGCCTTGGAAGCGCTCAACTGCGGTAAGCCTATTAACGCTGTGCGTAATGATGAAATTCCGGCCATCGTCGATTGTTACCGTTATTTCGCCGGTGCCGTGCGCAATATGCAAGGTGTCATTGCCGGCCAATATCTGCCGGGCATGACCTCGATGATCCGGCGTGATCCCGTCGGCATTATCGGCTCCATCGCGCCCTGGAACTATCCCTTGATGATGATGGCCTGGAAGCTTGCACCGGCCATTGCCGGCGGCAACACAGTTGTTTTCAAGCCTTCAGAGCAAACACCGCTGACCGCGCTCAAAATGGCAAAACTGCTTTCCGAAATCCTGCCTGAAGGCGTCGTTAACGTCATTCTCGGGCGCGGGGATACGGTTGGTAACACACTGATCAATCATCCGGCGATCAACATGATCTCAATCACCGGCGATATCGCCACCGGCAAAAAGATCCTCCAGGCCGCCGCCAAGACCGTCAAACGCTCGCATCTGGAATTGGGCGGCAAGGCTCCAGTCATCGTCTATGGCGATGCTGACATCGACGCCGTCGTCGCAGGTATCAAGGCCTTCGGCTATTACAATGCCGGACAGGATTGCACGGCCGCATGCCGGATCTATGCCGAAAAGAGCATCTACGCAAAATTCGTGGCCGATCTCAGCGCCGCAGTCTCCACGATCCGCTTTGGAGAAGCCGATGACACGATGAACGAAATCGGCCCGCTGATTTCATTGCGCCAGCGCGACCGGGTGGCAAGCTTCGTGCAACGCGCAGCAGAAATCGGCCATATCGAAGTCACCGCAGGCGGCGCAACGCCGGAAGGCGGCGGCTTCTATTATCAGCCAACTGTTGTGGCAGGTGCCTTGCAATCTGACGAAATTGTCCGCCGCGAAGTCTTCGGTCCGGTCGTGTCTGTGACACCGTTCGGTGCTGACGATGATGTTATTGGCTGGGCCAATGATTCCGATTATGGCCTGGCCTCTTCTGTCTGGACCAAGGACATATCGAAAGCGATGAATGCAGCCGCCAGCCTGCGGTATGGCTGTACCTGGATCAACACCCATTTCATGCTATGCAACGAGATGCCACACGGCGGATTGAAGCAATCCGGCTATGGCAAGGATCTCTCCCAATATGCGCTCGAAGATTACACCGTCGTCCGACATGTTATGATCAATCACGGGTGATCGAGTTGGTTTCTTTGCGGATCAATTTCAACGCGGCCCTTTTATTCCCGCGGCTTTGCACAAGGGCTTCGAGAACATAGATGTTGGCGCTAGGGCGTTGGTGTCAGGCGGCCTATATCGCGGCTTCGCCAGTCTGACGAGGTTGTACGTGTGAAGCAGCGTCGGAGGCTACCCCTATGACTGGTCCCGTAAGGCCCTGCTCTACTGAGATAAAATGGAGATCAGGTGGGGAGCACGATCAATGCCGATGAACACCCCACACGCGCAGAAATTTTACAGGTAAAGTCAGGCGTTCTGCAACACGATTGCCTCGACCGATGGTCGGCGGCGGCTGAGCAAAAACAGGTTCAGAAGCGCGCCGCATGAGCATAGTGAGGCGAGACCAAGGAGGACATGACTGCCAAACTGTGTCAGCAAACTGATAAAGATCGGAGGCGATGCGGCCGAAATTAGATTGAGCGGCAGTGCGATGCGCGACGTTGCTTTGGCAAATTCGGCCTTGTCGTAGAATAACAAAGGGATGGTGGCCCGAGACACCGCCAGCGCGCCGCTGCCCAGGCCGTAAATCAGGATGAAGCCAGGGACTGTCCAATAGATGCCATCGCCTACGATGAGCAGCAGCATTGCGACAGGCAGACAAATACCGGCGACCAGGCCGGTGGTTATCCCATCCCATCGACCGCCACCCACGAAATCCAATCCGCGAGCACACACCTGAATGACCCCCAGCATCGAGCCGAAGGCAATCGCTTGGGACTTTGGTAATCCCTCAGCCTGCAAGAGTTCGATCAGTACGGCAGAAAACCCGAAGGTAACGAAGGCATTGAGGGCGATGGCTGTTACTATGAGAGCGAAAGTGCCTTTGCGTGCGATCGTTGTCGGCCCGGTCGCCGGCGCTGACGGGCTCGTCGCCTCCCCCCGATATGCCCGGCGCGGCAAGCCGAAGACATAAAACGGCAGGCATACCAGCACCATCATTGCTGCATAGACGAGGCAGGTGCCACGCCAGCCCACTGCTGCCGAAAGAAATGCGGTCGTCGGCCAGAAGATGCTACTAGACAGCCCCGTTACCAGCATGAGTGCGCCGATGGCGCTCTTGGCCTTCCGTCCGGCGATCTCATTGAGCATGATATAGGCCGCTGTGGTCAGTGTGGCGCTGCCGGCTGTACCCAGAATGACCCAGGCCGCGAAATAGAGCACTGGCCCTGTTGAAACGGAAAGCAGCACAAAGCCGGCCGCAGCGAGAACAGCCCCGGCCATCATCACGCGGCGGGCGCCGAACCGCATAAATCCCTTCGCCAACACCGGAGCCCATAGGCCCATGACGACATACAGGACTGAACTGCCAGCGAAGGCCGCCTCGATGCTCATACCAAGACCGGCGGCAACCTGCTGGCCGATGATCGCGGGAAGGCTGACCGTACCCCACCCTATCACCTGCGTCACGGCAAGGACGAAGAGGACACTGATGATTTTCCTGTCGGGTCCTAGGAAGCGCATAGGCCTGCCAATAACAATTAAAATTGCTGATTAGCAGACTTCACATATCAAGTAGATGACAGCTGTGTTCGAGTGTGTCGGATCAATGCTGACGACGTCAGGCAGACCATCTAAAAACTCTGCTTGCCACAATTATTGATCCCAGCCGACAATTGTGAGCTTGGGCCACATTTTGATCCAGCGATCGATCTTCTTTTCGTATATTTCGCATGTAATCTGCTTTTTGTTTGGGCGGACGACAGCACCAAACAGGTCGGAAAGTCCATAGGGAGCGCACAACTCCAGGCTAGTATGGGCAGGTCGCAGGCCCACGGCCGCCGCCGCTGTCGGAAAAGTGGTTATGGCTTCGGCTGTTGAAGTATACGGATTAATCGAATATCCGAACTTGGCTTCGTACCAAGAGTGTACTCTGGCTTGGTTTTTCACATCTATCCAGACTGGCAACCCCGAGAATGCTGATCGGATACGGGCCGAGTGTTCGGCTTCCGAGACCTCTTAAAGATCATCGGGATCGAAATAAACGATATCGATGTCTTGGATGCCATAAGCGGGCGGGAAACCAAAAATGTGGTTCCAAACCGTTTGGGCGATAGCACCGGCCACAAGCTAGGAATCAGGCAGGGCAATCTCATCCCAGTTGCTAAGAACTGAAGAAAGCAGTGGGCTCTTGGAGACGATCTCTTGTAATTCCAGGTGCAGTTCGTCGCTCACATAAATCTTCCTTCGAACGGCTTGGCTGATTCCAAATAGCACGTCGCCGCGCTAGATTCTGCCATGGCACATCTTTCTGGAACAGAGAGCGCACAATTGCTGCTTCTCGCGGAAGGGCAATGTCACATTGCTTGAATAAGCCAAGCGAAGGGCTTGCAGTTGAAATCAAGCCACCGCGTCGGTCATAGCCTTCCACTGCGCCATTGCGGGGATTCTATGACTCTGGGTAGTCAGAGCTGAAGCAAATGTCGGCGTCCGTGCTCGCAACCGGATGACTGAACCTGGCCATTAAGAGTTCAGCCGCGTTGCATGAAAACTCAAAGGGTCGGGCTAATTTATCAACGCCGCCGACGATTCTTTTTTGATCGAACTTTTTTATCATTATATAAGTAATATATAATTATAACGGCAGGCTGAACCCTAATCCTGGATTAAACGATGCCGGTTTTCAAATTCTCTAAACTCGTTCGTGAATTGCTGACTGTCCGATCTGATAATCCCGATTTGCTAAAAGCCCAATATCGCGCCTTTTCAAGCCAAATGCCGATGATGTATTTCATCTTGTTAAGCAGCAGCTGGGCGCTGGCCATCACACATTTCCATTCCTCACCCTTGTCTCTTACCGTCGGCATACCGCTCCTATTTACGTGTCTGGGCGGCCTACGAATGGTATTCTGGTTGCGAAACCGCAGTGTCAATCCGACAGCTGAAATGGCACATGCCGCAATGATCTTCACAAATCGTCTTTCTATTGTAATTGCGATCGCTTTTGCCGTTTGGTGTTACATGTTGTTACCTTATGGAGATGAATACGAGCGATCTTACGTCTCTTTCTACATGGCAATTACTGTGATGTCGTGCATTTTCTGCCTGATGTATCTCCGGTCGGCAGCAGTCATTGTCACTATAATTGTCAGTATATCATTTCTAATATTTTTCATTCCACTGTATAAGATTATTTCCATAGCCGTTGCGGTCAATGTCATGTTGGTTTGCGCAGGTATTATATCGGTTTTGCTCAAGAATTACCGCAATTTCGAGCAGATGGTCCTATCAAAACATAGGGCAGAAGCATTGAGCAACGAAAATTTGCGACTGGCCCACGTCGATAGCCTAACCGAGCTACCAAACCGACGAGCGTTTTTTTCGTATCTTGAAGTCGAGCTGAGGAACGCGAGCGCCGTTGGTTCCAGAGTAGCCCTTGGCATTATCGACCTCGACGGGTTCAAACCAATTAACGACCTTTACGGCCATTCGACAGGTGATCGGCTTCTGGTTGAAGTGGCAAAGCGTCTCCTGGCTCTTCCTGAGGGCCACGAAGTCTTCCGGCTGGGTGGTGACGAATTTGCTATTATTGCGACGAACTCTCTAGACGATGAACAGTTCTTAAGCGCCTTCAATGCACTGAGCGAGAGGCTTCATCACCCTTTTTATATGGCGGAGGCCACCGTTCAGGTTTCTGCATCAATTGGCATTTCATTCTATCCGGATCTTACATCGACGCCAGAGAGATTGTTTGATCAGGCTGACTACGCCCTCTATCACGCAAAGAATACTCGACGTGGGAGTGCGGTATTGTTTAACGCGTGCCATGAAAGACAAATCAATATTAACGCCAGCATCGAACAAACACTCAAGCAAGCTGACATATCGCAAGAAATGTCTATCCTCTATCAGCCCATCATTGATATCAGACGGCGCAAGCCCGTTGGCTTTGAGGCACTGGCCCGGTGGGAAAGCCCAACTTTAGGCCAAGTATCGCCAGCCGAGTTTTTTCCTATTGCGGAGCGGGCTGGAATTGTCGGTCTTTTAACAAGACCACTTCTCAGAAAGGCCCTCGATGCGGCCAGCCAATGGGATAGCGATCTGCGGCTATCATTCAATCTTTCTGCTTACGACCTTAACTCGAGCGAAAGTGCTGCGCTCTTGATCGACATCATCGAAAGTGGAAAATTTGATGCTGGCCGAATTGATTTTGAAATTACCGAAACAGCATTCACACATGATTTTGCCCAGGTGAAGCGGTCTATTGAAATGTTGCGCCTACTCGGCTGCGGAATTTCTCTTGACGATTTTGGTATTGGTTATTCGAGCCTCACACGGCTGCACTCTCTTCCACTCACCAAGATCAAGATTGATCGCAGCTTTGTCGTAGGTCTGGACAAGACACCTGCAAGTTATAAAATTGTCAAATCCGTGCTCGCTCTCAGCCAGGATATGGGATTGGAGTGTGTTGTTGAAGGTATAGAGACACACGACGAATTGGCGGCTCTACAAAAACTCGGTGGCATCCTCGTTCAAGGTTATATCTGTTCTCCGCCACTGCTTGAGTCAGATGTGGCTGAGTTCGTTGCTCGATCTACGAATACCGGTGCTGTGTAGGCTTCCGCTGTGTTGAATTTTCGATTTACCAGCGTTGATACTTTGAGCCATTCTGACGTCGCTGACTGAACGCTGATATATTTCCTTAAATTGTCTGTCGGTCAGGCCATAGAGCGGTTACTTTCCCGCCTGCCGTCGTCACGCAATGTAGCGGAACTTCCCGGTTCGCTGATGGCATTCATGCCGCTGACCATGCGGGATGCGCGTGCGCCAGGATTAACTGGGCATCATCATCCGTTAACACACCTGGATAAACTAAAAAATAAACATAAAGCACGAGTCAGGTTGTATATTTACAATCCCAGACTCTTGGCTTTACATCGGCTTAACATCACCGAGCTGGGAGCCATGATGAAAACTGTTCTTTTTTGTTTAGCAATTTTTCTTTTGCCTATTTCAGCTGCTCTTGCCGATTGTCCCGCCCCCATCGACAACAGTTTCGCAGCAGCAGCCAAAGCCAACTTCGACTGCTCCAGTAGCCTGCCCCTGAAAGGTCACGAGACGGATCGCAAGTTCCAGATCCACTACGATTTTCCAAAGACCTTGCCCGATACCAGCAAGTTGCCCTGGTTGACGATTGATCCCTTCAAGAACCCCGCTGACTACATGCAGGCCGTCTTGAATTACGTTACCAAAGTGAACGCCCGTCCTGATATCGATTGGCGCGTTCAAGACAACAAGGTCGAGGAATGGTGCGATGCGCCATGGTTCTTCATGTTGAGGGAGCCACTGCACGGCATGACCACCGAACGATGGTCTCGCCCCAAGGAGCTGCATGCTCTGCAAACGAATTGGGAGCGTACTTTCGCTGTCGGGATCTACAATGATGTGGCCTGTTACGGTCTTGGTCAGATCTGGGCCGATCCGGCCTTTCCCAAAACCCTTGATTTTGCATTCGCGGAGGGCGCCGTTGCCGCCAAAATGCTGTTCACCTCAGCGACACCTTCCAGCGTTCCTTATCTTGCAGGGTCAAAGGAGTGGGACGTTGCCGGAGAAAAGGACGGCAGCACCATGACGATGCGGCTTCTGCAATTTGATCTCTCGATCAAGGACAAGCGTTCGCCCAACGGCTGGTTCTTCGGGACTTTCGTCTATAATGCCATGCAGCCCGGTGATACGCCTTATCAACGCCTTGTTCCGGTCGGTCTGATCTGGGGAAGCGATCCCGCGTTGAATGCAACAGCCTATCTCGAGCAAGCCATGTCGCCGACCGAAAGCTGGGTCAATCCTGCGGTCGCAACTATGTTTTATCCCCTCCCGAGACAGCATCTCGGCCTTTTCGGGCGCGCCAATGGCCCGGTCGACAACCCAATGTCCGCCTGCATTACATGCCATCAGCGCGCGCTTGACTGGGGGACCGCAGTCTTGCCTGACAGCCCTGAAGCGGCGCAAGCGGCGGAACTGTTGCCAGATGCTCCCACTGATCCATACAATGACTCAGCCGTCGCCGCCTATTTCAGAAACATTGGGTCCAATTCACCCGTGCCGGACACGCAATCGCTTGATTATGTTTTGCAGGTTTCAAAAGGGATTGCTGCATTCCGCAATTGGGTGAAGACCGATTTTCCTGACCATGCCGCATCCACCTCGGATGTCCCGCCCTACCCCTTCAAACCTGGCAACACAATCACCACGGTGCCCGTTGACATTACTGCTCCCGGCACTGAAAAACCTGGAAACGATCCGACCGGCAAGCTTTTCCTTCGCTGATCCAATATGATAATCTAACTATATCCCGTCTTCAGGAGCTGCGCATGTTGTCGTTAAACATCTTTGGCCGCTTTCTGATTGTCGACTCTCATGGGTGTGACCGCAGCCCGAGAGGATCAAAGGCACGCGGTATATTGGCATTACTTGCCATGTCAAAAGGCTATTCGTGCAACCGGATCTGGCTGCGGGACAAACTTTGGAGCGATCGGGATTCCAAGAGAAGATCGGATAGCCTTCGCCAGACGCTCGTCGACATACGACGGGCGTTTGGCCCCTATCACACCGTATTGCAAGCGGATCGGGAAAAGGTGGCACTCGATCCAACCCGCTTTAAGATAAAATACCAGCTCATGCCCACCTCCGGTAACTGGACGAATGAGCAGGACGCATTTGCCGACCTCGACATTCGTGACACTGAGTTCGCAGACTGGATTCGGAACTTACGAGCGTCTCTTGCAGACAAGGCGCGGATCAGTCCGCCCCATGTCCTACGCAGTCATACCTCCCCCAAACCCGCAATTTTTTTCCAATTCCTATCCGATAACCAGCTTGCGAGTGAATTGACATCAAGTCGGCTGATGACGCTGACCACGGCGTCGCTCCATGATTTAGACGATTTTGAAATCTTTCCCCGTCACACTGCCATCACTGGCACGCTCCCTCCCTTGCCTGTCAAAGGCATCAGTGTCGCAGTGCGGACCGTAACTTTGGGTCCAGACAGCCATGTGGTTTTTGCCATCAGCCATGCAGGGACTGGACAGCTCTATTGGTCGCGAACCACTCAAATATCGGCATCACACACTGACTTGCTACATCACGAATCCGGGATTCTTGTCCAAGCCATTCTTTCGACGTTGCGGGAGCGGAAGGATCAGCTTGGAATCTCACATTCTGGAGCCATGCTCGCCAATCATGCGCGGGCCTTGATCTTCCGATTTGATCGGCAAAGTTTAAGAGATGCAGACGTAAATTTGCGCTATGCCTATGATCGCGATCCGCGGCCGCAATATCTGGCATGGCGAGCATTCCTGCGTAACATGGCTCAATTCCAGCACTGCAGCAGCACATTCCTGGACGACAAGGTCACATCGGCAGATTTGGTTCAGGAAGCATTGCGCCAGGACGTCGGCAGCGCCAGTATTCTGGGCATCGGGGCCCATCTCGAATATCTTGGAGGCGGTTCAAGCCGTGGTTCGTTACGGCTTGCTGAACGCGCTGTCAGCCTCGATCCGTCGAACGCAGTCAACTTGGCGATTTTATCCAATACAGAACTGGTTCTCGACAAGCTCAGGGATAGCCGAGGATCGGCTTTAAGCGCACTTGCATTAACAGGCGGAGGCGAGCACAGGGCCTTTGTCGAATTCTTTTGCTGTATGTCCGCCGCCGCGTTGGGCGAATATGCAACAGCCATAGGTCACGCAGAAGCTGCGCTTATTCTGCGTCCCGCATTTCGAGCACCTCTAAGGTATTTGGTCGCGCTGTATAAACAAATGAACATGATCAAACAAATGGAACGTGCCATCTCCCGATTGCAGCAGTTCGAGCCTGACTTCGTGCCGAGCCGCTTTCTCGACAACGATTATCCGGTCACCACCATGCGAAGGCTTCGGCTGATCGAAGCCATTGCCAGCTAGTCATCGCAGCCCTCACCGCAGCAGAGATAGCGTTATCGCCGGTGCAGCGGCTGGCGGCAAAGATTGACGTCCGCGTTTTCAATCCGATTTAAGGAATTATGCAGTCGGGTTATCTCCACCTGACTCTGATCCCTGCAAGGTGTTCCATTGCGACGTCGCGTCGGCGCGATCTTCCAACGCAGTGCCACGAGGTCTTTCCGACCCAGTCAGCGTCGGCGCGATCAGTGTGATCGTCAACACAATCTGTCGCTCAATCGCAATTTGATCATCCGTACCTGTCAATCGCCAATAACTCCAATTGGCATTGACGAGGGTGTAAAGACTAATGCCGAGCTCAAAAAGCTGTTCCTGCGGCCATGTTGAGCCAAGACGATGCAACAGCCGTGCATAGTTCGACGCAACCAGCCTTGCATGCTGTTGGGCAATGGGAAACAGGGTCTCATAATAATAAGCCGCATCAACAATGGTGCGGTCCAGCCCGATGGAAAGTTGATAAACCCATGTCTCGCGGATCAGGGTTGCCAATTGCGCCTGCCAGCCATTAGCCTGGACTTTCTCCGATCCGGCTTCCAGAAAAGTTCGCACCTGCGCCAGTTTTTCCTCGTAAATTTCGGCAATGCGGAGTTTGATGTCAACAATCTTTTGCTTAAAGGACGCAGCATTCGGAGCATTGTAGAAGGCGACAGCGTACCTCAGGTCTTTATCCCTCAACTGGTGGAACTGCACCGGCAGGGACGTTTCCGGTTTGATAAATTGGTCAAGTTCTACCCGCTTGCCGACATCAATCAGGCGGTTCAAGACAGTGAAAGCGGTGTGACTCTGAAGGCAATCTTGCGCATGTCGGGTTCTTGATATTCTTTCACAGCGCTGTGGACATTTATGTAAAAGGGGGATGTGTTGCATCGATTCCATAAGCATTTTTCATATTCAGCGTCTGTGCGAAACTTCACTTACCGCGGTGGCGATTTCATTATGTCCGATTTTGTGGTGATTGCGCAGTCCGTTCTGGCGGGCAGCGCGTCATCATCTCTCATCAAACTGTGTGGCTTTGGGCTGAGACATTCGTCAGACACTTTGCCAATGATCTCCAGACGCGATCTGCTGGCAAACTCGGTGATATCTGGAGCTTGATGAGGTTGCCATCACCAGCGGTGTGACACCCCCGGAATTGCGCCTTCAAAGGCGCGTAAAGCGATGTGAGACAGGTCGACGCAAAGCAGCATCACTCTCAGGGTTTTCCACAGCCGCCCATTGCAACCGCAGAACTGGACAAGTGAATATCCATCAAGGTCTCGACAACGAAAACGAGTATGGCTAATAGCGTAACGATATAACATTAGGGAGATGCCTATGCTCAAGACATCCATGCTCGCAGTATCTGTAATGCTGCTCTTTTCCGGCTCGGCGGTTGCTGGCGCGAACGACACGACAGTGGACGTCGTCGCTCCCTTCGAGATCACCGGATTGGATCCAGCCAAATCGGGCGATATCTTCCTGCGTATGGGCATTGTCGAGACACTGGTGGAATCCGACAAGGATGGTAACCCGGTACCGGCACTCGCGAAAAGCTGGATCGTTTCACCAGATGGCACTTCGGTGCGTTTCACGCTCCAGCAGGGTGTCTCCTTTCATGATGGGTCAGTGCTTGCTGCGAAAGATGTCGCCAGAGCGTTGAACGTTGCGCGGGGCAAGCCCGGCCTTCTGAGCAAAGCACCGATTGATTCCATTACCGCTGACGGTCAGGACACCGTCGTCATTACGTTGGCCCGGCCCTTTGCCCCGCTTCTGGCTTTCCTCGCTGAAAGCCGGGCGCAGATACTTGCGCCGTCTGCCTATGAGGGCAACACCGTCAAGGCAATTATCGGCACCGGCCCCTTCAAGCTCACAGGTATCGAAGCACCGCAAAGTCTCGCCGTCGAACGCTTTGACGGCTATTGGGGCCGCAAGCCTGCCATTGAGAAAGCAACCTATCTCACGGTAAGCCGCGGAGAAACCCGCGCTTTGATGGCCGAAAGCGGCGATGCCGACTACGTCTTCAACCTTGATCCGGCCAGCCGCACGCGTCTGTCCAAGAGCGACAAGGTCAAGCTGCTCTCGACCTCGATCCCGCGCAGCGTGCTGTTGAAGGTGAACGCTGGTCTGGCCTCACTTGAAGATATCAAGGCGCGCGAGGCGCTGAGCCTTGCCATCGATCGCGAAGGGCTGGCGGTGGCCATCCTGCGCTATCCGGCCGCAGCAACCCAGCTTTTCCCACCGAGCGTCGGAATCTGGTACGACAAGTCGCTTGCCCCCCTCACCTATGATCCAGACAAGGCCAAGTCCCTTCTTACAGAACTCGGCTGGAAAGCCGGATCAGATGGCATTCTTCAGAAGGACGGCAAGCGCTTCGCTCTGACGCTGACCACCTATCCGGATCGCCCCGAGTTACCGCTGATAGCCGCCGTCCTTCAGGACCAGTTCAAGGAAATCGGCGTCGCATTGACGATCAATTCGGCCAATTCGAGCGAAATCCCAGCCAAGCATCAGGACGGCACGCTGGAACTGGCGCTGATGGCGCGCAATTTTGCCCTGGTTCCCGATCCCATTGGCACGATGCTTTCTGACTATGGTCCCAAGGGTGGCGATTGGGGTGCCATGAACTGGACCAATGCGGATTTCAACAAGGCCCTTGACGAGCTGACCCGTGTCACGGATCCGGCAGCAGCCGAAACCCTGCGTCACGGAGCCGTCGCTGCCATCCAAAGCGATTTGCCCGTGATTCCGATTGCCTGGTATCAGCAGACGATTGCAGTATCACCGAAGCTGGAGGGGGCTACCATCGATCCCTTTGAGCGCAGTTTTGGCCTTCAGAATATGCGGTGGGCAAAATGATTAGAGCTATCGTCAGCCGTCTCATCCAGGCAGCTCTGGTGGCGCTTATGGTCGGTATCCTGACGTTCGTCATGGCAAGGTCGCTGCCAGGAGACCTTGCCTACCGGATCGCGGCTGGCCGCTATGGCTACGATATCGTCGACGGCGCCGCGGCGGCCAAAGTTGCTGCGGAGCTGAACATCGGCCAACCATCGCTTGCTGCTCTCGGGCAATGGTTGCTGGACCTGCTGCGTTTCGATCTCGGCACATCTCTGGTGACCGGTGAGCCGGTGGCGCACGCCATCCGTGCCCAGTTCGGCCATACGCTTGAATTGGCGCTTGTCGCCATTCTGCTATCGCTTGTCATCGGTCCGCCGCTTGGCGTTCTGGCGGGGCTGCGACCCGGCGGTCTGCTTGATCGTGCATTGCTGCTGCTGTCGACCACACTGCGCGCACTGCCGCAATTCGTCGTCGGTCTGATGCTGATTATCGTTTTCGGTCTCACCCTCAATCTGCTGCCGACTGCTGGGCACGAACACGGTGGCCACCTTGTCTTGCCAGCCCTTACGCTGGCGCTTGGTCTTGCGGCGGTCTCCAATCGCGTGGCCAGAGACGCCATGCTTTCCGTGTCCCGATCCGCCTATTATGCGTTTGGACGCACCAAGGGCCTTTCGGAATGGCAGGTCTTTCGTCATCACGGTTTGCGCAACGTCGCTGTGCCGATCGTCACCTATCTCGGCGTCCAGTTCGTCTACCTCGTTGAAGGGGTGGTCGTGGTCGAGACGCTGTTCGCTTGGCCGGGAATCGGCCATGCACTGGTCCATGCCATTTTCGGGCGAGACGTGCCGATGATTCAGGGCACGGCTCTTATCATGGGTCTGTTCTTCGTGATCCTCAATGCGGGCATCGACCTCATGTGCCACATCATCGACCCTCGGAGACGCAGGACATGACGGCTCTCGATTATACAGCGCCAACTGAGGCGCGTTGGCCACCGCGTCGGCTGGCGGGACTTGCGATCCTCGCAGGCCTGCTGGTATTCGCCTTCCTCCCCTTGCTGATCGGAAGTGAGGATCCACTGAAACAATCACTACGCCTCTCGTTGCAGGGGCCGACTGTGAGTAACTGGTTCGGATACGATCATCTGGGCCGCTCGATACAAGCGCGCCTATCGGCTGCGCTGCGGCTATCCCTCGGCTTGGCAGGGCTGTCGGTCCTGACCGCGATGATCCCCGGCGCTCTTCTGGGTGCCGCCGCCGCCTGGCGCGGCGGCTTTGTCGACAGGGCGATCGGTGCGGTCTCGGAAGCTTTTCTGGCTCTGCCCGGACTACTCCTGGTCCTGATGCTGACTGCTATCGTCCCCGATAGCGCCGCCATGCTTTATCTTGGTATTTCGCTTGTGCTTTGGGTCGAATACTTCCGGATCACCCGCGCCCTGACAAAACCGTTGCTTGCCTCGCCAGCCGTCGAAGCCTCAAGGCTTCTCGGTTTCGGCCCAATTTATATTCTGCGCAGGCATTTATGGCCGGAGGTCGCGCCGGTGCTGCTGACTGTGGGGGCCTATGGGGCCGCATCTGCCATAATGGCTATTGCTGCACTCGGTTTCGTCAGTGTCGGTGTTCGTCCTCCGACATCCGAGCTCGGCGCCATGATGATCGAGCTTCTTCCCTATTACGAAGAAGCCCCCCACGCCATTCTCCAGCCAATCGCAACGATCTTTCTGATCGTTCTCGCGTTGCAGCTCATCGGGGGAAAGAACAAGCCATGACCGTTTTACTCGATGTGACCCATGCGACGGTTTTTACCTCAACCGGCGTCCTGGTAGAGCCGGTCAGCCTCACGCTTCATGCCGGGCGCGCTTTTACCATTCTTGGCGAAACCGGATCAGGCAAGAGCCTGCTCGCACAAGCCATCATGGGCATCCTGCCGGACGGGCTGGCCGCGAAGGGCAAAGCCATAATAGACGGCATTGCCCTTGACCTCGCCAACCCCTCGGAGCATCGCGCGCTCTGGGGGCGCAAGGTCAGCATTCTGCCGCAAGAACCGTGGCTGGCGCTGGACCCAACCATGCGTTCTGCCCGGCAGATTGCCGAGGGTCATCGGTTTGTTGGCGGCATGACGGCGACAGCTTCTCTCGCGGAGGCTCGTATCGACCTGGCAGCGCTCGGCGTGGCCGATGCTGAGAAAAAGCTGCCGGGCGAATTGTCCGGTGGCATGGCGCAGCGCGTGGCTTTTGCCGCAGCACGCGCAGGGGGCGCCCGGATTGTGGTTGCGGACGAACCGACAAAAGGGCTCGATGTCTCCCGCCGCGACGACGTCATCGCACTGTTGATGAAGGAAATCGAAGCAGGCGGCTCAGTCCTCACCATCACGCACGATCTTGCGCTCGCACGGCAAATGGGCGGTGACCTAGCTATCATGGTCAATGGGCGCATCGTTGAGCAGGGAGAGGCCGCGACCATTTTGGCCCACCCGGAACATGATTATACACGCCGGCTGATCGCGGCCGATCCTGGCCGTTGCCAGAGGAATGCCAGCCGATCCGCAATCAAGGGCGACCCCATCCTGACCGCCCGCTCCATCGCCAAGAGCCGTGGTGGAAAACGCCTGTTTGAGGGGCTTGATGTAGATATAGGTGCGGGTGAGATTGTCGGCGTCACGGGTCCCAGTGGCTCGGGTAAGAGTACGCTCGGTGACATTCTACTTGGACTGCTGAAGCCGGACCGGGGTTCCGTCAACCGCCCGGCGGGTGTTGCTCGGACGCGCTATCAGAAGATCTACCAGGACCCGCCCTCCGCATTTCCAGCCAAGATCCGCATCGGCACGAATCTGGACGATCTTATCCGTCTGCACCGATTGGACCCGACACGGATCACGCCGCTGATGGAGCGACTGCACTTGTCGCAGACCTTGCTCGGACGCCGACCAGACGAAGTCTCCGGCGGCGAATTGCAACGTTTCGCCCTACTGCGGGCATTGCTCCTTGATCCCGTCTTCCTCTTCGCCGACGAACCAACATCAAGGCTCGATCTCATCACTCAACAGGAAACCATTGAACTGCTTAGCGAACTGGCACGGGAACAGAATTGCGCCGTACTCATCGTCAGCCACGATGCTGCCCTCATAGGACATGCCTGCGACCGGAGCTTGGTGATTTCGTCGTAAGCCGGGCTACGATGCCGATGCGATGATCCCCTCTCCTCGTTCAAAATGCTGGCCAGGTATCCGAAAGCCGGTAGCCCGACGGCCATGGATCGGTCGGGTCGAGCATCAACTGGGATACTCCCGTTATCCAGGCGCGGCCGGAAATGACGGGGCGAATGGCGCTCAGCCCACCAATTTCTGTCAGCGAGTCGATGTGGCACTTGAATTCGGAATCAATGATCGAGCGCCCGATATAGGTCTCACCAACTCCGATTTCTCCCCGCGCATGCATGACGGCAAGTCGGGCGGAACAGCCGGTTCCCGTTGGGGAGCGATCGATCTTGCCGGGACGGATCGCAACGGCGCTCTTGCCAGTCAGGATGCCGTTTTCGCGCGTTGCTGGCGTCGTCATCTGGCAAAAGGAGATATGGTTCCAATCCGCATTACACGGATGCACGAACCCAAGCTGTTCGTTGGCAGCGGCGGTGATCCTCATACCGAGTTCCGCCAACTCCCTCGCCTCGTCGGGCTTCAGCGAGAAGCCGAGGCCGACCGCATCGACAATCACGAAACTGTCGCCGCCATAGGCGGTATCGACCGTCAGGGTGCCGAGCCCCTCGACTTCCAGCGCAGCGGCGAGCCGTGTTGCGAAAGAGGCCACATTCAGCACATTGATCCGCTCGGCCTTGCCATTGGCACATTCCGCCGTCACCTCGATGACACCGCCCGGTGCTTCCAGGACCATATGCGTCAGAGGCTCCTGCATCGAAATGATGCCGCTGTCGAGGATGGCGGTCGAAACACAAATAGAGTTCGAGCCTGACATCGGCGGCGTATCGGCTGGCTCCATGATAATGAAGCCCATCTGCGCGCGCGGGTCTTTCGGCGGGACCAGCAGATTGACATGCCGGAACACCCCGCCGCGTGGCTCATTCAAAACAAAGTTTCGCAAGGTGTCGTCGCTGGCAATAAAACGCGACTGCTCCCAAAGCGTATCACCCGGCGGGGGTGAGACGCCACCGACTATCACATCGCCGACCTCCCCTTCCGCGTGAACCCCGATAACGTGAATAACCTTGTTGGTGCGCATTCGAAGGTTCCTTTAATTGCGGTCTGTGGCGAACCGGGTTTCAGCAGACATTCTGCTAAAGGATATCATCGCGCAGGCAGGCCGCCACATGGTCGGGACCCAGTGCCCGCAAGAGCGGCACGGTTTGCGCGCAAGCCGGCATGGCGTAGCGGCATCGCGTTCGGAACACGCAGCCGCTCGGCGGATCGATCGGATTGGGAAGATCACCCTCTGCCATGGCACGGATCGGCTGATGGTCGGGGTCTGGAACAGGCGATGCCGAAAGAAGCGCTTCGGTATAGGGATGGCGCGGGCGCGCATAAAGCGCGTCGCGAGGCGCAATCTCCATCACCCGCCCAAGATAAAGCACCACGACGCGGTCGCATAGATGCTCCACGACGCCGAGATCGTGCGAGATGAACAGCATCGTCAGATGCAGAAGTTCTTTAAGATCTTGCAGGAGGTTCAGAACCTGCGCCTGAACCGAAACATCAAGCGCAGAGACAGGCTCGTCAGCCACAACGAATTCCGGCTCCACGATCAGCGCACGGGCAATCACGATGCGCTGACGCTGGCCGCCGGAAAACTCATGCGGGTAACGGTTTGCGGCATCCACGGGCAGGCCAACAAGGTCCAGCATCTCCGTCACGCGGCGCGCACGATCCGCCTTGTTGCCGATGCCATGCACTTCAAGCCCTTCAGCAATTTGCGCGCCCACCCGCATGCGCGGGTTGAGGCTCGAAAATGGGTCCTGGAAGATCATCTGAATACGCTTGCGAAAAGGCAGAGTATCGCGCTCGACAAGATTTCCAATATTCTGCGTGTCGAAGACGATGTTGCCACTGCTTGGTGCATCCAGACGCATGACCAGTCGACCTATGGTGGTCTTTCCCGATCCAGATTCGCCGACAAGGCCAACCGTCTCGCCCCTGCGCACGGAAAAGTTCACATCCGCGACAGCATGGACGTAGCGGGCGGGGCCGAAAAACGCATCGCGCTTCACCGGAAAGCGCTTGACGAGGTTTTCAAGAACCAGAAGATCGGGTTTGTCACTCATGGAGCAACCTCCTTCCAGTGCAAGCAGCGGACGATGTGATCCGCCTCCACGCTTTCGAACGGTGGGTTGGCGCGCAAACAGTCATCCGTCGCGAATTTGCAACGAGACGCGAAACGACAGCCCGCCGGAAGGTCGAAGGGACTGGGGGGAATGCCTCCGATCGCTGGCAGGCGACCGTCTCTGCCGACAGCCCCTTTGCGCGGGATCGAGTTCAACAGGCCGATCGTGTAGGGATGGCGGGGATTGGAAAAAATCCGTCGCACCGGACCGTGCTCCACGATCTGCCCGGCGTACATGACAGCCACGTCATCAGCGACCTGCGCGATCACGCCCATATTGTGGGTGATGAAAAGAACGGACATGCCGATCTCGCCCTGCAGACGCTTGATAAGGTCAATAATCTGCGCCTGGATCGTCACGTCTAGCGCCGTCGTCGGCTCATCTGCAATCAGCAGGGACGGGCGACAGGACAGCGCAATTGCGATCATCACGCGTTGGCGCATTCCACCCGACATCTGGTGGGGATAGTCATCGACGCGCTTCTCGGGCGCTGGAATGCCGACCAGACGCAGCATTTCTATGGCACGGTGGCGTGCCTCGACCTTGCTGGCCCCCTGGTGTAGCCGGACGGCCTCGGCGATTTGCTTGCCGACCGGCCAGACCGGATCGAGACTGGTCATCGGCTCCTGGAATACCATCGCGATTTCGTTGCCGCGAACGGCTCGCATCTCTTTTTCCGGCAGCCTCTTAAGATCGACCTCGCCGTTTCCGCTTTTGAACAGCATGGAGCCGCCGGCGATCCGGCCATTACTGCGTTCGACGAGGCGCATCAAAGAGAGACTGGTCACCGATTTGCCCGACCCGGATTCGCCCACGAGACCCAGCGTCTTGCCCGGAGCAATGGAAAACGACACACCATCGACGCTGGTGACGAGGCCGCGCGGTGTGTCGAAGGTCGTCTTCAGGTCGCTGACGGTCAGAAGCATGGCCGTGGAGGAAGCGTGAGTGTTCATGGTCATGAGCGCCTCACCCTTGGGTCGACAACACCGTAAAGGATGTCGACAAGGAAGTTGACGACGATATAGATCAACGCGCTCAAGAGGATAAAGGCCTGCACCACGGCATAATCCTGCCTGAGGATACCGTCGATCACCAACCCGCCGACACCAGGCCAGGTATAGATGCGCTCGACCAGCACGGAACCACCCAACAGCTGGGCAAGGATCAACCCGCCAGCCGTGAGCGTAGGCAGGAAGGCATTCGGCAGCACATGACCAAATGCAATCGCAAGGCTGCGGACACCCTTGGCGTGGAGCACTGTGACAAACGGTTCGTTTGCCGTATCAAGGAGATTGGCACGCAATAGCCGGATCAGATAACCGAGCGACCCTAGCGCGAGCGTCACACTTGGTAGCGCCAGAGAGTGAAGCGCACCGAAGAACCCGGACATGTCGCCGGCAAGCAGGAAGTCTATACTGTAGAGCCCTGTCACAACCGCCGGAGGCGCATCGCCACGCCCAACAGGGCCAGGGAACCAACCGAGATTTTCCGAAAAGACGATCAGGAAAAGCAGCGCGATCCAGAAGGGTGGAACGCCAACGAAAACGAAAGCAGAGCCACGCAGCAACCGATCGAGCCAGCGCGAACGCGCAAAGACGGAAAACACCGTCAGGAATATCGCGCCGATGAAAGCAAAGAGAAAGGCGTAAAGCGCAAGTTCCGCGCTAGCCGGCAAGCGTTGCCCGATCTGCTGAAGCACCGGCTGGCCGGCACTATATGAGAAACCCCAGTCGCCTCTGACAAATCCGACAATATAATCGGCATATTGTATATAAAGTGGTTTATTGAGGCCAAGTGCTGCCTCCACCTGCCTGATGACCTCGTCTGTCGCGAAGGGGCCGGCAATGAGACGAGCAGGGTTTGTCGGTACAGCGCGCAGCACGATGAAGGCGATGAGGGAGGAGCCCAAAAGCGTCAGCAGTGCCGAAAAGATCCGTTCCATGATGAAGCGAAGCATGTCTAATACCTTCCCATCGCGGACTTCGGGTCGTAATATTCGCGCAGACGGTCGGCGATCAAGTTCGCGGATGCGGCCAGAAAGAAGATGCCAAGGCCGGGGAAAAGGCCGAGCCACCATTGCCCCGTCAGCGCATAGGCGAGACCTTCCGTAATCATCGTTCCCCATTCGGGTAGCGGCGGCTGGATGCCGAGACCGACAAAGCCGAGCGCTGCCAGCGTCAGAATCGCGAAGCTGAAGACCGACGACGCCTGAATCAAAACCGTCGAAACCGTCTGCGGCAGGACATGACGGCGCACGATGCTGAGCCGGGATACGCCGAGGGCCCGCGCCGCGTCGATATAGGAGAGATTGCGGATGCGCAGCACCTCGCTGCGAAGCAGGCGATAATACCAGGGGATCGCTGCCAGAACGATGCCGAACACGGCTGAAACAACACCGGGACCGAGCCCGATCGCGACTGCCATGGCCAGGATCAATGGCGGAAAGGACAGGATTGCATCCATGATCCGCGAAACGGCGAGGTCAAACCAGCCGCCTGAAAAACCGGCCACCAGGCCAAGCCCCCCGCCAAGCAGCGTGGCGAGAACTGTTACCACGCACGACACGGCCAATGAAACCCGTGCGCCGCTCATGAAGCGGGCCAGCACATCGCGACCGACATCATCCGTTCCCATTGGATGCGACCAGTCCGGCGGTGAAAGGGCGGTCAAAATGTCCACTTCGAGCGGGTCGAAATGCCAGACCATCGGCCCGAAGACCGCGATGGCGAACAGGACGACCAGAATGATCGTTCCCGCTGCCATTTCACCGTCCATAAATATTTGACCGAAGAGGGACCGCATGATGTTCCTTTGCGAAAAGAACCGGGAGAAATCGTATCCCTTCCGGCTCATGAGATTCAGAATGCGTGCGGATAATGCTGTCGCGCAAAGGCCTCAGAGATATAACCGTCATCGAGATCGGCCTGGATCTTCTCCAAAGGTCGCTCAGCGGGCTCGCCATATCCGCCGCCGCCGCCGGTTTGCAGCTTGAGCAAGCCGCCCTTAGGGACGAGAAAATGCGTGGTTTTCGGAACGATATGTTCTGTGCCGTCCGGCATGACCACCATTGCATTGTTCGCACGGCCACCAAGGCCGCCCTTAAGTCCCCAGGGCTGGTTCTTCGAGCGTTCGAACACCGTTGTGATGAATGTGTCTTCCGTCATCTCAAAGAAGAGATCGATGCCTGGTCCGCCACGATATTTGCCGGGACCGACGGAATCCTGCGCCAGAGCAAGGCGCTCGACGAGGAAAGGATTGCGGGCCTCCCAGACTTCGACCGGGGTGAAGCGCGTGGCCGATTCCGAGATATGCAGCATGGTGCCGCCATCGCCGCCATCCCAGGCACCCTGCCCGGTCGGATGCGGGGCGCCATCCGCCCAGGCCTCGCCGGTTTCCTCGCGGGTTCCCCACCAGACGACCGAGCAAATACACCCGCCAGAGCAGGCCGGAACAGATGAAGGCAGTGCCTTGGAGATAGCGTTGTAGATGACTTCGATCGCCTGCAATGCCGACCAGCCATAGAGAAAGCAGGGAGACGGCGGTTCGGGATCGAACATGCTGCCGGGGCGGGTGATGACCTTGATCGGCCGGAAGTGGCCTTCATGGGGCGCTTCGCCATAGCCGGCAAGCATGGTAATCGCAACACGGCTCGCGGAGATCGTCGATGGCAGGGGGCTGTTGACGGGACCGCCTTGCGCATCAGGGGTTTCGGAAAAGTCGATGGTGACGTCCGAGCCCTTCACGTCGACAGTGATTTCAAAGGGAATTCGGTTCTTGGTGACGCCGTTGTCGTCCATTTCCCCATTGCCCACATAGCGGCCATCGGGAATCTTCTCGAAGAAGCTGCGAATGATGGCCTCTCCATGGTCGAACATATGCTCGACAGCATTGCGATACGTGTCGAGGCCGAAACGCTCCACCACTTCGAGGAAGCTCTTGGCTCCGACGCGGCATCCGGTAACCTGGGCATCGAGGTCACCCGATACGGCCTTGGGAACGCGGCTGTTGCCGAGGATCATGCGATAGATGTCGTCGTTAAGCTCGCCCTTTTTGTAGATCTTCACGCCTGGGAAGATCGTGCCTTCCTGGTAGACATCCGTGGTGTCGGTGCAATAGGGATCCTTGGCGGCGATATCGAGCCAGTGGCCCTTGATCGCCGTGTAGCCGATCAGGTCCTGCCGATAGAAGACCGGCATGATGATGACCATGTCCTGGGGATGCGAACCAGTGCCATAAGGCCAATTGTACATCAGGATGTCGCCATCGAAGATCTTGTCTTCGCCGCCGATATTCTTGACAGCCTCGCGCACGGCAAAGTTCAGCGTTCCCATGAAGATGGGAAGGCTTGGCGCTTGAGAGAGCATACGCAGCTCTCGATCATAGATGGCGACAGCAAAGTCCAGCACCTCGTAAATGATCGGCGAGAAAGCCGTCCGGATCAGCGCCCGCTTCATCTGGTTGGCGGCCGAATTGAGCGCATGCCGCACGACTTCCGTCGTGATCGGATCGGAGTTGACGGCAAGCCCTTTGCTGGGAACCCCTGCCAAGTGAAGGACTGGATCTTTCCGCTTCATGATTAATTCTTCCGTTCCAGAATGATTTCGCCCACAGTCCCGATCCGCGCCGTCCAATCGGCGTCCAGATAGGTCGTGCAGGTTCCTTCGGTGATGATGGCGGGGCCTGAGAGCGTACCGGCGATCGCCTGGCGCTGTACGATCGCAAAGGACATGCGCTTTCCTTTCTCGAACGAAAAAGCCTCAAGCGTCTGGAACTCTGCAACGGCTTCCGGCTCGTGCGTGAAGCGGATTTCCCGCCGCGGCAAGGGCACGCGCACCGTGGCACGAATGGAAACCACCTCGATTTCGTCGTTCATCGTGCTGCCGAATGTCCTGCTGTATTCGGCGCGGAACTTCGTCTTGATGGACTCCGCGCTCTCAGAGATCCTGCCATTCTCGTTATCGGCAACGATAGACAGCCGGTGCTCCTGCCCCTTGTAGCGAAGGTCGAGACGAACGGCATTGACCGCTTCGGCGAACGAACGCTCGCTTCGCGACCGGATCGCGACAAACAGCCCTTCCAGCACCTCATTGGCGATCTTCAGGCTATCATCCGTGAGATCCAGGATGCGGGTACGCGCTGCCGACTGCACCATGTCAGCCCCGAGAAGTCCCCAGGCAGAGAAATTGCCAGCGAGTGGCGGCACGACGATCTCGTTCATCTTCAACTCGTCAGCAAGCAGGGTCGCCATCAGCGGTCCCGCACCACCAAAGGGCAGCAACGTCATCTCGCGAGGGTCGAAACCCTGGTCTAGAGAAATCTCCCGCATGGCATTGGCCATGGCCGAGCTGGCAATGCGCAGAACGCCCGCCGCCGTCGTTTCGATATCTTGTCCGATTGCCGATGCGACAGGGGCAAGTGCAGCCTCGGCCTTGCCGATATCGAGATGGATGCCGGAGGCGAGATTGCCCGGACCGAGCATGCCAAGATAGGCCGCAGCGTCAGTGAGCGCTGGCTGGATGCCGCCTTTGCCGTAGCAGGCAGGCCCCGGAACGGCGCCAGCGCTTTGTGGCCCTACACGCATGAGGTTGCCGGCATCGACATAGGCAAGCGACCCGCCGCCCGAACCGATTGAGCGCACGTCGACCCATGGGGTCTGTACCGGCATATTGTCGATCATGCCCTCAAACAGAACCTGGGGTTCGCCATCGATGATGACGGCCGTGTCGAAACTCGTCCCGCCGACATCGGCGGTGATCATGGCCTTCCGCCCAAGCATCTTGGCAAGCTCACCTGCCCCCTGAGCGCCGCCGACAGGCCCGGACATAATCGTTTCGAACGGTCGGTCTTCCGCCTCGGAAAATGTCATGGAGCCACTGCCGGAACGCGTAATCAGGCACTGCCCCTTAAAGCCGAGAGTGCGCAGCGTGTTTTCCAGCCGCCTGAGATAATTCGACATGCGACCGCGAACGAACGCATCGATGACCGTTGTCGACGTGCGCTCATATTCCCGGTATTCTCCGGAGATCTTGTGGGAGAGCGAAATGCCGCCCTCATACCCCGCATCCCGAAGAATGGCTTCGATCTCGAGTTCGTGCTGCGGATTGGCAAAGGCGCTGATCAGGCAAACGGCAATGCTGTCGACCTTTTCTGCCGCCAGCAGTTCATAGGCCGCCAGAACACTTTCTCGCGTCACCGGCGATAGAACCGCGCCATCGCCCCGAATGCGGCCATCGACTTCCAGACGAAGGCGGCGCGGAACGAGCGGCACCGTTTGCTTCCAGAACAGATTGTACATTTCCGCGCGGTCGCCGCGCCGGATTTCAAGGACGTCGCGGAAGCCCTGTGTCGTGATCAGGCCGACTTTGGCGCCACGGCGCTCAAGCAGAGCATTGAGGCCCACTGTCGTTCCATGCAGGAAATACGCAGCGCTGTCGATAATGGCCTGGGGCACATGAGCACGGATCGCATGCGCAACACCTTCCTCAGGCGCTGATGGAACGGTGGGAACTTTTCCTTCAACCGTTCTGCCATTTTCTTCATCGAAGTAAACAAGGTCTGTGAAGGTGCCGCCGATATCGACACCAATTCGGGTAGCCATGCGTATTTTCTCCTGATGTGCCGCAGAAGGCTTCGTCTCTGTGCGCCCGACACGACGTTGTTTCTGTCGCTCGCCGAGAGGGAAATATCAGCGTTCAACAACTGCCTTAGAGGCGGTTTACTTACCCATGAAGCGGAAGTCTGTGAGCGGCGCGAAACGGAACGCCTTGACGTTCTTGCTCAAGACGATGACCGGCTGGTCTTCGAAGAAGAGGAGCTTCGGATAGTCTGCTCGCCAAAGCGTGGTGATCTCGTCAAGGATCTTCTGATGCTCGACCTTGTCCAACGTCGCCCGCAACTTGACGACCAGCTCGTTGATTTTCGGATTGCAGGATTCTGTCAGGTTATAGGGCGTCTTACACATGACGTCGTAGCCGAAGTAGTAACCGGCCTCGAAGACGCCCGGACCATCAAGCCGCATCAGCGACTGCACCTTATGGCCCTGCGTCAGGTCCTGATATTCGGCACCTGGCGCAATGCGGATCTTCAGGTTGATGCCGAGCTTCGACCAGGTGCTTTGCAAGACGGTGGCAATCTGCTGTTGCGTCGTGTCGCCTTCCTGAACGAGGACTTCGACGTCGACCGGCAGTTTCACACCGCTCTCCGCCAGCAATGTCTTTGCCTTGGCAAGATCAAACTGGATTGGTTTGCTCAGTTCGGCATTGAAGCCGGCCATGCTTGGTGGCACCGGGCCGAAATAGAGCGTTCCGTATCCGAACGCGACCTTCTTCACGATATCCTCGTAAGGGACGGCATGGGCGACGGCCTCGCGCACCTTCGGGTTGTCCCAGGGCGCCTTTGTGTTTGGCAACATCATCTGCTGGACGAAGGGATTGGAAAAGGCCTCAACCTTGACATCCGGCGAAGACTTAAGCGTAGATACCGCCTGTTTGGAGAGACCATAGGTGACGTCCGCTTGCCCGCTTCGGGCCTGTAGCAGCAAGGTCGGAGCGGAGGAAATCCAGTTCATCTGGATCGACTTCGCCAGCGGCGGCTCGCCGCCGAAATTAGGATTGGCCGTGGCATGGGCCGACTGGTTAGGCAAATAGGAATCCAGCACATATGGCCCGGAGCCAGCAACATGCGACGACATGTATTCGTTCGGCTTGCCAGCAACGACGCCACCATTGGCTTCAACGACCGCCGGATCGACGATCGAAGCCGCTCCCGTCGCCCAGTCGGCGAGGGAATTGGCATTGGACTGGATCAATTTGATGACAACTGTGGTCGCGTCAGGCGCTTCGATCGATTCGATAATGCTCGGGCTGAGGAACCCATCGGTCAGGAAATACTGGCCACAGCCGCCCATCTTGAGGCCGCGCTCGAAGGAATATTTGACAGCAGCCGCGTCGACTGGCTTTCCGGAGGTGAACTTGTAATTGTCGTTGAGCTTGAAAGTGTAGGTCTTTCCATCATCGCTGATCATCCAAGATTTTGCCAGATAGGGCCGAACCGCGCCGTAATCTACTTCCTCGCCGCCCGCAGCATTCTTTTTGATGCCGAAATCGACCAGCCGCACATAGAAATTCTGCAGAAACCCGATATCCGGAACACCACAGGCCCAGGCTGGATCAAGGGTGGATGGCGCGGTCGGCGCATTAACGACGAGATCGCCCGAGGCGCCAAGAGCCGTACCAGCGCCCAAAAGTGCGGCGGCAGCCGTCATTCCCAACAATCGCGATGACATTAAGCTCATCATGCCCATGACTCAGTTCCCTTTTTGTGTCGCCTCTTGGTGAAGCGTTTATATTATTCTGATAAGAAATTAATTTCCTATCGTATTTTGAAAGGCTATATTGTCAATAAATTTTTCTTATGGTCATAATTTTCGAATTCGTCAAAAAGACTATCCTACTGATATAAAATAGGATTACCCGGCGAATATTTCAGGCGCTGATAAAGCGAACGAACCCTATTCAAAGGTGATCAAGGAATAATCTGCTTGCGAGCAGTTCATTTGACACCTATATTTCCTATAAGAAACATTTGCGAAGTTGCCCTATGACATTGAAAACGAATTTCGCAGCGGAAACCTGCTGCCTGCCGTTCGAAGCCCTTCAGAACCTCCTCAAACGCATTTTCCTGGCGGCCGGAGCAAGCGAGCACGTCGCGAACATCCTGAGCGTCAATTGCGCTGGGTGCGAACGCGATGGGGCGCTTTCACACGGCATTTTCAGAATACCCGGCTATGTAAATTCCATTCGCAGCGGTTGGGTCGACCCTGCCGCCGTGCCAGTTCTGGAGACCGGTAGCTCGGGCTTCCTGCGGGTCGATGCCCGTAACGGATTTACGCAGATCGCACTCGATTTCGCGGCACAGTCTTTGAAGGAGCGCGCAAGGCAGGAAGGCGTCGCATTGCTTTCGATCCGCAATTCTCATCATTTCAGCGCGCTTTGGCCGGATGTCGTGCCCTTCGCCGAAGAGGGCCTACTGGCCATCGCGATGGTCAACAGCTTCGCCTGCACTGCGCCTTTCGATGCCAAGGTGCCGGTTTTCGGCACCAATCCGGTTGCCTTTGCTGCGCCCTGTGACGGCATGGCGCCTATGGTCGTCGATATGGCCACGAGCGCCATCGCCAATGGCGATGTGCAGATTGCTGCGCGTGAAGGCTTCAGCCTGCCGCCTGGGCTAGGCATCGACCGGAGTGGAGAGCCAACCGTCAATCCGCGTGCGGTACTGGATGGCGGCGCACTGCTGACATTCGGCGGCTACAAGGGCTCGGCCATTTCCATGCTGGTGGAAGTGATGAGCGCCGCTTTGACCGGAGGCAAGTTTTCCTATGAAGTGGACTGGTCCGACTATCCTGGAGCGCAGACGCCGCATACGGGCCAGCTCGTTATTTTGATCGATCCGGATGTTGGCCGCAACGCGCAATTCAGCCACCGCGTCCGGCATCTGGTCGAACGGCTCCGGCTCGCAAAGGTCTCGCGCCTGCCAGGCGATCGCCGGCTGGCGACACGCGAGCGTTCGATGCGGGAGGGGGTGTGCCTGCAAAAGAGCGACCTGGAGAAAATGGAATTTCTCGCGCAGCAAAGGTGGGCATCAACCTGATGTCGCGGGGCGGGACTCAGGTTGATCCTTGCAGAAGTTGCGGCTCTGTGGCATGGGCCATCGGAAGTTACATAAGAAACAACGTCTACAAGTGATGCACCTGAGACGTGACAATGGGAAGATCGAATATGGAGACGGAGACCTCTCAGCGCAGCTCGCCGCGAGCGGGTACGAAATCTCTTTCGGTAATTTTGCGCAAACTGCGAAAGAATGCGGGCCTCAGCATCGGCGAACTCGCGGAAAGGAGTACTCTAGCCCCCTCGACGCTCTCGAAAATCGAGAACGCGCAGATGTCGCCGACCTATGAGACGATCCTCAGTCTGGCAAGCGGCCTGGGTGTCGATGTATCTGAACTGTTCGCCCACAAGCCTAGTTCACCAGTCAGTGGACGCCGCGCCGTCACCCGTGTCGGCGAAGGCTCAAAGCTGAAGACCAGTCATTACGAATACGAACTTCTCTGTGCAGACATTGCCAACAAAAAAATCATTCCGCTACTGACGCGGATCAACGCGCATTCGGTACAGGAATTCGAGACATTGGTTGTCCATCCTGGAGAGGAATTCGTCTACGTTCTCGAGGGCAGCGTCACTCTACATACCGATCTCTACGCCCCCACCGTCCTCAATGCTGGCGACAGCTGCTATTTCGACAGCATGATGGGACATGCGCTGGTCAGCACCTCCAGCGAGCCTGCCACCATCCTTTGGGTTTGCTCGAATGTCATAAGTCCATTGATCGGCTGACCTTAATAGATCTGAACCGCCAATTAACCTATATTTTCGCAAAATGGTCCGTGTCCGGGCAAAACTAAGATACCGACAATCGCTGGGTGTTCAAACGATCAACCGGACGCCACCGATATCTGCCTTAGTCCACACCAATCTGCAATAAAAATTGCGATGATTTTTGTCATGGATTTCACGCTATCAAGATCTGTCCGTTCCCGAGGAGAATGGCTGTCGAAACCTCTACCGCCGTAGCAAAGCGTCGGAATGCCATAGTATAGGTCGTACTGCCGTGTGTCGCTCGTTGCGGTCTGGCTGAACGTTTCCAATTCCGTTCCCATGACGTAGCGGTGGCACCTGGAAAGGACGGCTTCCGCCTCCGAACCGGGTTCGAAGACGTGGCCGTCTGCCTGGAATCCAATCCAGGTGACGTCCGGAATTTTTTCAGCGGACAGGCGTTTCGCACAGGCGGAGATGCAATCCAGAACACGTTGCCTGACCATTGGCAGCGGATGGTCCGGCAGGACCGACAGCCGGCATTCGATCTCGCACCAAGAGGGTACGGAGCCAAGCCAGTCTCCTCCCTGAATCTTGCCGAGACTGAACTTGACCGGGCTTTCAATGTGACCGAACCAGGGATGCTGTTTTGCCTCCTCGTTGATCGTTTTTGTGAGCTCCTCGAGGTCGGCGACATATTCGAATGCGGCGAGAATCGCGTTCGAGGTGCGCGAGGCGCTCAGGACATGGCCGGGTCGTCCAAGGATCCGGGCTCGAAACCAGACGGATCCGAGCTCGGCCCGCAGCAGGCGATGATCGAGCGATTCCGGGATAAGGCAGGCGTCCGCCCTGTAGCCACGCTCGAGCGTCGCAAGGGCGCCATTACCGGTGCACTCCTCTTCACTCACCGTCTCGACGAAGACTTTTCCGGCTGGGACATAGCCGAGCGTGCGGAGAGCATCGAGCGCGAAGACCATCTCGCAGACACCGGCTTTCATATCGTTGGTGCCGCGTCCCCACATGAAACCATTTTCGACCTTTGGCTGGAATGGATCACGATCCCACAATTCTGGCGCGCCCGGCGGCACCACGTCGATGTGCCCTTGCAAGATAAGGCTACGATGGGCGGGATCGGGATCGGGAAGCGAGGCAACGACCTGCATGGCCTTCGCATAGTCCACATCCACTGCCGGCGAAGCGCCAGGCTTTCCCGCGATCGGCACGTCGGCAATCGCGAACTGGTCCACCAGCCAGCCGCGCGCCTGGAACTCCGATGCCAGCCAATCCTGGCACGGCGCCTCGTTGCCACGAACCGATCCGAAAGAGACGAGCTGGCCCAGCCACTGTACCTGCCTCTGGAACCCCGCCTCGATCACGTCATCAAGCGCTTCTGAAAGTGTGGCCAGATCCAAAGGCAGATCTGATTTTGCAGTTTCATTCGATGGCATTGAAACTCCTTCTTGGACGCATCGACATGCACCCATTCCCAAGCGTGATCGTCAACCAGAACCTCTCACAGACCCTCGACGCGAACAACCGCAATGAAAATATTATTTGTCGACAGATGAAATTTTGGGTGATAGCTTTTTTGATATAGGACGCCAGATGCCGAAATCGCATTGCGATGATCGTTCTTACGAGATCGACGAACCAAGACTGGCTCGACTGGACGGAGAGAGTTCACAGATGAGACACCCGTACGATGTCGAAGAGGTTTGGAGACGGGCAGCCGGGCCGGACGCTGCCGCTTCACTTTTCAGCTATCTCCGCGATGGCATCCATCGCGACGTCGGCTGTGGTCTCCTCACGGCGTCGATCTACGACGTTGCCAACATGCGATCACGCCGCGTCTTTTCCGAGAATGTCGAAGCCTATCCGACAGGCAATTTTAAACGTCTCGACCGCAACCTCTATTTCGAGACCGTTCTGGTCGGACGGAAGCACTTTTCATCCACGACCATTGAGGAAATTGCAGAGGTCTTTTTCGACTGGGAGAAAATCCGCGACCTTGGCTTCGAGTCCAATCTGAACATTCCGGCAGTCGCGAGCGATGTCGTCATCGGCTCGGTGAACCTCCTGGCAAAGAAGGGCCACTACGATGCCGAGTGCGTCGGGCGCGCGCTCCTCTGGCAACCGATCGTCACGCTCTGCTTCCTTCTGCTCTCTCAGAGCAGTTTTGAGAACGCCTCGTTCAGCCCAGACTTCGACGGCACCGCCCATCCGGCAACGGAAGGGTAGACTCCGTCCCTCAGTTCAACCTGAAGAGCCGGAAAGGCCGCAGGTCCAACATCCAGAGAACAAGGAACCTAAGCCCATGAAATACCGAATGCTTGCCGCCGCCCTTCTGCTTGGCACCTGCCTCACGCCGTTTGCGACCACCGCCCAGGACAAACCTTTGAAGATCGCCTTTCTGGCGGCCTCTAGCCAGAACGGCTTCAATCAGGCCATCTATGCTGGCATTGAAAAGGCGGCCAAGGCGGCGGGAAATGTCACCACCGAGATATTCGATGGTGAATTCTCCGCCCCGACGCAGTTTAGCCAGGTCGAAGACCTGACCGCCGGAAAGCGCTTCGACGCGATCATCATCGCGCCGAACGATACGGTCGGCATAGCCACCGCGCTTGAGGACGCGACGGCTGCGGGCATCAAGGTCGCAACCACCCTCTTCCCCATCGGTCCAGACCTCAAGAACATGCAGCCGCAGGTCAAGGGACTGACGACGACAGTCGCGTCCGACCCGTCGATCGGTGCCTCCGCGCAGGCAGAGGCGGTGGTAAAATCCTGTGAGGGCAAGCGCCCCTGCAACGTCGTCATCATGATCGGACAGTTGATCTATCCATTCGACAATCTGCGCTACGAGACGTTCAAGACCGTTCTCGCCAAGCATGACAACATCAAAATCGTGGCGACCGGCGAAGGAAATTACAGCCCCGACACGTCCCTCAAGGCTATGCAGGATATCCTCCAGGCCAATCCGAAGATCGACGCAGTGCTGTCCAACGCCGACCAGCATCTGCTAGGCGTCGAGATCGCGTTAGAAGATGCCGGCATTGATCCCTCATCCGTCTATCTCATCGGCGGCGGGCTGAACCAGATCACCGTCGATAAGATCCGCAACGGCACCTTCAAGGCGTCGCTTGCCAACTTCCCGGTCTCCATGGGTTCCGCGGCGCTTGAATCCGTCGTCACTTCGCTGAAGGGCGGCACCGTACCTGTCTGGACTGACGAATCCAAGCTGCGAGATATTCCGCAGATCGTCGATAAGGCCTGGCTCGATGCTCATCCAGATTTTACGGCTGAATGGCAGGGCTGATTATCGCCCCATGACATCGCAGCTATTCCAGGTGCGCAGGACGCATCTCGGTACACCCGGAGATCACGCTCTATGACGAAAAGCGACATCGCCGTTCGTATTCATGGCGTTGCGAAGAGTTTCGGAGGCACCCGCATTCTTCACGACATCAGCATCGATTTCGAAGCGGGCAAGGTCCACGCGCTGGTCGGTGAAAATGGCGCGGGCAAATCCAGTGTGGGTAAGATCGTCGGTGGATACTATTCCGCTGACGAAGGCGAGATCATCGTCTTTGGCGAGCAGATGACCCGCTATTCCCCGCGCGAAGCGCTTCTGCGCGGCATTGCCATGATCCACCAGGAACTTCAGCTGGTGCCGGAACTGTCTGTGCTGCAGAACGTCTTCCTCGGCCGGGAGACAAACAAGGTAGGCTTTCTCACGCGCGGCGATCGAGACCGCTTTGCGGCACTCGAAATCACCTGTGACTTCGGGCTCGACCCGGATGCGAAGGTGGCGGACCTCAGGATCGCCGAACGGCAGAAGGTCGAGATCATGCGGGCAATCGCCCGCGATGCCCGCGTCATCATCATGGACGAACCAACCTCGTCGCTGACGGAGGACGAGGCAGAACGCCTGCATCTTCTCATCCGCCGACTGAAAAGCCAGGGCGTAACGATCATCTATGTCAGCCATTTTCTCGACCATATCATTGCCAATTGCGATCGTGTCACCATCATGCGCGACGGCCATGTGGTGCGCACAACGAACATTGCCGACGAAAGCAAGGAGAGCCTTGTCGACAGCATGCTCGGACGGGCTCTCGAAATCGTCTGGCCACCCCTGCCCGCCGCACCTTCGCGCGAGATCGCCCCGGTCGCGGAAATGCGTGAGGTCTCGACCCACACCGGTCTGCACGATATCTCGTTGACGGTCAGACCGGGTGAGATCGTCGGACTGATCGGCCTTGTCGGCTCCGGTCGCACGGAGGTGGCCCGCGCGCTGTTCGGTGCAGACACCATTACACAGGGCGACTATTTCATCCGGGGGCAGCGACAAAATCGGCTCGATATTCCCTCGGCAGTGGCACAGGGCATCGCCCTCGTTCCCGAGGATCGTCGCAAGCAGGGCCTTGTTCTGACCCAGACCACCCGGCCCAACATCAGCCTTGCGACACTGGACCGGATCAGTCGCTTCGGTTTACTAAAGAGGCGCCAGGAGTGCAACCGCACGGCTGGGATGATCCGGCATTTCGGTATCGTACCGGAAAAGATCGACGGGGACGTCGCCTATTATTCCGGTGGCAACCAGCAGAAAGTGCTTCTGGCCAAATGGGCCGTTGCTAAACCAAGGCTTCTTATTCTGGACGAGCCGAGCCGCGGCGTCGACATCGGCGCACGCCAGCGCATTCACGCCTTTATTCTTGAAATGGCTGCAAACGGAGTGGGCGTCGTACTGATCTCGTCCGAACTCGAGGAAGTCATCAATCTTTCGCATCGCGGCTACCTCATGAGCGAAGGCCGCATTTTCGGCGAGGAAGATTGCCGCACCCTAACGGTCGAAAGGGCCCTCAAGCGCATCTTCGAAATCCAGAGCCGAAACATGCCATCCGAGGAGTTTAAGGTTCCATGAACAAATCACCGACAGCCGGATCTGCAAAAAATGAAGGCAGACCTTTCAACGCAGGCGCCTTTGCCCGCGAATACGGCGTTCTCGTCATCATTGCGGCTTTGCTGATCGGGCTCAGCCTGGTCTCGGACAGTTTTCTGACGGTGCGCAACCTGCTCAATATCGTCAATCAAAGCGCACCGCTGATGATTATCGCCTGCGCATTGACACTGGTCATCATTGGCGGCGGATTCGACCTGTCGACCGGTGCCATCTTTGGCGTGGCCGCTGTCTCGTCCGGTTGGATCGCAACGCAGGTCGATCCCTATGTCGCCATCCTTGCGGGCCCATTGATCGGGCTGGCTCTCGGCGCTGTCAACGGATTGATCATCACCACCTTCAACGTACATTCCTTCCTCGTTACCCTCGCAACCAGTCTCGTTTATCGCGGTATCGCGATCCTGATCACAGGCGGCTCGCTCATTCCTGTGCGGATCGAAGCCTTTTCCTGGCTCGGACGCGGGCGCATCGGCATGGTCAACGTGGCGGTTATTGTCGTCATCGTTTTCATGATCATGATGGTGGTGCTGCTCAACCGCACGACCTTCGGGCGCAAGGTCTTCGCTGTCGGCGGCAATGAAGAGGCGGCCATCCTCTCCGGCATCAGAACCAATCTGGTCAAGATAATCACCTTCACGCTCAGTGGCGGCGCTGCAGGGCTTGCCGGTGTGATTACTGTGTCGCGCCTCTCCATGGCCGAACCGCAGGCGGGCGCCGGTCTTGAACTGGAGGCAATCGCGGCCGTCATTCTCGGTGGCACGGCAATCACGGGCGGCGCGGGCGCAATCTGGCGATCGATCGCCGGTGTGCTCCTAATGGCGCTCATCGGCAATGGCTTCAATATTCTCAACGTCAATCCTTTCTTCAAGGACCTGACAACGGGAGTGATCATCGTGATCGCGGTCGCGCTCGCCGCATCGAATTCGCGGCGCTGAACGTTGCCAACCCGGCGACACCGGCAGGTTCGCATCGTCTTTAGGGAACACCACACATGACGGACAAAACTATCCGTGTCTCCACCGATGTTGGCGGCACTTTTACGGATCTGGTTTATTTCGAAACCGATCGCGTGAGCGGCGTACAGACCGTACGCACGGAAAAATCGGACACGACCCCTCCGGACTTTGAAAAAGGCGTGCTCAACGTGCTTGATAAGGCCGGGGTCGACATCGCCAGCGTCGATTTATTTGCCCACGGCACCACTGTTATCATCAACGCGTTGACGGAGCGGAAAGGCGCAAAGGTGGGGTTGATCACCACGAAGGGTTTCCGGGATACGCTGGAAATCGGACGTGGCAACCGGCCCGACTTCTTCAACCTGATGTACCGCAAGCCGGCACCTTTCGTGCCGCGCCACCTGCGGCAGGAACTGCCTGGGCGGATGGACTATCAGGGCCATGAAACCATACCGCTCGACCTTTCTTTCCTCGACACCATCCTTGCCGGATACAAGGCTGAGAAGGTAGAGGCAATCGCCATCTGTCTTCTGCATTCCTATGCGAACCCCGCGCATGAAAGCGCCGTTCTACAGGCGATCCGCGAACGCTGGCCGGAGATTGCTGCCGTCGCCTCCCACCAGATCACTCGCGAGTGGCGCGAATACGAGCGTTCCAACACCACGGTGCTTTCGGCCTATGTACAGCCAAAGGCACAGCGCTATCTCGAAAAGCTGGAAACTGGCCTGAGGGACAAGGGATATCGCGGCAACCTGTTCATCATGCAGTCCAATTGCGGCGTGGATTCTGTCGATGCCGTAAAGGCCGTGCCGATCACCATGGTCGAAAGCGGTCCTGCCTCCGGCTTCTGGGGTGCTGCCGAACTTGGCCGGATTATCGACGAACCCAACGTGCTAGCGCTAGACATCGGCGGCACCACCGCCAAATGCTCGTTAATCGAGAATGGTCAGGTGCGGATCAAGACCGACTACTGGATCGAGCGCAACAAAACATCGGCCGGTTATCCCATCATGGTGCCGGTGGTCGATCTGGTGGAAATCGGCAATGGCGGCGGATCGATCGCCTGGGTGGACGATTTCAACAAGCTTCATGTCGGTCCGCAGTCCGCTGGCGCATCGCCCGGTCCTGCCGCTTATGGCAGGGGTGGAACGAACGTCACAACGACGGATGCCAATCTGGCACTTGGCCGCATCAATCACGACTATTTCTGCGGCGGCTCTGTCATCGCCGACATCGCAGCGCTCGATACAGCACTGGAAGCACTTGCCGGGCAACTCGGCGTCTCCCCCACCGAGGCTGCGCGTGGCATTGTACGCATCGCGAATTCCAACATGGTCAATGCGCTCAAGTTGGTTTCCGTCAATCGCGGTTACGATCCGCGCGACTTCACTCTGGTCGCGTTCGGCGGCGGCGGCGCCATGCATGCCGTGTCGCTCGGCCAGGAACTGAATGTCAAGAAGGTGGTGATCCCACGCGGAGCTGCGGTCTTTTCTGCCTGGGGCATGATGATGTCGGATCTACGCCGGGATTATTTCGTCACCCGCCTGCTAGACGAAACGGATCACGCAGCACTCGACGATCTGGTCTCGCAGACGATAGCGCTTGCCGTTTCGGAGTTTGCGCATGAGGGGGTCGAGGCGGCGAAGGTGACGATGCGCCCGATGATCCGCTGCCGCTACCGCAACCAGGAATTCGCCGTCGAGGTTCCCGTCATTTCCGGGCCTATAGGTGCGGAAGAGACCGCCCGCATGGTAGCGGATTTCCACGAGATCTACGAGCGAGAATACACCTACCGGCTGGATGCCGACGTCGAAATCATCGGCCTGCATCTGATCGCGTCGAGCGAAATCGGCAAGCTGGAGCTTGTTCCCTTGCCACGAGCCGGAGCCTCTGTCGAGCAGGCCATCAAGGGTCGACGCAGCGTGGACTACGCGACGGAAGGTGTCCACGAAGCCGTGATCTATGACGCGAGAAAGCTCGAGCCGGGAATGCAGTTCGCCGGACCGGCAATCATCGAGGATCCCGGCACCACCATCGTCGTTCACCCAGACAATATCGTCCTGATCGATGATTACGGCAACACGCACATCACCATCCGGAGTTGATCTGATGACCGAGCCCCACGATCCCGTTACTTTCGACATCATCCAGAACGCACTGGAAGCGGTGGCCGACGAGATGTTCGTTGCTCAGCGCAAAACCTCAATGAGCGCCATCATTTACGAGGTCCTCGACCTGTCCACCTCTGTCCTCGACAAGGATGGTCAGATCGCCGCGTCGGGCGCCGGCATTCCCGCCTTCATCGGCGTGCTCGACAAGGCGATTGCCGGCATCTTCAAGAAATTTAAGCCGGAAGATATCCGGCCGGGTGATCTTTTCGCCTCCAACGACCCGTATTTCGGCGGCGTCACCCACCTCAACGACATGGTTCTTGCCGCCCCGGTCTTCCACGACGGCAAGCTGATCGCCTGGGTTGCCAACATCGCCCACTGGAACGATGTGGGCGGCAACGTTCCGGGCTCCATGTCATCGGATGCGACTGAAATCTTCCAGGAGGGGATCCGCATTCCTGCTGTGAAGCTGTTTGAGGAAGGACGTGCGAACCAGGCGGTTTTCGACATTCTCTATGTCAATACGCGGCTGCCGGACTTTCTGCGTGGCGATCTCTGGGCCGGCATTGCTGGATTGCGGATTGGCGAGCGGCGCATTCTGGAGTTGGTCGTGAAATACGGCGCGGCCACATTCGAGGCTGCCGTGGCCGACTTCATGGCATTCGGCGCGCGCCGCGCGCGCGCTGCCCTCAAGCGCATCCCAGCCGGCACCTACACATTCGAGGAAGAACAGGATACTGGCGCGATCCATAAGGTTGTCCTCACCATCACTGATGAGGAATTCATCGTCGATCTGCGCGACAATCCCGCACAGAAGGGTTCGTCCAACTCCAGCCGCGAAGGCACCGAAATTGCTGTCCAGCTCGCCTTCAAGTCCTTCACGGACCCGGAAGCGCCTGGCAATGGCGGCTTCTTCCAACCGCTCAAGGTGGTTACGAAGCCGGGCACGATCTTCCATGTCGAGGCACCGGGGGCGCTCGGCTATTATTCCGAGGTCGAGATACGCCTTTTCGATATGCTGTTGCGGGCGCTCTCCTCGCACTTTCCCGGCGTCGTCCCTGCCGGTAATTTCGCTTCCATCTGCGGTACAGTCGTGGGCGGACCGCATCCCGTCACCGGACGTCATTACACGATCGTCGAGCCACAGGTCGGCGGCTGGGGTGCCTGGGAGGGTTGCGACGGGAACAGCGGCCAGTTTTCCGGATTTCACGGCGAGACCTTCAATTGCCCGGCCGAGATCGCCGAAGCCCGTTATGGCCTGTCGGTGGACCAGGCCATGCTGAACGCGGAGCCCGGCGGCGAGGGCCAGTGGCGCGGCGGCAAGGGGATCGACGTCCATTACCGCGTGCTGGCCGACAACAATTTCCTGTCAGTGGGCTACACCCGCACCCGCATCCCTCCATGGGGCGTGGCGGGCGGGCTCGACGGGTCGGTCAATTATGTGGAAGTTCGACGGACGGACGGCACCCGCGAACGCCTGTCCTTTGCGACCAATGTCGTTGTCAACACCGGCGATGTCATCCGTGTCGTAACCGGCAATGGCGGCGGCTTTGGCGACCCAAAACTGCGCGCGCCCGAGGCCGTCGCCGAAGACATCAAGAACGGATATCTAACGGAAGAAAGAGCACAGGCCGTCCATCGTTAAGCCTGGCAACAAGGTCCTCCGCTCTCGCCGATTCCGCCCTCACTTGGTTTCGCTGACGCGCAGTGATCCGCACCAAAGGGACGGTTAACCGAACGGCGGTATAGCTGAGGTCAAGCGGTTGCAGAGAAATCAGCGCGGGGACGGAGAGGAAGGTGCCGCAGATATCACTGGCTTGTATTCGCTCACCGCTTTCAAAGGCGAGATTGTCTTTGCTTGTGCAGTTTTCGAAATGCCCGCCTACCCTACTCTATACTGAAGCTTGCCCATAACCTCACGAGCGAGGCCTATGTTCATTCTCTCGGCGACTGCCAATGCAGCGGCGACCTTGTCTTTGAATGTGACGTGCACCCCGGTTTTGGGCCAGCGGGAGCTGGGGATCAGAGTATGCCAACGGCGATGAGAGCTAAGAATAGAAGGGTGGCTGCTGAGATCAGGGTCACCATACGCGAACGAACGCCCATTCGGTGAATTATAGACATTCTCGTTCCTCGTAAGAATGATATCAACCTGAACGCTACTATAAGTGTAGCATCAGCGAACGGCTTATATCACGACACAATCAGAGGCTGAGAGCAATGCAATAGCATCGGGAATAGGCCGATCTTCAGCCCCTTGGAACGTAGACAAGAAAGGCAGGCTCATCGCCTGCCTTTCTCTTGAGTATCAGGTTGCCGGCAGGACTGCGATGTCCCGCACTTCATTTTCCAGACCGGAGATCGCGCCGACTTCGGTCGCGGCGCCCGTTTCAAGATTGACGGTGTAAAGCATCTTGTTTGCCACCAGATAGGCCGCGTTCTTGCCGCCCTCCATTCCCTGAATGTCGAAGGCATAGGTCGCAGGCTTGTCTTTCAGGCCAAGCTTGCCGATGGCTTTCAATGTGCCGTCATTCGGCTTTGTCTGCTGGATCAACGCTCCGATTGTGGCGTCGATATCGTACATTGCAGTCTTTTCCGGCTTGCCTATGGAATTGGTATAGGCGGCGGCTGCAATATTCGGGGTCTCGCCCTTATGCATATCGCCCTCTTCGAAAGCGAGTACGCCGTCAACCGTCACTGCCCCCGTATCGGGGTGAACGCGGTGGTTGGTGGTGCCGGTCATGAAGCGCAGGCGGTCTGCCATCGGGTTGAAATCGACCACGACAGGCGCATCCGTCATGGTCAGCATCTTGTCCATCTTCGCCACTTCGCTTGCAGCGCCCGTCTCCAGGTTGATGCTGACGATGCGGTGGTCGGGCGTCACTCCGATTACGGTCTTGTTTCCGGGACGGTAATCGATGCCGACGAGCTTATCGACGCCGGTAACATCCATCGTCTTTGTCACGGAAGGCTTTTCCGTATCGAACATGACGAGCGTCTTGTCGCCGCTTAATGCCAGAACGGGTGCCGCAAAGGCGGATGTTGCCGTGGCAATGACGGATATGGATGCTGCTAAAGCAAAACGAATGGTCTGCATGTTTTTCTCCCGTGCGTTCAAAATCGAAGAAGGTTCCGCCGTATGGCTCACGACCTTCCATCTTGAAGACACAACAGAAGATGCGTTTGGATGCAGCGCTCGAAAATATTTTTGGTGACTGCATCTATTCAGCTGTCGCGGCGGGTATAGTTTGCAAGAGGCAGGCGGTTTGCGCTCTGATCTAAGGAGATGGTTTTGACAGTGATGGGCTCCAGGCCGGTTAATCTCGATGAGGCGCTTAATGGCTGCGCAAAGGGCGACCGCCTGGCATTGCGAAACATCTTTGATCAGGAGGCGGGTAAGCTCATCGCGGTTGCCCAGCGCATCGTCAGACGTCGCGAGCTTGCTGAAGAGGTCGTGCAGGACTCTTTCATCCGTATATGGACGCATGCCCATCAGTACCGCTCCGATAGCGGCTCGGCGCGCGGCTGGATCTATGCCATCGTTCGAAACCGGGCCATCAACCTATTGCGTGATGGCAAGCGGGAACACTCCGTCGAGGAGGTTGAAACGCTTCAGGACGATCAGCAGACGGATGAAATCATGGCGGCATGGCACCGTCTGGATCGCAATTCCCGTCTCTATGACTGTCTCGGTTCGCTGGAAGATACGAAGCGGCAGGGGATTCTCATGGCCTATGTTGGCGGTTATTCCCATGGCGAAATTGCAGGCAGGCTGCGCATTCCGCTTGGCACCACCAAGTCGTGGATCAGGCGCGGGCTTCTGGCGCTGCGGGAGTGCATGGCATGAGCTACGACCGCAAAGACATGGCGCATCTCGCCGACGAATATGTGCTGGGGTTGCTCGAGCCAACACAGGCGGAAGAAATCGAGGATGCGATGGAAGGTGATCCTGAACTCAAGGCTGCCATTGCCGCAAGTCGAGATCGTTTCCTGCCGCTCGATACGAGCATGGCTCCGCAACCCGTCAGCGAGGATCTCTGGAATCGTATCGAGGCCTCCCTGCCGGGTCAGGACAACCGTCGCGCCAAATCAAACACACACATCGCAAACGATAATGGCTCTCGCCGCTGGAAGTTGGCTACACTCACGTCGCTTGCCGCCTCGCTGCTGCTTACCGTCGGCCTCGTCTACAGCCTGACCAGAACGATGGAGCCACTCGTCGTCGCCGTCCTTGTCAACGAGGCAGGAGAGGTTCAGGCGGTTGTCGAGGATTTCGGCAACGACGAGGCCTCCGTGCGGCTTCTGACGGATTTCGTCGTTCCGCGTGACAAGACGATCCAAGTTTGGACCCTGCCGTCTCGCGATGTCGGGCCGGTCCCTCTCGGCCTGCTGGAAGGCGTGCGTTCCGCCCGCCTGCATGGGCCGACGCTGCCGAAGCCGCGCAACGATCAGCTTTATGAGTTGACGCTTGAGCAGGCAGGCGGTTCGCCGACAGGCCGTCCCACCGGGCCGATACTTGCCAAGGGATTTGCCCGTATACCGCGGTGACGCTCCAGGACATAGGCAACTGAGCAAATGACCGGTTCGCCGAAGACTAGGTGTTTAGTCCCAGCATTTTATGGATTGGATTTATGATGAATCGTTCCGGCTCCAAAGTCCATCGTTTACAGATGAACTCGTAGGGCGTGAGACACCTTTAGTGTCTTGAGCCTTCGTCCGAAATTATAGGCATCGATGAAGTCGGCGAGATGCTTTTTGAGCTGTTCGTGATCATCGTATTGGAAACGCTTGACGGTCGCATCGCTCAATATCGTTCTCGTCACACACGCGGTCGAAGATGTGATGGAAAGCGTAGAGATCGCAGGCCCGATTGGTGAACTGAGTGCCATTGTCCGTCAGAACAGTATGGATAGTATAGGGCACAGCCTTGACCAGATTGCGCAGGAATTGGGCTGCATTCATCTTTCCAGCTTTGGCGTAAAGCTCGACGAAGGCAAACTTGGATGTTCTATCAATCGCCACAAAAAGATAGAGCTTGCCCTCAGCGGTCTGGACCTCAGCGATATCGATGTAAGGACGAGCGCGTCAGATGTGGGATTGTCGGCTGAAGGGCATAAAGGCAATCATCCAAGGGCAGAAGCGTGTGTCTGCGGAAGGCAACAACCCCAGCCCCCTCCTCAAGGCTCAAGACAGTCGAATGCGGTTACTTCGGCCCGGTCGCCAAATCGGCACTCGGATTTTGTCTGACGCGATCGCTATCCGTTGCTACTGGCCGCACATTTCACTGCGAAACGCATGCGGGGTCACGCCTGTCGCGTTCCTGAAGGCGCGGGTGAAATTGGCGTGGGATGAGAAGCCGGCCGCGATGGCGACGTCTGCGATGTTCCAATTTTCATCGAGCAGTCTTTGCTTGGCGACAGCCATGCGCTTGTCACTGACATAGGCATGTGGACTTTTCCCCGTTGCCTGTTTGAATGCGCGGGCAAAGTGGGCAACGCTCATGCACGCGACGGAAGCAAGGTCGGCCACGGAAAACTCGTTGTCGAGATGGAATTCGATATAGTCTGTGACGCGTCGCATTCGGCGCGTGTCGAGCGCGCTATCACCGCTGCGCTTACCCTGCTGTCGGGGCGTTGCAGTCGAATAGGAACGAACCAGATGCGCGGAGAGGGCGACAGCGAGGGTCTCGACCAGCAATCGGCCCGCCGCACTTTCCGTAGACATTTCTTGCAGGATCTGTCCCGCGGCAAATTCAATGAACGGATCCTGGTCGATGCTTTCGTATCGCAGTTCTATGGCCGCCGGATCGAGGTCGAATTCCTGCAGGATGGTCGAGGAGAAGGGCTGCCCTGGCAGGAACAAATGGAGACAGTCGTCCATACGCTCTGTCACCGATATGAACTCCTCCTCAATTCCGGCCGGACAGAGCCAGATGGTGCCGCGCCGGGCGACCGTGTGTTGCCGCATGCCTCCGCCACGGCGATCAACGATGCTGCGCCCGTGCAGCAGTATGGCGATCTCCGTGTCGTGCGGCACCAGCGATGGCAGTTCGCCCGCTTCATGACGCCAGCGCTCGGCCAGAATGTTGCGCCAACCGCTCGCATTCGAGGTCTCTATCATCGTTCCGGTAATATACTTGTCGACGGAGTGACCGAGCATGGCTTTGCTCCAAGTTCCATTTTGCTGGTGTTGAGAACAAGCAAATTCCGGACCAATCGCCCTAAATGACCACTTGAGCAGAAATTGAATAAACAAACGCAGTTTTTGATAAAGCCAAAGCCTGCGCTCCGCTCCACACTGCCTAAAGTTCAAGCACTGCTTTTCAACAGGCAAATCATGGGAGTTGAAAATGGCTCGCACTACCGTTGTCGGCGCATGCCCGCATGACTGTCCAGACACCTGCTCCATCCTGACGACGGTCGAGGACGGAAAAGCCGTCGCGGTCCGGGGCAATCCTGATCATCCGTTTACGCGCGGACGCCTGTGCGTGAAGGTCAATAATTATCAAGACCGCGTCTATAGCGACAATCGTCTGCTGTATCCGATGCGTCGCGTGGGCCCAAAAGGCAGCGGCCAGTTTGAACGCATCAGCTGGGACGATGCGATTGCGGAGATCGCGTCGCGTTTCAAGGATATTATCGCGACCGACGGTGCGCAGGCCATCCTGCCTTACAGCTATCTCGGTACGCAGGGCATCATCAACGGGCTGAATGTCGGCGATCCGCTGTTCAACAAGCTCGGCGCCAGTGTCTGCGAGCGCACCTTCTGCGATTCCGGCTCCTGCACCGCCTATATGATGACGATCGGCCACACACCCGGCGTCGATCCGGAAGCCTTCATCCATTCGAAATACATCATCCTGTGGGCCTGTAATACGCTGAGCACCAACTCACATCACTGGCCCTTTATCGAACAGGCCCGGAAAAACGGCGCAAAGCTGGTAGTGATCGATCCGGTGCGCACCCGCACGGCGCGGCTGGCAGACTGGCACATTCCCATCCGCCCCGGCACCGATTGCGCACTGGCCTTGGCGATGATCCACATCATCATCAAGGAAAAGCGCATCGATCGAGACTATATCGATGCGCACACCGTTGGTTTTGCGGAGCTGGCGGAGCGGGCAGAACAGTACACGCCGGAATTCGCCTCCGCAGAAACGGGCATTCCTGTGGAAGACATCTACGCGCTGACGCGCGAATATGCGTCGACCGCGCCAGCGGTTGTGCGCATCGGCGTTGCGGTGGAACGTCACGCCGGCGGCGGACAGACCGTGCGCGCCATCGCCTGCCTGCCTGCCTTGATCGGGGCCTGGAAGCATGTCGGCGGCGGTCTGCTGCAATTGCCGATCTGGGCCTTCCCAGTCAACTGGGGCGAGATGATGCGTCCTGATCTCCAGCCCGAGACGATGCGTGTCATCAACTCGTGGCAACTCGGGCCTGCCTTGACCGGCGATTTGCCACTCGATCCGCCGATCCGCTCGCTGTTTGTCTATAACGCCAATCCCATGGCGATGGTGAGCCAGCAGGACAAGCTGGAGCAGGGGCTTGCGCGAGACGATCTCTTCACTGTGGTCAGCGAGCATTTCATCACCGATACGGCCCGCTATGCCGATATTCTTCTGCCGGCAACCACCCAACTGGAGCAGAAGGACATCATGTTCTCCTGGGGGCATCTCTACCTCTCGTACAACAACCCGGCGATCGAGCCGCTTGGCGAGGCGGTGCCGAATACCGAAATGTTCCGCCGGATTGCCCGCGCGCTCGATATAGATGATCCTTTCTTCTTTCGCTCGGACGACGAGATGATCGCGCAGTCGATGGACTGGGCCAATCCTGTGATGGAGGGTCTCACGCTCGAGGATCTGAAGGAAAAGGGCTTCCTACGTCTTCAACTGCCGGCTGCCGGCGACTGGGCACCGCACCGCGATGGCAATTTCCCTACGCCGACCGGGAAATGCGAGTTCAAGTCCATGCTGGCCGAGACCGGCAACTTCGTGGTTCCGCTGTTTCGTCAGGGCTATAATGGCGATCAGGCCGGAGAACCCGTCGATCCTCTACCGCATTACATCAGGCCCAATGAGAGCCCGGCCAGTGCGCCGGCGCTTGCGGAGAAATATCCGCTCAGCCTGATCTCGCCCAAGAGCCATGCCTTCCTCAATTCCAACTATGGCAATCTGCCGGCTCAGGTTGCGCTGGCGGGCGAGGAGCAGTCGGTGACCCTCCATCCGGACGACGCAACCGCGCGTGGAATAGAGGTGGGGACGCCCATTCGTGTCTTTAACGATCGGGGCGTCTTCGAAGCCTTTGCCACCGTCTCATCGGATGTGATGCGCGGCGTGGTGGTGGCGCCTGCCGGCTACTGGCAGCGCTCGAACCGCCGAGGCCCCACGGTTCATGCCCTGACGCCGCCCGCTTTTGCCGATCTGGGCCGCGCACCGACATTTTCGGATGTGCTGGTCGAGGTCGCCAAATTCTAACGGACAAGTCATGGCTTACTGAAGAGGTTTATCGAGAATGCCCTATGTCGTTACCGACCATTGCACCGGATGCCGTTATACGGAATGCGTGACGGTGTGCCCCGTCGAGTGTTTCCATATCGACGATGACATGACCTATATCGATCCCGACAATTGCATCGATTGTGGCGGCTGTGTGCCTGTATGTCCGGTTGGCGCGATCCAGCCGTCCTATCTGCTGTCGCCTGATCAGCAGAAATGGATCGAGATCAACAGACGTCGCTCAGCCGAAACGCCTGTGATCAACATGCGCCTGCCGCCGCTTGCCGGTGCAGACGAACGCAAGAAGGCGATGGGCCTGTGACGGTGCCGCGCTATCATGTCGCCATCGTCGGTGCCGGTCCTAGTGGGTTCTATGCGGCCGAGGCATTGCTTCGGTCGGATAAGAACATTGCGGTTGATCTGTTCGAACGCTTACCGGTGCCGTACGGCCTGGTTCGCTTCGGCGTCGCCCCTGATCATCCGAAGCTGAAGCAGGTCACTGCTGTCTTCGAGAGAATCGCGCAGATGCCGGGTTTTCGTTTTATCGGTGGGGTGGAGATCGGCGTTGACACTAACATCACCGATCTTCGCAGATCCTATCATGCCGTCATCCTGGCGACAGGGGCGGCGCTCGGTCGTGAGATCGGCCTGCCGGGTGAAAATCTGCCCGGCACGCATCAGGCCAGCGATTTCGTCGGCTGGTACAATGGTCATCCAGATTGCCGGGATCTGACCTTCGATTTTGGCGGCGAGCGGGCGGTCGTCATCGGTCATGGCAATGTCGCCCTCGACGTGGCGCGTATCCTCGTGAAGACGCCGGAGGAATTGCGCCATACGGATATTGCCGGGCATGCTCTGGAAATGCTGGCGGAAAGCCGTATTCGCGAGGTGCATCTGGTCGGGCGGGGCGCTCCGGCCGGGATACGTTTCTCGGCCAAGGAGCTGCATGAATTCGGCACGCTGGAGAATTGCGATCCGGGCGTGGAGATGGGCGATCTGGCCATTGACCCGTTTGCCTCTCCTGAGGGCGTGGACCCCGAACGAAAAACCGCCATCGGCCTTATCGATGCGTTCTCCCGCCGCAAATGGGAAAAAAGCAAGAGATGCCTTTTCCGCTTTCATCTCACTCCGGTTTGTTTCGAAGGACATGAGCGCGTCAGCCGCGCCGTGTTCCGTTGGGGCGCAACGGGCAAGGGAATGGAGCAGGACGTCACGATCGATACGAACCTTGTCTTCCTGAGTGTCGGCAGGCGCAGCGCACCGGTTACCGATGTTCCCTACGACGCAGACCGGGGCGTCCATGCCAATGCCGGTGGCCGTATCTGGGCAGAGGACGGGCTGGTTCTTGGCCTTTATGCCTGCGGCTGGAGCAAGCGCGGCCCGCAGGGAACGATCGGTACAAATCGCGCCTGCGCTATCGATACGGTTGAAAAGGTACTGGCCGATCTCGATTCTCTGCCATTGCCAGATCCTGCCGCTGCGGACAGTTTCGTCTCCTCGATCTGGGACCGCCAGGGGCTGCGCCTCGACTTCGATGCCTGGCGTGCCATTGACACGGCGGAGGTGGCGCGGGGCCGGTCGCTGGGCAAGCCGCGCGAAAAGTTCGTCTCCGTTGAAGCGATGATTGCCGCTGCCGGGGGGAAGGATATTGCATGCTGATGGAAACCTCTCCTGCGTGTGGGCTTGTCGATAGCTTCGGTCGCCGGGTCAGCTATCTCAGGCTTTCGGTGACGGACCGCTGCGATCTGCGCTGCGTCTATTGCATGTCGGAGCGGATGACCTTCATGCCGCGGCGGGATATTCTTTCGTTGGACGAATTGGCGCGTGTTGCCCACGCCTTCATCGGTATCGGTGTGCGTAAGATACGGATTACGGGGGGAGAGCCGCTCGTGCGAAAGGGTGTCATCGACCTCTTCCGCAGTCTCTCGCCATGTCTGCAAGACGGATCCTTGCAGGAACTGACGCTGACGACCAATGGCACTCGCCTTGCCGAACATGCTCGGGATCTGGCAATTGCGGGTGTGCGGCGGGTCAACATTTCCCTGGATACGCTCGATCCGCATCGCTTCGCCGCTTTGACCCGTGGCGGGTCGCTCGCAACCGTGCTTGCGGGCCTCGATGCCGCGCAGGATGCTGGTCTTACGGTGAAGATCAACACGGTTGCACTACGTGGCAGCACGGAAGACGAGATCGATGACCTGATCTCCTTCGCCCACAGGCGCGGCATGGGCCTGACACTGATTGAAACCATGCCGCTTGGAGAAACTGGAGAGGATCGGCTCGATCAGTATCTGCCGCTGGACCTTTTGCGTCGCCAGATCGAGGCGCGGTGGTCGCTGACGGATATCGGTCTGCGCACCGGTGGTCCCGCGCGCTACGCGAGGATTGCCGAAACCGGGGGCCTCATCGGGTTCATCACGCCCATGACGCATAATTTCTGCGAAAACTGCAATCGTGTGCGCGTCACCGCCGCGGGCGTGCTCCATACCTGTCTCGGACAGAACGATGCGGCGGATCTAAAGGAGGCCATACGCGCATCCGATAACAACACGATGCTGCTGGAGACAATCGCCCATGCTCTCAAGCACAAGCCCAAGGGGCACGACTTTGTCTTGGACCGGGCGCGGATTCCGCAGATCGCCCGCCACATGTCGGCGACCGGAGGGTGACCACCACCCGTACGCACAGGCGTGCCTAATCACGGGCAAGATTTATAACTCTATAAAATACTTTTGAATTCAATGCACTGGAAAAGGTAGGCGGCGCGTGGAGCACCGGCGCTTCAATGAGAGCTTCATGCAACATGCCTCCACGTCGCCCTTCTATCCCCTGTTCGCCTCGCTCGATGTCGGCGCGCAGATGATGAAGGGTCGTTCCGGCGAGGTGCTGTGGGACGATACGATCCGCCTCGGGATCGAACTCAGGAAGAAAATGCGCGCCGTGCGCAGGGAATTCGAGGACAAGGAGCCACGTGCAGAGCGCCGTTGGTTCTTCGAGCCCTTCGTGCCGGATCGCGTCTTGATCCCTGATGTTGCCAGCCCCGGCGCCTCGCACGACGTGCCATGGGAGAGTATTGCCACCGACCAGCTGGCGACAAACCCGGCTTTCTGGCACCTCACCCCCGATGCATCCTGGCATGGGTTCAGCGGCATGGAACAGGGGTTCGCCATGACGGACCCCAACAAGTTGACGGTGCTGACGCCAGGCTTCGACCGCAAGACTGGTCTCTATGCCGAACATGGCATTCCCGCCCCAATCGTAGCGCAATATCTTCGCGAAAACCGCATTGTTGCCGAAAAGAACGACCTCAACTCCTTACTCTTCCTGCTGACGCCTGGGGTCGAGGCAAGCAAGGCTGGCACCCTGATAAGCGGCCTCGTGGCCTTCAAGAAGCTGCATGACGACAATTCATTGCTGGAAGAAGTGATCCCGGAATTCTACCGTCGGCGCCCGGGCCGCTATGCTGGCGTGCGCCTGCGCGATCTCTGCGGCGATCTGCACCGCTTCTTTCGGGATGCCAACGTCAGCGCGTTGCAGGCAAAGCAGTTTTCTGCTGCGCACCTACCACCAATGGCCATGTCTCCGCATGACGCGGCACGCAGCCTGGTGCGCAACGACGTCGATTACCTGCCGATCGACGAGATCACTGGACGCATCGCGACGACACCTTTCGTGGTCTATCCGCCTGGTATCGCCACCATCGTTCCGGGTGAGCGCCTCACCGATCGGGCGCAGCCAATGATCGACTATCTCAAGATGTTCGAATCCTGCTTCAACACCTTCCCCGGGTTCGAAGTGGAAATCCAGGGCGTCTATCGCGAAACGGATGCCTCCGGGCGCGTGCGGCTCTACACCTACGTCGTTGCGGAGTAGCCTGGACATGTCGGAACAAATGATGGAGCAGGAAACCCGGATCGTCATCCGGCCGTCACGCGACGCAGACGTGGAGGCGATGCTGGCGATTTATCGCCGGCATATCCGCCGAGGCCTCGATGAGGGCGTGGACGAAGGCGACACGCCGGAGCCGGACGACCTGCGGGAGCGGCGCAAGAACCTCAAGAGCAAACGCTTTCCCCATCTCGTCGCAACCATCGACGGCACGGTCGTGGGCTACGCCTATGTGGTTCTGTTTCGGAAGCGACCGGCCTATCGCTATACGGTCAAACACTCGATCTATGTGCATCACGACCATATCGGCAAGCGGGTCGGAAGCCAGTTGCTGCGCGGTCTGATCGACGCCTGTGCTGCTGCGGGATTCCGGCAGATCATCGGCTACATCGACGCCGACAATGTGGCTTCGCTTGCCCTGCACGATCGTTTCAACTTCGTGCGCGTCGGCCTGTTGCCGGCCGTCGCCTATCGCTACGGCCGCTGGGCGGACAGCGTCATGGTGCAACGTTCGCTGGGGACGGGCGCAACCACGCCACCTCCCCCGCCGCCGTTATCCACACGCTGACGCTCCACCGAGGCTTTATGGGGTGGACCACGGACCTGCTGGGCTCCGCAGGCATTCAAAGCGCAGCGCGACCACTGCAACAGGCTGCCTGGTGGAAGACCAATAGTAGATCCTGGGCTTACGGGGTCGGGCATTTTCTCAGATCATCCGTCTGGCTTCCTATTATTCGAAGGAGCAGAGATGCAGCGTTTTCAGCTCAAGTGTGCAGGTTCAAGGTTTCCAAACACCTTGATAAGAGCGCCTTGACGAAGGTCTTATCGACGTCGTTCGCCTTGATGAGGATCAGGACCTTTGATTCTGCTTCTTAAGCGGAGCTATACATATGAAATTATCAAATTTTTACGTATTTCTTCGTGCGGAAAACGTCTAATATTGGGCCGGAAACGGACGATCAAACTCCGCTGCATCGGCCCTTCACCATTTTGATTTTGAGCTTGTCAATTTTCATCTAGGTACACCTGGAGGGGCAGATGAATGTCCCATTACGTATGCTTTGGATTAGGCATCGCCTGTAGCTTTCTTTTCGCAAAAAGAGCTGCTGAATAACCTTCGCGATCGCGGAATAAGCAGCAATATCGCGATGTCAGGTAGCCGCAATTGCAGATCCCACCACGGTGCTTTCGTCTTTCAACGAAACCCCGCTCAATCCGAATTGGAGCGCCATCTGAGTGAGCCAAGTTAGCTTCGACGCCGCCACATCGGCATCGAGCCCCCCAGGCCGGATATTCGAGACACAATTCCTTTCCGCATCCGTCCGACCGGGACAAGGACCCCATGTCAAGTAAGCGCCGAGACTATCAGAAGCGGACAAGCCTGGACGTTCCCCGATCAGAATGATCGAAAGGCGTGCACCAAGAAGAGAACCAATTTCATCCGCGAGCGCGACACGAGCCTGGCTGGCCAGCACAAGTGGGCCGACTGACAGACCCAGACCATAAAGTTTTTGAACCAGAACCGCCAATAGTCCAGGAGCACCTGCCTGGACGGCGGTGGAGGAAAGACCATCCCCAACAACCAGGATGACGTCGCTTGAACACGGTTGGCGCGCCGTCAGAGCCGCTCGGGAGTTATCGCAGAGACGGCGGCCGTAATCCGGACGACGCAGATAGACCTGTCTATCTTGGGCCGCACTATCGACCCTCACGATTTCCAGTCCCAACCCTGTGCAATCTCCATGAAGAACAGACAAATCAAGCGGGCGCTGAACAGCGTCGCGCGCCCGCGCATGGTCGAGTGTGAACGCAAGCGCAGCGTCGGTCGGCAATCCGGCTCCGACCATCCCGAGTCCCAGTCGCGCGGTGGTCACTCCAGCGGGCAGCCGCAACCGGTTCGTCCGGATGGCAGGCGAGTAGCATGCGCGCTCATCGCTCATATCACTGCCGCTCACGATGCGAGGCTCAAGTGGGCGGCCATCAGCGGATTGTCGCTTTCGATTGGCGTGATCCTTCCTTCATCATCGGCCAGGTTCATCTTGCGAAGCCATTCTGCGAACTCAGGTGCACGTTTGAGCCCGAGGAGATCTCGGACATAGAGCTGGTCATGATAAGATGTCGATTGGTAATTCAACATGATGTCATCGGCACCGGGAACGGCAATGATGAAATTGTTGCCCGCTGTTCCCAGCAAGGTGAGGAGCACATCCATGTCGTTCTGATCAGCTTCGGCATGGTTCGTGTAGCAAATATCGCAACCCATCGGCAGGCCAAGCAGCTTGCCGCAAAAATGATCCTCAAGCCCCGCACGAATGATTTGCTTGCCGTCATAGAGATATTCCGGCCCGATAAAGCCAACGACTGTATTGACCAAAAGTGGCGAAAAGGGCCGGCAGACCGCATAGGCACGTGCTTCGCAGGTCTGTTGATCAACGCCGTGATGTGCATTGGCCGAAAGGCATGAACCCTGGCCGGTTTCAAAGTACATCACGTCTTTACCGATAGTTCCGCGTCTGAGTGATTGTCCGGCCTCATATGCCTCGCGGAGAATGGAAAGCGATATCCCGAAGGATTCGTTGGCGGCTTGAGTGCCCGCAACCGATTGGAAGACGAGGTCGACGGGGACATCTTTCTCGATCAATCGGATTGAGGTCGTTGCATGTGTGAGAACACAGGACTGAGTGGGTATCTCAAAGCGGTGGATCAGTTCATCCAGCATATGGATGATCTGTGCTGCCGCTGCGGGAGAATCCGATGCCGGATTGATGCCAATGACGGCATCGCCGCATCCATAGGTTAAACCTTCGAGAATGGATGCTAGAATGCCCTGCGGATCATCCGTTGGATGGTTCGGCTGCAGTCTCGTTGCCATAGTGCCGGCCAGACCAACCGTGCTGCGGAATTTCTTGACCACCTTGATCTTGCTGGCAACCAGGATCAGATCCTGGTTTTGCATCAGTTTCGAGACCGCTGCGACCATCTCCGGGGTAAGGCCGGATCCAAGCCTGGCCAGACGCGCAGGCGTCGCATGGTACGACAGCAGCCAATTGCGGAAATCTCCGACACACATATGGGCGATCGGAGAGAAGGCTGCGGCATCGTGGGTATCGACGATCAAGCGCGTCACTTCATCATCATCGTAAGGAATCATCTGCTTTGTCAGAAAGGATTTCAATGGCACCTCCGCGAGACATATTCTCGCCGCCGCAGTCTCTTCCGCCGAGCCTGCAGCTATGCCTGCCAACAGATCACCGGACCGCAATAGCGAGGCTTTCGCCATCAGTTCCTTCAGATCCCGAAACACCCAGGTCTGGTTTCCAAGGATGGTCTTGTACATATCGAACAGCTCCCCGGTCCGGTCAGGCGGCAAGAATGGAGCTAACCATGCGGGCAGTCCGTGGGGCCAAGGTCAGGCCGATATGACCGTGCCCGAATGCGAACACGATATCCTTGCCGCCTTTCGAAGGCCGGATGACAGGCACGGAGTCGGGCATTGACGGCCGAAATCCCATCCACGTCCGACTCGGTTCGCCAAGATGTGGGAACACACGCCGGGCGTTGGAAAGCAGAAGGTCGATCCTCCTCCGGTTCGGGGGGGCAGCCAATCCGCCGAGTTCGACCGTGCCTGCAACGCGCAGTCGCCCCTCCATCGGGCAGAAGTAGAAGCCATGATGCGTGGGGCAGACCGGACGTTCTACCGGTGCCGTCTGCATATCGAACTCAAGGTGGTAGCCACGTTCGGTGTCGAGGGGGACCGGGTCCCCGATCTGACGAGCGAGACGGCCTGAATGGGCCCCCGCCGCTATCACAACCGACCGAGCCTGTATCTCGTGCGTTGTGGACATGATCTTCACCCCATTTGCCTCGCGCGCGATCGCACTTACCGCAGATCGGATAAACTCCACCCCCGATTGTCGTGCCGCCGCCGCGATCGCGTCCATGACCCGTCCCGGATCGGTGAAGTTGATGGCGTTCGGAAAGAACAGTCCACCGCCTTCAATCTCTGGGAGGTTCGGCTCCAGGCTGCGGATCTCGTATGAGCTTAAAAGCTCCTGCGAAATCCCATAGTTCTGTCGCAATGCTATATCCGATGACGCAGCCTTGAAGGCCTCGGTTGTCTGGTAAAGGTAGAGGCAGCCCTTTGCGCTCAGCAAGTCGGATACGCCGATCTCGGACGCCAGCGTCAACCAGGACGAAGATGCATCAGACAACAGGTTGGCAATACGGCCGGTATTGTCCCGGTACCGATGGGGAAGGGATTCATAGGCAAACCGCATCAACCAGGGAAACAGCATCGGCAGCGCAGCCTTGCGGATGGACAGCGGACTATCGACGTTGAGCATCAGCGAGGCAAGGTTTTTGAGGACGGATGGCGTCCCAACCGGAATGATCGCGTAGTCCGCGATCGTTCCGGCATTTCCAAATGACGCACCCGATCCCGGCTCATTCGGCTCGAATACAAGAACCTCGCGCCCTTCACGTCGCATCTGAAGAGCGACTGCAAGCCCAATGACCCCGCCACCTACGACGGCGATATCTGTCGTTGTCTTTTTCATGGAATATGAATGCCTTCACGATGCTAAGTTGGCGCGGTACAGCACAGCGTATCATACGGTCACCTCGCCATTCTGATGTGGTTGGATGGGCGATACGGCAGCCATTGAGAACCGTATCGCCCGAAACCCGGTACTAGCCCGGGGATGCGTATCGAGAGACATAGGCTGCGGTACGAGCCTCTCGTGGACGGTCGAGCACGTCGGCGGCGGTTCCCTGCTCGACAATCTTTCCGCCGTCGATGAAGACGATCCAGTCCGATACTTCCTTTGCAAAGGGCAGTTCGTGCGTGACCAGGATCATCGTCATGCCGTCATTGGCAAGCTCCCGCATGACCCGCAGCACCTCGCCCGTCGATTCGGGATCGAGCGCGGATGTCGGTTCGTCGAACAGCAGCACCGTCGGCCCGAGCGCCAGGGCTCGCGCAATTGCAACCCGCTGCTGTTCGCCGCCCGACATCTGTTCCGGGTAGGCCAATGCCCGCTTTGCAAGCCCGACACGGGTCAGCAGCTTCACGGCTCTTTCGACAGCATCGCGCTCGCCGATACCGCCGGCATGCATCTGGGCAAGCACGAAGTTCTCAACGGCGGTCAGATGCGGAAACAGATTGAAGCGCTGGAACACCATGCCTACGCGCTGCCGGAGCTTTGCGAGATTGCGGCATGTGACCATGCCGGCGGAAAAGATCGTCTCCTCCCCGATGCTGATCGTGCCTCGATCCGGACATTCGAGCAGATTGACGCAGCGCATGAGGGTGGTTTTTCCTCCGCCGCTTTGGCCGATGATGCTGACGATCTTGCCGGTCGGCACTTCCAGATCGACGTTATCGAGCACCATACGCCCATCGAAGGATTTTTGTAGACCGGCGATTCTGATCGCGGGGCTGCCAGCCGATTGATTTTTCACCAGCGCGATGTTCGGCTTTATCGCCATGCTTCACACCCTCCCTTCGGTCAAAAAGGACTTGGCCAACGTGAGGCGTCGGCGTCTGGCCAGCGAGAGTGGAACGCCTGCATGGATCTTGCGCTCCAGAAGAAGCAGGCATTGCGAGACCGGGTAGCAGATCGCGAAATAGACGGCTGAAATGACAAGATAGACCTCGAGCGCACGGAAGGTCTCCGAAGCGATCAATTGCGCCTGCGTCATCAGTTCGGCAGCAGAGATCGTCACCAGCAAGGAGGTCGATTTGATCAAATCGACAAACATGGTGTTGGTGCCGGGAAGTGCGAGGCGCACGGCCTGCGGCAAAACCACATGGATGAAGATCTTTACCCGTCCAAGCCCCAGGGCTTCAGAGGCTTCCTGCTGCCCTCGATGGACCCCCGAGATCGCCGCACGAAAAATCTCGGACAGATAGGCCGCGTAAAACAACACAAGGCTCAAGACCCCCGCCTCGAACACTTCCAGCCTGATCCCGGCGGATGGCAGACCGAAATAGGTGAGAAAGATGATGGCAAGCAGCGGGATGTTCTTGAAGATTTCCGTGTAGAATGCAGCAGGTATCCCCAGCAGCCGCGAGCGATGCAATCGCATCAAGGCAAGAGCAAGCCCAAGCAGCGATGCGCCGATAAAGCTTGCTATCGTGTAGCCGAGGGTCTTCAACAGACCCCCGGCAATGTTTGCGCCATAGTCGCTCCAGGACACCTGAAACACGTCGGCCAATGAGGAGAACGCCGTCATAGCCCGCTCTCACTTTGCGACCGATGGAGGGGTCCAGTCTGCCGGCCGGTCTATACCGCGCCGCGCCGCCGCCATCTCAGGCGACGGCACCAGGAACTGCTTTGGATCGCCACCCCATTTGGTGATGAGGGCCGCGAGCGATCCATCCTTGTACATGGCGTCGATTTGCACAGAGATTGCCTTTTCAAGCTTGGGTGCCTGCTTGGGAAGATAGAAGCCCGTCATGTAGGATTGGAAATATTTGTAATCGGGGTGAGCCGCTATCTCCTCCTTGGTCAGTGGCGTCATGTATTCGATCCGCACCTTCATATCGGGCCGCTGCTGTTGCTGGTAGGAGATCAGGAGAGGATCGAGGAAGCCGACATCGAGACGTCCGGTGGCCAGGTCCTGAAACACGCTATCGGCGCCTGGGAAGGTGCGCGGTGTGGCATTGGGAACCTGGGCGATCGACTTTGCCCAGACATAGCCCGTTACCGTTCCCAGATTCTTGCCCTCGAGGCTTTTCACATCGGAAAAGGTTTTCTCTCCGCCAACGGCCATGGCCGGCGGAGAATAGTATGGCGGGTCCGTGAACAGGCCGACCTTCTGACGTGCCTCAGACCAAGCGATGCCGCCAATGGTGATATCGGCACGCTGGTTCTGGACAGACGCCAGCATGCCTGGGAAGTCCGTGACGTTGACTTCGAGCTTGAGCCCTAGCTTTTCGGCAACCGCCGCCAAGATGTCACTGTCAAGGCCGACGAGCTTGTCGTCCTTCAATGCCGTGTAAGGCATGTAAGGCTGCACCGTGACAACCAGGATACCAGGCTTGAGCGTTTCCACGTCGGCTGCGTCGGCTGTTGCGGGTACGATCAGTCCCAGCGCCACAACCCCGATCGGCAGTCCGGCGAACACCATCCTGCCCTTCGACATCAAGCTTTTCAGTATTTCAGCAGAATTCATGATACACCCTCTCTGTTCTTATATATTGCTGATATATCGACAATATGCACATAGAAGACGGAGTCAAGAAGATTCGATGGCCGCCTTTTCGGGCGGTGTGAACCAAGGCGAAGTGACGAAAGATGAGTGGATGATGAACACGTTGGGATTCGAGACCGACTACGAAGAAGCGGAGCCCACGCTCGCTGAGCGGACCTATCTGAGGCTACGCGACGACATCATTACATCAGAGCTTGCTCCGGGAACGCTTCTGCGAGAATCGGAGCTGATGAAACGCCTCGACGTTGGTCGAACGCCCGTACGCGAAGCAATTCAGCGTCTTCAACATGACGGGTTTGTCGTCATCAGTGCCCGTCGAGGCACATTTGTAAGTACGATCGACATTCACGATCTAACGGCCATCTATGAGGCACGCGCGCGGATTGAATCCTGGGCCACGCGCTTGGCAGCAGAGAGATTGCGCGAATTCGAGCGACAGGAAGCCACCAAATTGATGGAGGAACTTCAGCAAGCGTCCGGCCCCATGGCCCTAGAGGACATTCTGGCGCTGGACCGAAAAATTCACCGATTTATCTACAGAACAGCCAAGAACTCGTATTTACTCAATACGCTCGATCACTATCACAACCTGTCCTTAAGGATCCTGTACGTCTTCATGAAGCGCTTCCCTGTCCTTGTTCCACGCCTCGAGGACGTTCTTCATGATCAATTCCTGATGCTTCAGGCCGTATGTGCTGGCGATGCGGACCTAGCTGAGAAGATTGCCATGGATCATGTGATGAGCTTCGAGCGGGAGGTCAGGAAGGTCATCTGATCGATCCAAGGCGAAGACGGGGCAAACTTTAGAGCGCTGCGTATGCTTCTGTCCAACGCTGACGCGACCACCTGGTGCGGACGACCAACATGGAGGCGCAAAGCTGATCGAGTCTTGAGAGAGGCTCTCTGAGCAAAAGGGCGCGGCCCTAAAACGTGCAAGGCCGCTCCCCTTAAGATCTCAGTCCGCTCGACCAACCCCAGTGCATCCTATATATCCAACGCCAAGATACCTGACCGTGTTTTCAATCTTGGTATGGCCAAGCAGGATCTGGATCGCTCTAAGGTTGTGTATCCTGAACGTACTAACGACGCGGAGCGCTACACTGGGCAAACTGAAGACGCTGTATGACACCCGCTTTGGGAAATCGTCTAAGAACCGGAAATTGTCAATCGGCTCGGACTGTTGATCCTGTTGGTTTCCGCGCGGAACTGAGGCGGTTTTAAGTTGAACCCCTCGGGCTGGACCACGAGACCTGGAAAAACTGATACACTCTGCGGGCCTCAACCGGAGAAGGCTCATGAAGTCCCGAGGTCCATATCGACGGCATTCGACGCCGTTCAAGTTGCAGCTCTGCCAGGATATCCGAGATCGTGTTATCGGACGGCGGGACGCGCAGCGCACCTACGGCGTTTCGGCCAACCTCATCCAGCTATGGCTGACGCAGTTCGATCGCGGCGAGCTGAATGATGAGGAGGCCGAGGCCAGTGTCATTGCAGAATACGAGGCCCACATTGCGGCGTTCGAACGCAAAGACGGCCTTTCATAGGTGCGTGAAATCGAGATCATGGATGACCAGCTCGCCAAACTCGTGCAGAAGGTAGCCGAGCTGGCCGAATTGACCGATTATCTACGAGCAAAGCGCGACTGGGTCACGCGCGGCAATCCAGGTGATGAGCCGCGTTTTACCGACGAGACACTTTGCCTGGCTTCGACATGGACGGGCTTGCGACAATGTGTGGGCTATCGGCCGTATTTGCATAGCATCGCGCAGGATAGCGCGCCATAGCGCACAATTGGCGGGACTGACGGGTCGGGAGGGATTCGGATGCATCATAAACAATGTCAGCTTTTGGAATTTGGACAATGCAGCTTTCATGTCCGGTTCGAAGGCGCAAAGTTGCCGCAGCAATACGCACCTTCGCTTAGATAGGAATCGAATCGTCTGCCGATGTGAACCCCTTTTCATTTAGCCACCGGACCGTCAAAACGTTTTAAAGCCCAGTGATTGTAAGACTCGATGACAACGCGAGTGACGAAAATGTAATGGTCTGAAATCAACTCTGTCTGACTGGCCGTGCCGGATTGCCAACGACCGTCGCTCCCGCCGCAACGCTGCGAGTAACCACGGCTCCTGCGCCAATGATCGCGCCATCCCCGACAGTCACCCCGCCGAGTATAACGGCCCCGCCACCGATCCATACATCTTTGCCGATGGTGACTGGCCGCGCGCGTTCAAGGCCCGCCTTTCGTAGCATCATGTCGCGATGATGTTCGGGGCAGTAGATTTGGACGGCTGGGCCGAGCATCGTGCCGTCGCCGATAGAAACCGATGCGGAATCGAGAATGACGCAGCCAGAATTGAGGTACACGCCGCTTCCAAGTGAAATATTCATACCGTATGCGCAATGAAACGCTGCCTCGATAAAGGCTTCCCCAGGGGCGGCAAACAGCGCATTGAGGTTCTAAAAGAGCCGCCAACTTCAACTGATCGACCCAAACTCATTTCCTGCTGGTCTTGATGGAAAGTGAATAACCACCCTGCGATCACAATCTTTACAGTTGATGTAATCCGATATGGTGTTCCACTCGAGCCAATCCCTGGTTTGGCCACGTCCAACGCATTGAGGTCAGCGCTGGCCGGTTGGGCAAAAACGCTGGCAACCGAGGTCGCGGAGGATGGCGTGACAGTCAATGTCGTGATGCCTGGACGCTTTGCGACCCCGCGCACCACGACTGGACGCCTTGGATGCTGCTGGTCGTGCGGTGGACGCAAGCGTCATCACCGCCCAAAACCAGAAAGAAACCCCGATAAGACGATATGGGAACCACAAGAGTTTGGTGAGGTGGTTACCTTTCTGGCCAGTGACGAGGCAAGTATGTTACAGGCACCGCCATGCCTGTCTATGGTGGGCTCAGCCATGCGATGCTGTGCTCCACTTGTCCTGATCCGACCTGTCGTTACTGTTAATGTTTGAAATAGAAAGACCACGAAATTGACGCCGACGCTTCATCTCCCCAACCGTCCGTTCTCGCTGGCATCCGATGCTATCTCGATCCCTCGCGCTTACTTCTGGTCTCCTCCCATTATCCTCGCGCTCGCGACCTTTCTCCTTTTCTGGGAGGGACCAGGCGTCTATCGCGATTTCCTCATCAGCCAGAACCCAGTGGTGGTGGACGACGGCGATATCCAGGATGGTCAATGCACGACGCGAAAGGCGATCCTCACCGACTGCAAGGCTCGGCTTGTCTATAACGTCAACGGCCAGAGCTACGACACGAAGGTCGAAGTCATGTTCGTCGATTTTCATGTGGGAGACTATGAAACCGCACTGGTCATTTCGGCAGATCATCCAGAACTGGCGACGATAAGCCTTGGCCTCGACAAGCTCTGGAACCGCATCATAACGCTCGCAATCTTCACCCTTGCACTGGGCGGCTTGGGCATCGGCATGATTTTTCTGGCTCTGCGCATTTTGCGGGTTAAGAGCCAGCTGCGCCGACCGGCTTTGCTCCAGCCCGTGCCGGTGGAAATTACCGCCTTCGACCGCAAAAGCAATATTCTTTCCGTTACCTACAACGACAAGGTCGCCTCCGATAAAACCGGACGATCCGCCTATACACGGATGGCACAGGGTGCCGAGCCACTGATCGTCGGCGAAGCCAATGGCAACCTTTTAGGACTGGCTGTCCGGCACGGCAATACGGCCCTGCCAGTGCTTCTGGATGATCGGCTCCAGCGTGTTGCATTGACCGACGACGAGCGAACAGCGGCACTGGCCCCCTTCGTGAATCACGCCAGTATTGAAGGCACGCCAGTTATCCAAGCGCAGAAAAAGACGATGTCGGCCTGGAAAGGCCTTCAAATTTTCTTCGTGACATTGCTGCTGCTTATTGTCGGCATGTTCGGCTTTTGGCTCTGGTATGTGACGACATCGCCAACACAATTTCAGTCTCCCGGAATGGACATCAACAATATGATGCCTGCACCACTAAACCGCTGGGGCTGCGACCAGCTGAATAAACGCTTTGGTCAGGACAGAGCACCGTTCGGATGTGCCGCAGCAGATCACACGAGCTGGAAATGATGCCGGAGATTCAGCTGATCAAAACGTTGGGACTTGTAAACTTTTAAGCTGTAACTGAAGTTGCGCCACTTTTTCATTTTCCGGTACACCAGCCAACAACATTTGTGTTCTTGAAGTGCCTAAGTGGAGCGGGTGAAGGGATTCGAACCAGCGACTCGATCGGCACTTGTGGGCCACGAAACTGCTAACGAGTTACGCAAAACACCAATTGCTAATCCGCCCACGTGCCGAGGATCGGCGACATCAACTTTATGTGGGCGTCAATCCGTTCCAATACTTTATTGGGGAGGACAGCTCGTTCAGGCAGAGACCACCAAGACTGGTTGACGCGCTCGACCGTCTCCGTAACAGCCTTCAGCACCGCAGCTTCCGGCAGTCGCGCACGATGAGCGAAGACGTTCCATCGCTGGGCGTTCATTGCCTTGAACGGCCTTTCACCGGCCAGCGACAATGCCATGGCGTCCGACGGAATGTAAGGGACAGTCGAGAGCACATCATAGACTGGGGCGAGTGCCGGCTTGTCGCCCTTCCCATGATAAATCAGCGACCAATTCTTGAGGTGCATGTCGCCGTTTCCTGTCAGCGCAGCCAAAGCCAGTCGTCGGACGAACTCTAGGGCTGCCGCTGAAGAAACGGCGACCCCAAGAGCGGCGGCTATATCATGATAGGCGGCACCCTCATATTTTCGAGACGGATAGACGCCGAATACCTGAGCGAAATCTTCGATGTGGACGCGCTCACCACCGGCAACCCGATCGAAACGTTTGACGAGGAGGACTTTTCCGTCAGACAGCGTCTCAAACTCCGCCGGGATACCCTCGAATTGCGATTGTTCCACGAGCTCTCGTTCCGGCACGTCCATACCAATCGCTTCGGCCAATGCGAGATTGGCAAATTCATTTTCAGAAACACCGGGAAATGATGTCGACGGAAACTTGGCGATATATGAACCCTGCTCGTCGCCTAAGGGGATCGTCAGACCGCCGCCCTTGCCTGTGTTTTTGATGACGGAAAGTTTCATCTGCACACCGGCAAGTGAAAACCGGGCCTTTGACCTGGAGGCTGTCAAACCCTCACTATGAGCAACGGCCCCTTCGCTCGGCACAATTCGGACAGCCCCCGGCAGATCCGACCCGAGTGCTGCAAGCAAATCGAAATCATTTCCTGCTCGCACGCTACCTGAATGGTGCTTCTCCATCGCCTCGCGCAGTTTATCCTCTGGAAGAAGGTTCGCAAAGAACGATGGCAAAGCCCTTGCGACAGGCTTCGGGTCCTTCCGCAAACCCCCATGTGCCGCGCGAAATGACAGACTGAGCACTGGGAAACCACCCGTCTGACGATAGCTCTCCTCAAAGCTGAACGCGTTGAAGTCTCCCGGCGTCCTCACGATCATGCCTACCTTCAGGTCATTTAGCAGCACGTCAAGTGAGGTTATGGATCTTGGATCAAGATGCGTATTAGACATTGCCTTCACCATCGGGGCTGGCGACGAAAGCAGGAAGATCATCTTCGGCGCCACCTGGCTGCAGCAAAGCTTCAACCGCCGGGACCATAGCCTGCGGGATGAGCATCAGTTCCAGACCAAGCGCACGACCAATGTTGATCAGTGTGGTCGTACGGGCAGCGCTGGCTCCAGCCTCAATCTCGCGGTACCGCGGACGCGACATACCCGCCATATCCGCAACCTGCTCCTGGGTTAGGCCCAAAGTCTTGCGCGACGTCTTGAGCAGCCGCCCTATGTCCTGAAGAGCCTCCGAATCCCACTTCATTTGATACCTTAATGTTTCATATTTCTCACTATGATATGTTTACGTATCTCACGGTATCTACGCATGTCAAACTAAATGCCACGAATAGAGATCATATGACACTAAAAGATCTTCTTACAGATCAATTTTGTTTCCTCTACTGATAGGACGTTAGGCAATCTGCGCACCGAAACTGGAAGCCCACCCGCAATACACGCTTCTTTTAAATGTCCGCTCCTACCCGCCCGCGCTCGGCACTGGTGCCGAGAAAACGGAATAAGAGCATGGCAAAACACGATCTTTCATCTCATCACTTTCAACGAAACATCTCGGATTTCTGCGAGGTACGCATTGCGCCAATCGCCTCAAAGCGAATGCCGCAAAGCATTAGGACCTTTCTCATCGGTCTCGTCATCCATCGCCAGTTACCACCGATCGCCAATGGTCGTATGGACTGGACAGCAATCGGTCAGTCTTGCGGGATCGAAAACCAATTGACGGCCGATTGGAAGAAGGCGCTCCGTCCGGGGCTGGACGCGATTATCCGCTGGCCCGGAGAACCGCCTGCCGGCGAGGACATACAGTCGACGAAAACACGCACGAAATCGCGCAATACCGTTCAGCGCAAGGCTAAAACTGCGGCGTGTTCCAGACCGCGACAGATCCTCTCCGAAAAGCCCCCTGCACAATTACCGCCCGTACCCCGAGGGCCACCGCCGAAACCAATCAGTCCATTTCCTAAGCCATTGTTTGAGGCGACCGATGATCCGGCAAGTTTCCAGGATGCACTCTTCTATCACGTGCGCCGGTTCGGCGAGAGCTACTGGCAACTCTACCGCGTCGTCATTCGCCTGGGCGAGACGTTCGATGACAAGCTTCGAGATCCTATCCCGCATCGAGCAGCGTTATCGACTGGTGCAAGGCTATTTCAAGGCGAACTTGCCGCACCAATCCCGCTCCCTCTACGACCATGATATGGGTGACATCAGCGCTGCGGAACGTCGGCGTCTTGCATGGCATCTTCCAGGCGATTTCAGCAGCCTGCCGTTCTCTAAGCGAGAGGAAATCATCGAATGGGTGCGCAGGTTCATCATCTCGGGCTCGACTGACTATCGCCGCTACCAGGCGGCGGCGATTAAACAGCGCTATGCAATTCGGTTTCCAGGCGTCACCTATGGCGGCAGAGCCCTGTCGCCCCGATCGCAAATCAATCCAGACAGCACGAGCTAAAATACGGAAACCTTTGAAGATCCTGATCTCCTGTCAGGTGTCGTCGATGCACCGCCACGGCTGGCTATGGAGATGGTCGATCTGATCCGCTTCAAGACATCGACGCTGACGGCGATTGGGTTTCAACGCAACGGGGTATGGTACGAGGAAACGGCATCGCAGAAGGTCGAGCATTTCGGGCTGATGTTCGGGGCGCTCGCCGCTTCACCCACCGGCATTGTCAAAGGGCGCGGTGTGCTGCTCTGTCCGGCGAAGGATTCCCGGCACCTTGTTCGTTAGGACGGTCAAAACAATCAGTCTGGACGCGGCATACGATTCCGCCAAATTCTATGAAGCCTGGCAAACCGTGATCCAACGCTATGGCATCTACAATCCCTATACCGGCCGCGGCGCCATCAAGGGGTTACTGCCGCACGGGCCGCATAATCTTCGGGATATTTTGGCAACGCATATCCTCAAACAGACCGGTTCTTACGAGCAGGCGTATGCCATCCAGGACACACCGGATGTCGTTCGCAGCACTACGGCCGCTTCCTACCGCAAGATAAGGCCGCGCTTGCGGCGAAAATCCTCAATCAGGTTTGGGAAGCTGCATAGCCATTCGGATGAACAGCTGGTCCACATCGCCCATGACACTGCCATGGTCGTCTCCGCCTTGAAGGGATCTGAACCCACAGAAGGTATGTGACGGAATCGTGGCATTCGATCTATAGCCGGATTTGTATTCGCCACCTTCCGGCGGCCGTCTCATAACTAACTAGCTTAGGCAAAGCGCCGTCAGGGATGCAGCAGGCATTACGATACTGCCAAAGCCCAAGGCGACTATGGCGATACCGACGACTTTGCGCAGCGCAGCCTTGGGCAGCGTTGCCCCCATCACAGCGATTTGGGCGGCGCCGGCAGCTGTCAGAGCCACCGCCGGAACGGTCGCCAAGCCGAAGCTCATCATGAACAAAGCGCCCGTTGCACCCGTGCCGCTGAGCATGGCAGTCATCAAGGCGTTGTAGACCATGGCGCAGGGCGCAATACCCCATGCCATTCCGAGCAGCAACGCTGAGGGCGTCCCGAAATGGACGGGTCCCTGACGACCGCCAAGCAAAAACGTCGAGGCGGCGATCACGCGACGGTCGATGAGCTGAGGACCTGGGACCACGCCAATTAGCGAAAACCCCACCCACAGTAGCATGGCTGCGCCCAGGGCCCGCAGTACAGGCTGTAGACCGGCGAGATCAAAAAGCTGCCCCAATGCGTCGCCGGCAATGCCGACGACACAGCCAGCGATCGTGTAGGTCACCGTGCGGCCGAGCTGGGTGGCCAGCAAAGCCTGCGCTCTTTGCCGCCCGGAACGACCTTGACCCGTCGCGATCAGCAGCGACGAGGCGATGCCGCCGCATTGGCCCGCGCAGTGCAGGCTGCCGGCAAGGCCCATCAGGAAGCCAGCGGCAACGGTGCCCGCAAGCATTGGGAGATCCGGCATCATTTCTGCCTCTTCCTGTTCGCCAACGTGCAGTGCATGACGGATATGCTCATGCGGCGCAGCTGGCCGTGTTGACCACCGGTGGCAGGTTGATAGCCGGATTGCGGTCGAAGAAGCCGCTCGGCATCAGCTTAAAGCCGGTGAACACGCAGGGCTGCACCGGAAAATCCTCGACACGCACGGGGTGATGCAGGCCAAAGACATGCCAGAGCACGATATCGGTGTTCTCGATCGGCCGATTCTTGGCGACGAATTCTATAAGCCCGCTGGCTCCATCGGAATGGTTGACGAAGTCGCCCGCCGGGAATCTCTCTTCCGGATCGAAGGCCGTGACCCAGACATGATTTTGAACGAACGCAGCGCGTTTTCCGGATGGCGAATCGGGATGAACGAACGGGGTGACGCAATGGTTCGCCTCGAGCTTGTAGCCAACGGGAGCGCCGGTATAGTTCGTCTTGTTCGGGTTAATGACCTTCCAGTAGCGGTGCGATGCCGGATCGGCGCGGCGTGCTGCCTCGCTCTCCCGGGCAAGAACGGTTTGCTCCTCGAAGAATGCATTGCCATAGGGGTTGGCGGGACCAAGCGGCTCGGCATAGGTGTTGCATTCCACGACGCTGTTGGCATCGCCGTCCACCGCCATGTCCAGGCGGGCGCATAGGATATGCTGGTGGATATGACCGACGACACCAGGTGCCACTTCGCGTCCATATTTCGGCGGCTGGCCGGGGATGCAGGCGGCGGTGTTGATGATCCCGGTTGCCTTGACCTCGTGTTCGATCGTCCCGTCGAGAAAAAGATACCAGTACAGGCCGTATTCATAATTGCCGACGGTGCAGATCGTTGAGACGACGAGCTTGGCGCCCCGGCGGATTTCGGAGCGTTCTGTCCGGAAATCCATATGCTTCCACAAAAGCCCGGAATCTTCCTCGTGAATGCAGATCGCCTTCTCAATCGTCCAGGGATCGCCGTCCATGGTGTTGAGGTGCACGTCGAGATACTTGATGACGCCCAGGCAATCGCAGCCGAGCTTCAGGGAATTGGCGAGCTTGCCGATGCCGTATTCGCCGATATCGAAGACATTCTTGCGGAAATGGCCGTTGTCCGGGCTGCCATACGGCACTGTCATCTCAACGATCGAGGCGCGGTTAACGATCGGTCGCCCGTCGAAGCGGATGTCGTGAAGGGTGAGCGCCTCGCGCGCATTGAAGCCGACGACCAGCGACCAGTTGCGCCAAGTGAGGCGGTGCCCATCGAAAACGAAGTTCACGCCTTCTTGCTGCACCACGTCGATCGGCTTGGCCGTTGGCTGAAAGGTTTCTATGAACTGACTTTCATAGTTCACTTCCTGCATCGGAACGGGCACCACGCCATAGTCGTCGACCCGGATAACCTTGCCGGTGATAAGGTCGATCACCGCATTCAGCCCCTCGATCGGATGGGCGTAGAAGTTCTCATTCTCGCGCAGCCGCAGCCAGCAGAAAATGTGGCAGAGATGGCGACCCTCCTCGCCGGGCACACCGAAGTTTCCGGCCGACCATGGATCAACGCACACCGTCTCCATGTCGGTGATGCCGCGCTTTGCGCAGGCCGCTATGAACTCCGGATCGGCCCGTACGATACCTTCGATGGATAGGAACTGTTCGAGCTGGATCATCGGACGCTTGCCGGGGAAATCCTTGCGGGTGAGGATGGTTTGCGTATCGAGGCAAACCACGAGACTGGTGACGGTGACGGCGGCGGCGCTGAAAACGTTTACCCGTGCCTTGCGGGCGATCAGCGCGCCGGACGAAAACGCCCGAACAGTCGCCTTGTCCGGCTCTATCAGTTCGATCGTTTCAAAGCGGGTGTCATCGCCATAAGGCGGATCCTTGCGCACGATCGTTGCCACCGCGCGGATTTCGTCCGGGGTCAGGGGCTGCAAGGGATGGGTGACGCTCAGCGGGATCTGACGGGGTGCAGCGGAAACACAGCAGGTGTCCATGGTAGTCTTCCTTAGTCTGTTCGGCTTTTGCAGCCGGAAAGTGAAGAAGCACGGCGGTTGTGAGCCGCCGTCGCGGTTTTATCGAAGGGCCGCAGCAAGTCTTGCGGTTGAGCCGGGCCCCACCTTTAAGCGAAGGCGCGGCCGAGATTGGCGTAAATGGCCGGCTTGCGGGCCTTCAGCCACACCGCAAAGGTGGCGCCTGCGGCGGCGATGATGGCCAGGATGACAGGGAAGCTGGCGACGATCGGCGATTGCGAGCCGCTAATCAGCGGCAGGTTGATGATCATCAGCGCCAGGCATGCTACCAATCCGGCCATGCTGATGATCGGGGCCACGATCCACTGCCAGACGCTGACGCCACGGGTATCCGTGCGGAAAAAGCCGATGACCGCCAGGCAGACCATTGTCTGTAGGAGCAGGATGCCGACGCTGGCGAAAGCGCCCATCCAGGCAAACACGACCGCGTAGGGATCCTGCCCGGTGAAGGCGAAGGCCAGGATCAGCGCGACCATCAGTATGGTCTGGACGCCACCCGCCATGTGAGGCGAATGATGGGTTCCGTGCGTGCGTGCGAAACCCGACCAGGCGATACCCTCGCGGCCAAGCGAATAGAAATAGCGATTGATGGTATTGTGGAAGGACAGCGCGCAGGCAAACAGGCTGGTGATCAGCAGGGCGTTAAGGACAATCCCGGCCGGACCGCCAAGCATGGCCTGCACGGCGGTCAGGTACAGCGTCGCTGTATTGGCCGTTGCCTCGGAGGCTATGTTGGACGGACCGTAATGCAAGGCAACGGCCCAGGTCACAAATGCATAGAACACGGCGATGATGATCACCGCAAGGTAGGTGGCACGTGCGATGGTGCGCTTTGGATCGCGGGCTTCCTCGCCAAAGATCGCGGTTGCCTCGAAGCCTATGAAGGAGGCGACGACGAAAACCAGCGACACACCTATTCCAGGCCCGGCCACGGCGGAAAGGCCGAAAGGAGCGACAGTAATACCCTCGGGTCCGCCACCGGAGATCAGCACCGACAAGGCAAACAGGGCGAGAATGGCAATCTCGGCGATCATGCAGTAGCCGAGGACTCGGCCGGAAAATTCGATATTGCGGCGGCCGCAAGCATAGATCAGGGCCGCAAGTGTGCAGGCATAGATCCACCAGGCGATGCTGGGACCGCCGGATGTCTTGACAATATCGTTCATGAAGAAGCCGAACAGGCCGCAGACCGCCAGTTCGATGGCGACATAGGTCGCAAGGGCGACGAACGCTCCGGCTACCCCGGCCGGGCGGCCGAGGCCGGCAGCGATATAGGGATAAAAGCCACCGGCCGAGCCGATAAACCGGCTCATGGCCGTAAAGCCGACGCTGAAGACCAGGTAAAGCGCACCGACCAACAAATAGGTGGCCGGCACGCCAGCACCGTTTCCGAAGGCAAAGGCGGCAGGTGATGCACCGACCACTGCCGTTAATGGCGCAGCGGCGGCGACGACGAAAAAGACGATATGGCTGACCCCGATAGCATTGCGCCGGAGTTCAGTTCCGGCCTCTCCAAGTTCAATTGTGGACATGGAAATTCCCCCAGATAGAACGTTCATTTTTGATCGATTGTGAATTGTATATTTGGTGTATTGCAGAGAAGAAAGGCCGGTATAATTTAGATTTTTCACTAAAAAATACAGGCGATATTTATCTATAGTTTTGTTCTTTTGAGCCGGGTTTCTACTATGCAAAAATTTTGGGGCCTGTATTTGACACTTCATGCCAAAATGGCCGCCTGTTGCGTCGGTCCATGTGACCCACTTATTGCATGGGCAGACTCGAAAGTTCCATTCGGAGCAAGCCATGAAAACAACAGGCATCATTGCCTCCTCTGCCATGAACGGCTTGTTGGCTTCGATCCGTCTCGGAGGGCTCGACGCGGATACAGTGTCGGCGCGCATCGGACTTGGCAGCAATGCGTTGTTTGCCGAAAGCGATTTCATGCCGCTGGCCGCCTTCACATCCGCCCTTGAGGTCGCTTCTGAAGAAACGAACGATCCGATATTTGGATTGAAACTTGGAAAAGAATTTGAATTCCAAGCAATTGGCTCCCTGGCCGCCCTGTTTCTAACGGCACCAACGCTCAAAGAAGGACTGACGCAATTCAGTCGCCATTTTCCGGCATTGCAGAGCAACAGCCGGTCGGCGCTGGTCGTAGAAAACGATGTCGCCCGGTTTTCCTATTCCATCCATGACAATACGGTCCGTCACAAGACCCAGGATGCGGACTTTACCGAAAGCTTGCTGAACACAATGCTGGCAGCGACCATTGGTGAGGATTGGAAACCGTGCTGCATAGAGTTTGAGCATATGCCGGGCGACAATCTGGCGCTTTATCGATCACAGCTTGCCTGCCCTTTATCGTTCGGCCGTCGGGAAAACGCGATCGTGTTTCCAAAAAAGTTTCTAGATCGCCCGATCGGCGCCGGCGGGGATGAACATCGCCATTTGCAGATCGCCTGCGAACTGTCCGATCTTCTTTACCGCCGGGAGAAACGTCTCGATCTCGTGGCCGCGCTGAAGGCATGGATCGCCGCCGCTCTTTGCCAGCATGCGAGCATCGATATAGACCACGCCGCTGGTGATTTCGGCATGAGCCTGCGCAGTTTCCAGCGCAAGCTCGCAGAAAACGGCGTCAATTATGCGGACCTGCGCAACATGGTCCGGATGGAAATCGCAAAAAGCCTACTTGCCAACACGCGGCTGCCAATCTCTGTCATCGCCGAGCAGCTTGGCTATAGCGAACTCAGCGCCTTTGCACGCAGCTTTCGCCATCTGACCGGCTTCACTCCAGCTCGCTTCCGTCAGAAGTCCCGAAACTATACTGACGTGCTCAAGGAATGAACATTCCTCACGCCTTGATCAGGATCGAACCTTTGATGCGAATTTATTTTATCTTTTATTATCCAGCACCGTAGATTTTTCAGCGTACCGTAACGTTCTGTTTTGAAACTTCTTCCAAGCGCGACTAGACCACTGCGGAGTTGGAGAAACACGCGTGTTTGCGGCACGGCGTGCCTTTGTGTCCTTGGTCCTAGGACAAAGGACACCATTCGGAACACGTGATAAAAAGCCAGCATCCAAGAGCGGGAACAAGAGCAATGGTCGAACACTTCTGCTTAAACGTGCAGGGAGATGCCCAATACTCCGTCCGGAATTTGGCTCGACCTAAACCAAGCCGACTGCGTTTATGAATCGGGGTCGGAGGTTGGCTCCTTAGATCCGTCCCGTAAGACTCTGATTTGTTGAGACGGAATGGAGATTGTTTCGTGTCACGATCAGTGCCTATGATGATCCCGCTCTCGTTACGATTTTACATTTAAATTCAAGTCTTACCGTCCTTTCGAACTGTGTCGACCTTCTGTGCTTATTCACACCCCGTTGCCAGTGTTTTATCTGGCCCGAAATTAAGTCTCTAGGGCAAATTCGAAATCGGGAATTTGGTAGAGAATATGCACTATGACAATTCCTTGTCCAGGCTACTATTCCGTCAGATTTAGATGCATTCTTGCAAAAGAAATCAAGCTTTCGATATGAATTGCGACCGCCTTATACACGGCTTGAGCATCTTTACGTTGAAGCGCGTCAATAATGACCTGATGTTCTGTTGAGTCGGGCGTGAGCCGATCTTTCAACTGTCCGATTTCAAAAAGGCGGGTCGTGGCACGCAAACTGCGCAGGACGTTGGCCATAACCTCGTTGCCGCAGTAATCGATAATGAGATTGTGCAGATGATCGTCGGAGAACCAATGCGCATCGGTATGATAAGCGGTTGCTCCCATCAATTCCTCAATCTCGCGCCGCACCTCAATTAATTTTTGTCCAGGAATGCTGACCATGGCTTCTACCGCAGCCTGCGGTTCAATCAGAAGACGTAGCTTGAGACTTTGAATATATTCGCCAATGTCAACGTGACGCACAACATAGTTACGCCCCTCGCCCTTGTGCACCAGTCCTTCGCCTTCCAGACGCTGAAGCGCCTCACGCAACGGAGTCCTTGACACACCAAGCGTTTCAGCAAGACGCGCTTCGACGATCACATGACCTCCGCCTAAACGACGATGGCGGATCATGTCGGAGACGGCATTATAGGCAAGTGCTGCCAGTTTGTGGCTTGATCGCGCTTGAGTGCGTATTTCCATTTTCTCCTCAGACGGTATCACCTCAGTGTAAATCCTTTTGATATTGTGTTCTTAGCGTCATTGTCGACCCTTGCCACATGAGAGACTTTTCACGGTGCCCATCATGGTCCATAGCAGTCAGGATTGCCAAAAGCATCGGGAACAACAATGCATGAGTGACGCAACCACGAACGACAAGAGCCTTGCCGACGAAACCTATGGTATCTTGCTCGAAGAAATTCTCTCGGCGCAGTTGGCTGGTGGTGCTGTTATACAAGAAAGAAGGCTTGCCGACCGCCTTCATGTTTCGCGGTCCCCAATGCGCGACGCACTCGGCCGATTGGAAGGTCAAGGTCTTCTGGTGCGCAATAAAAAGGGTGTATTGACCGTGCGCGTCATCACGCTCAAAGACTACCTCAATAGTCTTGCCATGCGATTGCTTGTGGAGCCAAGTGCTGCGGCCCTGGCCAGCGTGCATATCGTACCCGCCACAGTGCACTCCCTTGAGGAGATGCTCAAGGCAATTGAAAACGACCCCGATCCAAATCAAGCCTTTGTTTGGCAGTTTGACGACATGTTGCACCAGGAGATTGGGGAGGCCAGTGGAAACCAGTTCATGGCCGACACGATCGTGCAAATGCGACGCTACACAACGATTTTTGAGCGCCAGCGTAAACTTGCGCAACGCAAGCCAGGGCTTGAAGATCATCGTGCCATTATTTTGGCGCTTGGCCAACGAAACGCCGACGCGGCAAAAGCAGCCATGGCGCTGCACCTCGAGCGTGTCCGTGAAAATGTCTTGGCAAGCTATTAGAGCAAATACTCTTTTGTGAAAGATCCACGAGTAGCGCTTTTCTGCGATTTTCCTAATACCCCTCAATGATGCCCCGAATCTTTCTTTGGCTGAGCGTGCGACACGACGTGTGATTTTTCTTTTGCGTTAAAGAATGAAGTCATCGCGAAGTAAGGCTTGCCGAGTCGATATTTTGTATGTATGTAATTGGTATACCAATTGAATGCAAACAAAACAAGCATTCCAAAGCATGTCCACAAGAAGACATCCATCAACGCTCCAGAGGTCAAAAATGAAAATTCACATCCTATCTCTCGCATCAGTCTTCATGCTATCTGCGGCGGCTTGCGCCTTTGCTGAAGACTGCAATCCCAAAGTTCCAAATTCTGCGCTGACCAAGCCCGGCACATTGGTCATGTCCACCAATCCAACCCTGCCCCCACTGCAATATGTCGACTCGAGCGGTGAGCTAAAGGGAATGCGGATCGAGCTTGGTAAAGAAATAGCCAAGCGGCTGTGCTTGACACCAGAATATATCCGCATCGAGTTCTCTGCGATGATTCCGGGCCTTCAGGCTGGACGCTGGGACATGATCAACACCGGCATTTTCTTCACGCCAGAGCGTGCCGCGATGATGCAAATGATTCCTTATGAAAATCAGGCGATCAGCGTCTCCGTCGCCAACACGAACACATCCATAAAGATGAAAGAGGACCTCGCCGGCCTGCGGATTGGCGTCGAAATTGGTGGCTTTGAAGAAAGCAAGACCCGCGTTCTCGACAAAGAACTAACTGCTGCTGGCAAAAAAGGCCTCAACATTCTGACATTCGATAATTTCGCTCTCGCCTTCCAGGCGCTTCGCGCGGGTCAGGTTGATGGCGTCGTATCCATTGATGGTGTCGCCAAGGAATATGAAACCCGCGGCGATTTCCGCCGCGCCGTGAGCGGCCTCTACCCAGCCCCGGTCGCTGTCGCCTTTAAGAATCCGGCTCTCGCCGACGCCGTTTCTGGTGTCCTCAAGGGCATGAAAGCAGACGGTTCACTCGGCAAGCTCTTTGAAAGTTACGGCTTGCCTATGATTGATGGTGACTATTCGGTCAAGGGCCCTAACCGCTAGAGACCAAAGTCTCATCATGCGTGCGAGGATGCCGACTTCGGTCGGTACCTTCTGCAATCGCGAGAGCATGTCCATTTTTATGGAAATGGCAAATGCTCGATATTTCTCTCTTTGCGCATTTCCTCACGCAAAACCGCGACGCGTTTTTGCTGGAAATTCTCTAAAAAGGACGTCTCGTGTCAATCTGGAGCTGGTCCGGTTTTTTCCACTATCTCTTCAACCCATTCATTCTTGATGGGGTATTCACCACGATTTGGCTGACATGCGTTTCACTGTTCTTTGGCTTGGCTTTGGCTGTCATTGTGGCTCTCATGCGCCGCTCAAAACGGCGATCCCTGAGGTCAATCGGTTGGTTTTATATCTGGCTGTTTCGCGGCACGCCGCTGCTGGTGCAGTTGATCATGATTTATACCGCTCTGCCGCAGCTGGGCGTGCGCTTTTCGGTTGTTGAAGCGGCGTTGATCGGGCTTGCGATGAACGAAGCTGCCTACCTGGCAGAAATCATCCGGGCTGGGATTGAAGCCGTATCGGAAGGCCAATCACGGGCGGCCCGCGCCTTGGGCATGAGTGAACGCCAGATCATGCGCTACATCGTCATGCCGCAGGCTTTCAAAATCATCATTCCTCCGCTCGGAAATTCCGTCAACGGCCTCCTCAAGACCACGTCGGTGACATCCGTGATTTCGATGGAGGAATTGCTGCGCCGTACGCAGGTTTTGATCCAGGAAAAATTCATGGTGCTGGAGCTGTTTACCGTAGCGGCCCTCTATTACCTGCTCCTGACCACAGTTTGGGACTTCGTTCAGAGACACATTGAAAAGCGGTTTGGTCGATCCACGGCAGTCGTAAACCTCTCTGAAAAACGCTGATATTCTAGAAGGATAAATTCTATGCCTAAGCCATTTCGCGGTGTTTTCACCGTGATGATTACACCGATTGATGCTGATGGAAGCGTCAATCTTCCAGCTCTTGCCGCCTTTACCGATTGGCAGATCCGTGAAGGCATTCATGGCCTGATTCCGCTCGGCTCGACGGGTGAGTTCCTCTCGCTTTCCCAAGATGATCGCGACGCAGTTGCCCGCACCGTGATTGAAACAGCAGCAGGCCGCGTCCCCGTGTTGATCGGCACAGGCGCTGAAGACACACGCGAAGCCGTACGTCTCGCGCGCAATGCCCAAGCCATGGGTGCAGATGGTATTATGGTCATTCCTCCATTCTATTGCACACCAACAGAGGATGAATTGGTCGAGCATTACCGCGCCATTGCGGCATCGATTTCCATTCCGATCATGGTGTATAACAACCCAGCCACGGCCAATGTTGATCTCAAGCCGGAAATTTTGGCCCGCATAGCGCAGATTGATGGGTGCGACTATGTCAAGGAATCCACCCTCGAAGTCACCCGTATTCGCGACATCGTGCGTCTAGCCGGTCCATCCATGACACCCTTTGGCGGCATTCTGGGTTTTGAGTCTTTTGTCATGGGTGCTCAAGGTTGGGTCGCCGTCGCCTCAAATATCGCGCCGGGTCCAATGTCTCGGATCTTCACATTGGCCGCAGACGAACAGAAATATGATGAGGCGCGTGCGCTCTATCTGGAATGGCTACCTCTCATTCAAGCGGTTGGCGGCCAAGCTTATGTTGCTGGATCGAAGTCCCTGCTCAATCACATGGGGTTTGCTGCGGGCTCCCCGTTGCCGCCTCGCCTTCCGTTACCTCAGGCACAAGATGCCGACATGAAATCGCTTGTCGAACGTTTCGGCCTGCGGTTTGAAAACTGAGCAAAAGAGGATACCCATGCCCGCATTGATCACGAGAGGCGCAAAAAACTCTGTCTATATTGACGGGGTTGCGCATCGAGTCGATGCTGGCATGTCCGTTGCCGCCGTTCTCAGTCACCTTGGTCAACCGGGCTTTTCAACGGATACCAAAGGTCACGGGCGCGGCCTGTTTTGTGGCATGGGTATATGCCACGAATGTCTGGTCACGGTGGATGGCCGCACAAGCCAGCGTTCCTGCATGACACCTATCCGTGATGGCATGCGTATTGTGCGTCAACAGCCGCGCCCGGATATTGCCGAAACGGGCCTTGCCGATCTAGCACCTGTCGCGACCACACTGGCCAATCTCGACGTCGATCTGCTGATCATCGGCGCAGGCCCCGGCGGCCTTGCAGCGGCAGAGACTGCGGCTGCCGCAGGGGTCTCTGTCATCATTGTCGATGAAAGGCACATATCAGGCGGTCAATTTTACAAGCAACCGAGCACAGTCGACGCAACGCTTGCCCTCGACGGCGATCGTCAAGCCCGCGACGGTGCCGATCTGATCGACCGACTGCATGCTCTTGGCGTAACGATCTTATCCAGCGTGACCGTTTGGGGTGCATCCCAAGCTGCTGAGGGCCACACTGTGATTGCCTGTCATGGTGCAAAAGGTGCTTTTTATATCAAGCCGCGCATGCTGGTTTTTGCCACCGGTGCTTTCGAGCGACCTGCGCCAATTGATGGCTGGACACTTGCAGGCGTTATGACAACCGGTGCGGCGCAAACATTGTTACGCAGTTATGGCACGCTACCTGGACGCCGAATCCTGATCGCGGGCAATGGCCCGCTCAATTTTCAGGTCGCTGCGGAAATTCACAAAGCCGGTGGCAAAATTATCTGTGTTGCGGAGCGTGCCGCCGCACCATGGAGCCGTCAACGCGAAGCGTTTGCACTGTTGCGCCAAAGCCCTGCATTGGCACTCAAAGGGTTGCGTGACATGACGCGGCTGCAGCGCTCGGGGATTAATATCGCATGGCAGACACAGGTTCGGTCCATTGAAGGAGACCAATGTGTCGCCTCGGCAACCGTGTCAGGGCCGGATGGCGAGCGCAAGATTGAAATTGATACCGTGCTCCTCGGTGGAGATTTCACCCCATCCAATGAATTATCGCGGCTTTTGGGCTGCGATCACACAGTAGCAGCAGACGGCTCGCTCATCGCAATCTGCGGTGAAGATGGTGAAAGCTCCCTTGCCCATGTGCATATTGTTGGGGAAGCGGTGCGTTTCGGCGGTGCTCATATGGCTATGGCAAGGGGTCGGCTGGCAGGGCTGTCGATCGCGAAGAAGCTGGGACATGCCATCACGACTGATCGGGAGGCCCATCGACGGCTCGTCCGCGCAACGGCCTTTCAATCTGCCCTTTGGCGACTGTTTTCGCCGGACATCACCGCCCACCCTCCTTCCGATGATACTCTGGCCTGCCGGTGTGAAAGCATTACTTTTGGAACATTGAAGGGCCTTGCCGAACAGGGGCCACCCGATATTGCAACGCTCAAACGTGTGAGCCGTGCTGGCATGGGGCGATGCCAGGGCCGTTACTGCAACCGCACACTCACATTGCTGTCTGGGCACCCCGAAAATCACACACAAGGCTATCTGGCACCACAAATGCCGCTGAGGCCTGTGCCGCTTGCAGCATTGGCTGTCGAAAAGCCTGAATGGGGCGGCCACAAACGTGCGCTGCTGCCACACAGGCCGCCGCTTACACATTCAGAACCTCTGCCGGTACAGCAGGCCGCAACGGTCATTATCGGTGCAGGTATTGTGGGCCTATCAACAGCCCTCTTTCTGGCCGAGGCGGGCGAAGACGTTGTGGTACTTGAAAGGGGTTTTCCGGGCGGTTTGGCGTCTGGCGGCAATGCTGGAAGCCTGCACGGCCAGCTTTTATCCTTCGATCACGGTGCACGAGCCGAGGGTGACGGCACGCCCGCGGCACGAACCCTGTCATTGCAGCGCGATTCTATCCAGTTGTGGCAGTCCTTAAGCGAACGACTGGAGCGTGACTTCGAAATGAAGATCACGGGCGGTTTGATGGTTGCCGAGACAGAAGCGCATATGCGCTTTCTGGAAGAAAAGACCCGCGTTGAACGCCAAAGCGGCATAGATTGCCATGTGATCGGCAAGGACGATCTGCGCCGGTTAGAGCCATTGCTCTCGGATGCCATGATCGGTGCGGCCTACTGCCCTCAGGAAGGCAAAATCAATCCGCTGGTGGCGACGCGCCATGTGGCTGAAGCCGCCTTAACCGCAGGAGCCCGTGTTTTTGACCGCACAGATGTGCTGTCAATCCAGCATTTGGACACCGGATTTCTGATTAAGACCTCGCGCGGGGCCATTCGTGCTCGCCGCATTGTCAACGCAGCAGGCGCATTTGCCGCGCGGATTGGTGCTATGCTCGGCCTCGACGTTCCGGTTTTCGGTGCGCCGCTGCAAATGGTGGTCACTGAGGCGGCAGCACCTGCGATTTCCCACCTCATCGCCCATGCGGATCGGCATTTAACCCTGAAACAGGCTGCAAACGGCAATTTCCTGATCGGTGGCGGCTGGACCGCAGGCCTTGATCCAGTCCACAGCCATCCCAGGCCACTGTTTTCGAGCATAGAAGGCAACCTTTGGGTGGCACAACATGTGGTGCCTAGCTTGCGAAAGCTGCATGTGATCCGCAGTTGGGCCGCGATGAACATCAACATCGACGGGGCGCCGATTCTCGGAGAGCATCCTGCTATGTCGGGCTTCTTCAACGCGGTTACGTCCAACGGCTATACACTTGGCCCTAGCGTGGGGCAGCTCACCGCAGCCCTCATTCAAGGTCGAGATCCGGGCCGTGATCTGTCTGCCTATTCCATTTCTCGGTTCCAAGGAGGTCGATCATGATCGAGATCACCGGCGTCAGCAAATATTATGGTCAGTTCGCTGTGCTCAAGAACTGCACGACCCGCGTGGCAAAAGGGGAAGTGGTGGTGGTCTGTGGTCCCTCAGGGTCAGGCAAATCCACCCTGATCAAATGCGTCAATGCGCTTGAGCCTATTCAGGAGGGATCAATTCGTGTGGATGGCATCGAAGTGGCAGATCCAGCAACCGATCTACCCGACCTGCGATCCCGAGTCGGCATGGTGTTTCAGAATTTTGAGCTCTTCCCACACCTGACCATCGAAGCGAATATCATGCTGGCTCAGCGCATCGTTTTGGGTCGCAGTGAGGGTTTGGCCAAAAAGTTGACCATGGAACTGCTGGAGCGTGTCGGCATGAGCGGTCACGCGGCAAAATACCCATCGCAGCTCTCCGGCGGCCAGCAACAGCGAGTAGCCATTGCGCGGGCGCTCGCCATGAACCCCAAGGCCATGCTGTTTGATGAACCCACCTCGGCACTTGATCCGGAGATGATCTCGGAAGTTCTCGATGTCATGAGCACTCTTGCCCGCGAGGGTATGACAATGATGGTGGTGACCCATGAAATGGGCTTTGCTCGCCGCGTTGCCACCCGCATGATTTTTATCGATCAAGGGGAGATCGTCGAGGATCGGCCAACAGAAGACTTTTTCAACAATCATCACAACCCGCGGACTGAGGCGTTCCTCGGTAAAATCCTGCATCACTGAGAGACGACGATGAGCACATTCGACTTGATCATCAAAGGCGGCACGATTGCCACCGCATCCGATATTTTTCACGCCGACATTGGTATCCGCGATGGCAAGATCGTGCAGATTGGCGACAATCTGAATGGCGACGCGCAAACAATCAACGCCACAGGCAAATTCGTGCTGCCAGGCGGTATTGATAGCCATGTCCACATCTCCCAGCCATCGGGCGCGGGCATTGTCATGGCTGACGATTTTGAAAGTGGTACACGTTCAGCTCTGTTTGGTGGGAACACCACCATTATGCCTTTTTGCCTGCAAGAAAAAGGTCGACCCATGCGGGAGGCCCTGACTGCCTACCACGCGCTCGCAAAGGACAATTGCTATACTGATGTCAGTTTTCATCTGATCATTTCGGATCCAACGGAATCGCTCCTGGGGCAGGAACTGCCAGCACTTGTCGCGGATGGTTACGCCTCTTTGAAGGTGTTCATGACCGATGATGATCTGCGCTTGACTGACGCCGAGATCCTGAAAACGCTCGATGTTGCGCGATCAACCGGGGCGACTGTTATGGTTCATTGTGAAAACGAGGATGCGATCCGGTTTCTCATCGCACGGCATGAAGCCAACGGAGAGGTTGCACCACGCGCCCATGCTTCAACGCGGCCCGTGGCTGTCGAGCGCGAAGCGACCCACCGTGCCCTGTCGCTGGCCGAGGTTGTCGATGTCCCTATAGTCATCGTGCATATTTCCAACGGCGAATCCATGGACGAAATTGCCCGTGCCCGCGCGCGGGGTGTCAAAGTCGTCGGCGAAACATGCCCCCAATATCTTATGCTGACGGCAGATCAATTGGACGGAATGGACTGGGAAGGGGCAAAATTTGTCTGCTCGCCGCCGCCACGCAATCAGGCTGCACAGGCAGAATGCTGGCGTGGGATTGAGATGGGCATTTTCGATCTGTTTTCATCAGACCATTGCCCATTCCGTTATGACGACGAACGCGGCAAGCTCAATCCTAAAGGGCGCGAAAATTTCCGCCATATTCCCAATGGCATACCCGGTGTGGAGACACGCCTGCCAATCCTGTTTTCCGAAGGGGTCATGACAGGACGCATTGATCTGCCGCGTTTTGTGGCCCTGTCTGCCACCAACCATGCCAAAACCTACGGACTCTATCCAGAAAAAGGCACGATTGCTATCGGCTCAGACGCCGATCTCGCGATCTGGGATCCCACCATACAGCGCACCATTCGCCACGCGGATCTGCATGACGGCGCGGATTACTCGCCCTATGAGGGCATCCCAATCACAGGCTGGCCAACAACCATCATCCTTGGCGGCCGCATTATGGTGCGTGACGGCAAACTTCTAGGCGCAAAGGGCAATGGTGCATACCGCCCCGCCCGCACACGCAACAATGCTTTAGCAGTTTAAAATGCTGCATAATTTTCACCTAAAATTGGGTCTGATTTAAAAATCAAGCCCCGATCAACACTGGAGACATACCCTTATGAAGCTGAAGATCACTGCCGGAACCTTTGAATTTGACGCCATTCTGGAGACAGAAAAGGCCCCCGAAACCTCCAAAGCCTTCCTGGCGCGCATGCCATTCGAGGGCCAGATCGTGCACGTACGTTGGTCTGGAGAAGGTGTGTGGATTCCGTTGGGCGACTATAATTTTGGCGTCGGCTATGAAAACCACACGAGCCATCCCGCACCCGGCCATGTCATCCTCTATCCGGGTGGCATCAGCGAGACCGAGATTCTGATTGCCTACGGCGGTGTGGATTTCTCCTCAAAAATGGGCCAGCTTGCCGGTAACCATTTCATCACCGTGACGTCAGGTCTCGAGAAACTGGCCGAACTTGGCAAGAAGACGCTTTGGGAAGGTGCCCAGCCAATTCTGTTCGAGTTGGCTTGATTCCAACCGAACCATTGAACCGCGCCGGGTTTGCCGGAGAGTGTTGGGTTTAAGTTATGCGGCCAATGCTGGGGTGTCCAGCATGGCGTAGCATCGCTCCTCGGCTTCGGCTGGTGGGATATTCCGATAGGCTCCAGAAGACGCCGGTTGTTGAACCAGTCGACCCATTCGAGCGTGGTGAACTCCACGGCTTCGAAGTTACGCCCCGGTCCTCGCCGGTGGATGACCTCGGCCTTGTAAAGCCCGTTGATCGTTTCGGCGAGAGCATTGTCATAACTGTCGCCGACACTTCCGACGGAAGGCTCGATGCCCGCCTCCGCCAGGCGCTCGGAATATTTGATCGACACGTATTGTACGCGGCGACCGGAATGGTGGATGAGCCTGCCGCGATGGACGGGCCGCCGGTCATGAAGTGCCTGATCGAGGGAGTCGAGGACGAAACCTGCGTGGGCGGTTCGGCTTGCTCGCCAGCCGGAGATGCGACGGGCGAATGTGTCGATCACAAAAGCCACGTAAACGAAACCCTGCCAAGTCGCAACATAGGTGAAATCGGATAACCACAGCTTGTTCGGCGCGGGAGCATGGAGCTGCCGGTTCACGCGGTCGAGCGGACACGGTGCGGCTTTGTCCGACACGGTGGTTTTGACAGGCTTGCCACGAATGACGCCTTGAAGCCCATCGCCCTCATAAGCCGAGCAACCGTGCAGCGGGCGATGTCGTAACCCTCCCGCTGCAACTGCCGCCAGACTTTCCGCAGGCCGTAGACCTGGAAGTTCTCATTGAACACCCGGCGTATCTCGACCTTCATGGCCATGTCACGCCGGGCGTGGGCTGACAGGCGATCCGTGCGCTTGGCAACAATATCATAGTAGGTGGACGGGGCAATCGGCAGCAGCCTGCGGATCGGCTCGACCCCGAGCACCGAGCGGTGTTCGTCGATGAAGGAAATCATCGCTTCAGTGGGCGGTCGAGCTCCGCCTGGGCAAAATATGCCGAGGCTTTGCGCAAAATTTCGTTCGCCTGACGAAGCTCGCGGTTTTCCCGCTCCAGAGCCTTCATCTTCTCTGAGACATCGTTTGACAGACCCGCTCGCTTGCGGCTGTCCACCTCGGACTTCTTAACCCATTCATTGAGCGTGTGTGCCGAGCACCCTATCTTGGCGGCGATCGAGCAGACAGCCGCTCAACGCGACGGATGCTCCGCTTCTTGCTCCGCGACCATTCGAACGGCACGGGCGCGGACTTCAGGGGAGAATTTGTTCGTCGTCTTGCTTGTCATAGACCCTACTTCTCACGAGTTGGGGTCTCCGGCAAACTTGGCTCGGCTCACACCAATTCCCGCGCCCGTTCTTAAATATTCAAACAAAAATTTGATTCTCTCCGGTTTTTATGGGGCAGTTCCGCAAAAACGCTGGTTCTGTTTTTGGCCTCAGCAAAAATCCAATCCTTAAACGTCTTGACTGCTTTGGAGGCCGGCTGCAGGGGTGAAATGAGATAATAAGGATTGCGAATTGGATATGGGTCGCCTAGCCGGATCAACTCTCCAGTTTCCAAGGCGTGCTCAATCAGAATAGAGCGCCCAAGCAGGGCCCCCATCCCCGCTTTGGCCGCTTCGATGGCAGGGCCAGCCTGATTGAAGCGTGGGCCTTTGGCAATGTCATTGCGACTGATGCCATATTCACGCAGGTAACGGTCCCAATCTGGATATTGGCCATTAATGCTCGCCTTGGCGCGGTCCACGTGAACAAGGGGTAACTCCCGTAAGGAGTCAAAGCTCAACTCACCAAACTCCTCAGCCATTTGCGGCGAACAAACGGGAATAATATCCTCTTCTAATAGCAGTTCCACGCGCCGATCGAGATTGGTGTGCCAGTTGCAGATCCAGACATCGGAAGTGTCTGTCTCAATCGTCGAACGTTCGATGAAGGTGGTCAGCGAGATATCAATTTCTGGCGCTGTACGATAAAAATTCCGCAATCTTGGCATGAGCCACAAAGAACCAACGGAAGCTGATGCGCCAACCACCAGACGCTCCGGCATGTCCACCGGCTTGTGAAGTGCGGAAATTGCATCGTCTATGATGTCCAGCGCTTCGGTAAGCTTGGCAAGGCAGGCCCGCGATTCCGGCGTCAACTCCAAGCGGCTGCTGCGGCGCAAAAACAGTTTGGTTTGTAGAAAATCTTCAAGTTGCCGGATCTGATGACTGACCGCCGTCGGCGTCACACACAATTCGTCACTGGCCTGCACAAGGCTCATGCGTCTTGCCGCCGCTTCAAAGGCCCGCACAGAGTTAAGAGGTACACGTCTTCTCATGCCAACGTCCCCTATTGGTTGTCCTCCCAATCAAAGAAGACCACGAGAGCATAAGAACGGCAAGTCTAAAAATTGATCAAAATCAAAGACGTTCAAAATATAGGCAAAACTAAGTTTATTCGGCAGCTTGTGCCTTTGGGATAGGCTGCGTTCGGCCATTGGGTGCGGGACGGGTGAGATCGAAAGGAAAATACCGTCGCATCCTGTGAAAATAGAAAAAGGCGAAAGCCGTGCCAATGCAGCACAACACACCATTGGTGAAAATGGCAGCGGATATGCCAAAATGTTCAGCGAGCACACCAGTCATCATAGCCCCAATAGGCGATGAGCCGGTAATCAGCAGATGGACCATCGATGCAAAACGCCCGCGCATCTCCGGCGGAGATTGGATCTGCAATGAACCGGAGACCGATGTCGAAAAGGTGACTGCTGCGGCACCGACCAGCGAGAACAGCAGGCAGCTGACAACGAGGGAGCCACAGAAGGCAATGGCGATCAGCACCAGACCAAAGCTGAGACCGGCAACCAGGATCAGTCCAACGGTTGGCTTTCGACGCCCCGTTAGCATAAATGCGGAAAAAAATGACCCCATACCAAGGCTAGAGTTCAACAGGCCGAATTCTGCAGCACCCGCATGCACCAGATAATTGGCCGCCAAAGGGACAATGGTCGTGAAGTTCTGCCCGAACATGCCAATAAAGGCTGTCGCGATCAGCAGAAACAGAATACTGGGGGTTTTGCGGGCATAGCTCAACCCTTCCGCGATCTGAGATAACATGGTGTAACGGCCGCTGAAGCGGATGGGTTGCAGATCTCCAGCGCGGATAGATGCCAGCGCAAAGAGGATCGTGCTGCAAGTCAGCGCATTGATCAGGAACGCTGGACCGACCCCGAATGCCGCAATCACCACACCGCCAATGGCGGGGCCAATGATGCGGCCAAGATTTTGCATCATTGACACAAGCGCAATGGCGTTGCCAAGCCTTGGCACATCAACCAGTTCGCTGACGAATGCCTGCCTTAACGGATTATCGAGTGCATTGATCACGCCCAAGCTAAGAGCCAAAAGATAGATATGCCAGAGCGCGATCGTATCTGTCATCACCAGCACACCCAGCAACAGTGCCTGCACTGCCGCAAGGCTCTGGGTAATGGCCATCAAGCGGCGTCTTGGAAATCGGTCGGCAACCACGCCGCCCACCAATGCCAATAGCATGATCGGCAGGAATTGCAGGGATGTCACCGTGGCCAGCGCGAGCGAGGAATCGCTGAGTTTCAACACCAGCCACGCCTGCGCGGTGGTCTGCATCCATGGACCGGCAAGGGACAAGAGCAGACCGAGATAAAAGATGCGAAAATTGCGGATCTGCAAGGCTGGGAAACGGTTTGCCAGCATCAAACGGAGTGTCGTGAGAGCCATTGGTGCCGTCAGACCGCTGCGCTCATAACATAGCTATCTGCCCGGCGATTGGCCCCGAAATCCCACCTGTCTCGAATAGACTGCTGTTTTTGTAGATCGATGTCAGCCACCACCAACTCGTCGCTCATGGTTTTCGCTTTCTTGAGAATGTTCCCATCCGGACCAATCACCACGCTGCCGCCGATGTAACGCAAACCGCCTTCCATGCCCGCTTTGCCCGCCGCAATCACATAGGTGCCGTTTGAATAGGCCCCGCCACACATGGCAAGTTCCGAGGCATGGCGGCTTGCAGACAGTGTATTGCCGGGCATGACAGGCGTGTTGTAGCCAATACAGATGACATCGACACCCTGCACAAACAGCGAGCGATAGGCCTCGGGAAAGCGTCGGTCATAGCAAATCAGTCCGCCCAGCTTCCAGGGTGTGCAGTCATAAACGGCAAATCCCTTGTCTCCGGGTGCGAAATAGCGCTTTTCCAGAATGGTGACTTCGCCACTTTCCTTCTGCTCCACGAAGCCTGGAATATGCATTTTGCGAAAGGTGCCAACATGCTCGCCTCGGCTATTGATGAAGGCCATGGAATTGTAGATGCGATTGCCGTTCTGCTCGGCAAACGGCAGGATCACCGTCATTGCGCAATCGCGGGCCTTGGTTGATATTGCCGAAATTGCTGCATCGTTCTCCACCTTATCGGCATATTGAGCCGCGCGGTCATGAATCGTGGCAGCAAAATAAGGCGTGAGCGCCAGCTCCGGCAACACCGCCAGCGTGATTTTTTGCTCTGCCGCCTTATCCAGCAAGGTTAGAATGCGGGAAAGAGTGGCTTTGATCGTGGCACTTGCAGGGCCAAGCTGCACGGCGGCGGCGCGGAAGGTCATGATGGCATTCTTTCCAGCAAAAGCATTTCCAGAAGAAGCGGCAACCGGTTTTCCTCTGGAGAGACATAAACGAAAGAAAGAGCATTTCCGCGTTTGCGTGAAAAGTTGAAATGCTCACTGTTAAACATGGAGATCAGGCAGCTTGGGTTTTGCGTGCACCATGACTGCTAAACTGGCTCAACGCCTCGTCTTCGCTGATCACATCACAGATTTTAAACTGCATATCGAACAAGGCGGCCGCATGGGACATTTCGATGCGATCAAACACCGCCTCTTCGATGACCTGAATTTTATAACCAAGAGCCGTGCCATCCACAGCCGTGGCCCGCACGCAGCCGCTGGTGCTATTTCCTGCCAGTAACAGACCGTCGACACTCAGATTGCTCAACATCAAATGTAGATTGGTGAAGGCAAAACAGCTCGGGGTCTGTTTTTCCACCAGAAGATCGCCAGACTGCATGGCAACCTCTGACGGAATATCGGATTTTGCATTGCGGGCGCTGAAGTTATTGTCGGACCGCGCTTCGGGAAGACCACTGATGTCGTAGAATACATGCTTGGAGTAAATCACCGGCATCTGCGCGGCGCGTGCCGCCGCCAGCAAGCGTTGTTGCACCGGTATGGCTTTCCAGGCGTGAGGACCGCAGGCACCCGAGTAAAGATCAAGCTGCTCATAAATCGGCTTGTCGAGACCGCAGGCCGTGACTTGCATATCAATGATCAGCAAGGCATTGCGACGGCCCGGTCCATTCAGTGGGCGCCGCGCACGCCGCGCCACCACAAGCTTGTCATCGTCAGTCAGAAATCGATCCCACACAGCCATGCGCCTGTCCTCTTTTCCTTACAACTCTGCGCGACGGTAGAGGCAAGCGACGCTATTGGCGATTGCGATTTCCTGATGGTGGTGATGAGAAATGTTCAGCCTGTCTTTTTCACGCCGTCTGTTTAACGGCCTCCCCTGCGGGCATGAGTTTTTCTCAAGGTACAGCTTCGAATTCGTCGCTTGGCATTACACGCAAGCCGTTCAACTCTTGTCGCATAACAAGAAAAGAGAGGAACGCGCTTATGACGAAGATTGGAGTTTTCATTCCCATCGGCAGCCGAGGCTGGCTGATTTCTACCACTTCACCCGCAACCATGCCGAGTTTTGAGCTCAACAAGGCGGTGGTACAGCAGGCAGAACATTACGGCCTCGATTTTGCCCTGTCGATGATCAAGCTTCGCGGTTACAATGGCCCAAGTGAATATTGGGTCCATAATCTGGAATCCTTCACCCTGATGGCCGGTTTGGCCGCCGTCACCAAGAAAATTCAGCTGTTTGCATCTGTGGCCATGTTGACCATGCCGCCCGCAGTGGTGGCACGCATGGCCGCGACGATCGATTCGATTGCGCCGGGCCGCTTTGGCATCAATATGGTCACCGGCTGGCAGCCCAAAGAATACCAGCAGATGGGCATCGAGCTGACACCCGAGCATTTTGCCCGCCGCTATGACTATGCCTCGGAATATGTGCAGGTGATGCGCGATTTATGGACCAAGGGCGTCTCCAACTTCAAGGGCGAATTCTTCCAGATGGATGACTGCAAGCTGTCGCCACGTCCATCCGCCCATATTCCAGTGGTTGGTGCGGGCCAGTCGGAACGCGGCATGCGGTTTGTGGCGGAATATGGCGACTACAACTTCATTGGTGCCGGCGGTGATATGAACCAGACCGATGGTGCCCGCACCATGGTGGCCAAGGTGGAAACCGCAGCAAAGCAAAGCGGACGCGACACCGGCGCCTTTCTGCTTTTGATGGTGATTGCCGACCGCAGCGACGAGTTGGCCTTTGCAAAATGGGAGCTTTACAAGCAGGGCACCGACATCGAAGCGCTTGAATGGCAGGCCAGTCAGGCCGGGCAGGATACGGTCGCCAAAGAAGGCTCAACGGCCGCCGCCCTGGTGCGCCAGATCAAAAATCCGCAACCAACCGGCATGCTGAAGCTGATCGGTTCCTATGAAAAAGTCGCGGCAATGCTGGATGAAATTGCTTTGAGCACTCCAGGCCTGAAAGGCATCATGCTGACCTTTGATGACTTCGTCATCGGCATGGAGCAGTTTGGCCAATATATTCAGCCCTTGATGCGTTCCCGCAATCCCAACCTAAAACGCAATCTGGATGCAGCGTGAGTTGAACAGAGGGTGAAAGCGCCGTGTCTCCATTCCAGAGTCACGGCGCTTTTTTGATGAAATCATGTTATTCGGCCGCCATGCTCTGTCGGTTTTGCAAGGCTGCACCCAACAAACCAGCATAGGCAATCACCTTGCGATCCTGATAGCGCTGCGCGGTCAGGGAAACCCCAACGGGCCTACCATTTGGCCCGTATAGGCCGGGAACATTGACGACAGGCACTTGCATCAGCGTCCATATCGAATTGAATATCGCATCTCCGGTTGTCTCAATACCCTTGGGTGCTTCACCGGTGGAACTCGGCGTGAGGATCACATCAAAGGATGCCGCAATATCCTCAAATGCAGCGCGGCATTGATCGGCAAGCCGATAAGCACCCCGGGCCTGAGACGGGGTGATCGCCTCGCAATTTTCAACCATGGATTTCAGCTCATCGTGAAGATCAGGTGTTCCATAGGCTTCATTGAGGAAGGCTGCGCGCCCCTCCCGGCGCAAGATGATATGGTGGGCGGTCAGAATGCCATCAAACATCGGGGGCAAGACAATATCCGAGACCACGGCCCCCGCCTGTTTCAGAGCGTCAATTGCTATGCTCATCGCATGTTGCGTAGCAGCCTCTGCTTTTGGCCAGGCGGGCGACAAGCAAACACCAACTCGCTTTCCGGCGAGGTCATCGGCAAGCGTCGTTTCCGGGGCATCCAGTGCAAACACATCTGCCAGAAGGGCAAGGTCATTGGCCGAGCGGGCATAGAGGCCAAGGGTATCGCAGGTGGCGGAATACATTTTCAACCCTTCCCGGCTGATTGCATTCCAGGTTGGTTTAAAGCCGTAAATCCCGCAAAAAGAGGCGGGACGAATGGTCGAGCCTCCCGTCTGGGTGCCAAGCGCCAGCGTTGCCTGAAAATCGGCAACCGCTGCACCCGATCCACTGGAGGAGCCGCCGGGCGTGCATGCCAGATCGTGCGGATTGCGGGTCACGCTTCCCCGGTTTGTTGTAGCAAATTCAGTGGTGACCGTCTTGCCGATCAACAGTGCTCCGGCTTGGCGCAGGGTATCGACGCAGGCGGCATCCATTCCCGGCTGGTGTCCCTGATAGCGGGCTGAATTGTGCTGCGTCGGCATATCCTTGGTGTTGATAACGTCCTTGATGGCGATGGGTACGCCATGCAGCGGCCCTTTATGGGCTGCCGTATCCAGCTGCTGTGCGGCGGCCAGAACCTGGGCGGGATCAAAGTGAGCATAGGCACGCACGGCACTGTCGCGCTCTTCAATGCGGCGGATAATCGACATTGCGATGTCGGTGACCGAGAGCTGCCCACCGTGGGTGAGGGTCGTGAGCGTGCAGGCATCCAATTGATAAGGCAATGTCATTCCCATGTCCTTCTTGGTGGGTGCGATCTTGGCGCGCAGGTTACCGTTACTCTTGTTCTATGACACGGCAGATTTTCTCACGACGCGGCTGAGAAATGGTCATTTGGCGTCTGCACTCTCGGGCAACATAGTTTCCACCGAAGACTGATGCGCATTTTTAACGTGTGTTTTGGCAAGAACCATCAAAACAGCATGAAACGGAGATGGAAAACCATGGATATTGCCCGCTTCAAGCTTGGCATGCGCCGTCTGGCCTCTGGCGTGTCACTGATCACCACACTCTCTGACGGTGCGCGCCACGGATTGGTGGCAACGGCGGTCAACTCCGTCAGCGGTGATCCACCGTCGCTGCTGATCTGCGTCAACAAGAATGCCTCGGCGCATGGGCATATCGAGCGCTCCGGCATCTACTGCGTCAACATCCTGTCGGAAAGCGCCCAGCCGATTGCCGCCAGCTTTTCCAGCGTCATTGACCGGGACAAGCGGTTTTTGCGTGGTGAATGGCAGGTGCTGAAGACCGGTGCACCCGCCCTTGTTGACTCACTGGCCAGTTTCGATTGCGAGGTGCGCCACGCGCTCACCTACGCCACCCATACGATCTTCATCGCTGACATCGTCGCAACAGAGCTTTGGGACAGTACCGATGCACCATTGGTCTATCTGGATGGCCGCTATCGGCAGGTGCTGGTCGAGCCGGATATGACACCCGCTGAGTGAGATTTTCATGAGGCGCCAGGCACCAAGTATAGTTCGTACTGACCATAAAACGGGAACAGACGCACGGCAAAAGCCGGCATATGGAGCATCAGATGAGCAACCAAAAGCGCAAGGGGATAACACGGCGCGGATTGATCAAAGGCGCGGCAGCGGTGGGCGGCATGGCCGCAGGGTCCGGCGCCATATCGGGATTTCCAACAATCTGGGCGCAGAATATCAAGGACGTCAAGTTGGTCCATGTTGGCCAGTCCTATTCCACCATCAAAAATATTCAGGTACAGGCCAGCAAAGATCTCGGCTTTACCATTGAAATGCAGACGGCTGACGTTGCCACCCAGATGAACCGCATGTTGACCCAGCCGGAATCGATGGACGTGGCCGACCTTGCCAATACCTCTGTACGCTATCTGCTCGGCCGCAATATTGTTCAGCCGATCACCACCAAGGAATATAAATGGTGGGATAAGACCATTTCCCTGTTTCAGACAGGCAAATATCCCAATGGCAAAATGGCCTCGCTGGAAGGATTTGCGCCGATCAAGGCGCAATATTATGCCGACAAGACCGCCAGCGCCTATTCAATGACACCGACAGAATGGCTGGTGGGTATTCCGCTCTATTATAATGCGGATACGCTGGGCGTGCGGCCCGATCTGATTGGCACGACCAAGATCGACAGTTGGGCGCGCCTGCTGGACCCCGCCTTCAAAGGCCATGTGGCGCTCCAGGAAGGTGTCAATGTCGGCCTGCCGGATGCCGCCATGGCGCTATCGGCGCTGGGCGAGGTCTCCTATGTTGACAAGGGCAATATGACCCGCAGCGAAATCGACAAAACCATCAAAAAACTGATCGAATACAAAAAAGCCGGGCAATTCCGGTCCTTCTGGCTGAATTTCGATCAATCCGTGCAACTGATGGCCTCCGGCGAAGTGGTACTGCAATCCATGTGGTCGCCTGCTGTGACAGAAGTACGCACGCGCGGTATTCCCTGTACATTCCAACCGCTGAAAGAGGGTCATCGCGGCTGGTACATCATGATGTTCCAGATGCAGCACCTGACCGGGCTGAAGCGCGAGTGCGCCATTGAATACATGAACTGGTACAATTCCGGCTGGGCCGGCGCCTTCATTTCCCGCCAAGGCTTTTACAATACCGTGCCTGAAAATGTGAAGCCGCTGATGAGCGCCAATGAATATGGCTATTGGTATGATGGCAAGCCCGCGTCCGAACCTATTCTCAACCCCTTTGGCAAGGTGATGGAAAAGCCGGGTGCGGTGCGCGACGGCGGCTCACTCTGGGATCGCATGGGCAATATCGGCATCTGGAACACGCTGATGGATGAGGATCGCTATCTGGTGCGCCGCTGGCAGGATTTCATCGCGGCGTAAGATTTCATTCCAATCAAGGACATTTTCGATGTCACTCTCCTCGGCAAAGCGGGTATCGCTTGTGCAAATCGCGCCGATGGCGCTGGTTCTGGTGTGTTTCGTGATCCTGCCGCTGGCGATGATCCTTGTTGTGAGTTTCATGGATTACGGTTTTGCCGAGGTAATCCCGGAATTTATCTGGGAAAATTATCTCGATATTTTCACCTCGGAACTGACGCTCAGGCTGTATCTTCAAACCTTCAAATTCCTGGCGATTGTCTGGGCCATCACGCTGTTTCTCGGCTTTACCATCGCCTATTACCTGATGTTTCATGTTCGCAGCCCCATCGTGCGGGCGCTGTGCATTGCGGCCTGCGCCATACCGTTCTGGACATCAGGGCCAATCCGCATGGTGTCCTGGGTGCCGCTGCTGGGGCGAGAAGGGCTGGTCAATCAGGTCTTGCTGCATCTGCATATCATAGAGCAGCCGCTCTCCTGGCTGCTCTATTCTGAATTTTCCGTCATCGTCGTCTACGTCAACGTGCTGACGTTGGCCATGTTGGGGCCGATCGCCAATTCCATGGCAAAGATTGATAAAAACCTTCTGCATGCCGCCCGCGATCAGGGGGCAAGTGAGGGACAGATCATCCGTCTGGTGATTATTCCGCTGATCAAGCCCGGCATCGCCATAGGTTCAATCTTTATTGTGACAGCGGTGATGGGTGATTTCTTCATCGTCAAGCAGATGGGCGGCGGTCAGATCAACACGGCGGTGGGGGCCATAGCCACCGAGCTGAACGCCTTCCAATACCCGCCCGCTGCGGCAAAATCGGTGGTGATGCTGGTCATTGTGCTGGGCTTCGTCGCCTCTCTGCTGCGCGTTGTCGATATCCGTAAAGAACTGGCCAATCAGGAGTGAGTGATGCGCGAGCGTGGACAACCAAGGCCTGCTTCCTTCTATCTGTTATTCGGCATTTTTGCGCTCTATCTCGCCTTTCTCTATGGGCCGATGCTGTGCGTGTTTATCCTGTCTTTTCAGGGGCCAAGTGGTGGCATGAGCTTTCCCATGGTCGGTTTTTCCTTCCACTGGTTTCAGGTGCTGCTGGGCGGCACGGGCGGCGAAGGGGTTGGCGATCTACATGAGGCCTTTCTGCGCTCCATGCGTCTAGCCGCCATTGTGGCGGTGTTGACCATGACGATCTCGGTGGCAGCGGGCATGGCTTACCGGCGAAAGTTCCCCGGGGCCAATCTGGTGTTTTATTCCGCGATTGCGGCCATGGTGCTGCCGGGGATTTTTGTCGGCTTTGGCATCGCGCTGGCCTTCCACCTGCTGGGCTATAAGATCCAGTGGTACTCTTCGGGTATCGGCGCTCAACTTACCTGGTCACTGCCTTTTGGCCTGTTGATCATGTTCATCGTGATGGGACGTTTCAATCGGTCCTATGAAGAGGCCGCAACGGATCTTGGTGCCACCAGTTGGCAGCGCTTCAGCCAGGTGATCCTGCCAATCATTCTACCCGGCGTGATCGGAATCCTCATGGCAGGTTTTACGTCCTCCTACGAAGAACTGGCACGCACCTCGCTCAACGTTGGCTCGGGCAATACCGTGCCCATGGAAATCACTGGCTTGCTGACGGCGGCCACGTCACCGGTGTTGTTTGCCATCGGTACGCTGACGACAGCGGTATCCTTCATTCTCGTTATCGCCATGCTGCTTCTGGCGATGCTGCTGGCCAAACGGCAACAGTCAAGATTGCAACCGCATTGATGCGACCCACTCTATGAGGATGTGATAATGAGACATGAAACACAGCTGACAACGGCTCCGACGGATAGCGTTGCAAAGAATTTGATCCAGAAAACCGCCCCTTCACCTTCAGCCCACCATAATGATGTTGAGCTGGTGGCCGTGACCAAACGTTATGGTTCCAGCACCGCAGTGAATACCATTTCGCTGCGGATTCCGTCAGCCAGTTATTGCTGTTTGCTGGGGCCAAGTGGCTGCGGAAAAACCACAACCTTGCGGATGATTGCCGGGCATGAAATTGTCAGCGAAGGTGATATTCTGGTACAGGACCGCAATATCACGCTGGCCCCCGCCGTTCAGCGCGGCACATCGATGATGTTTCAGAATTATGCGCTGTTTCCCCATCTCAGCGTGGTTGATAACGTGGCATTTTCCCTGAAGCTCAAAGGTGTTGCCAAGGCGGAGCGACGGCGCCAGGCGATGGATTATCTGGCGCTGGTGCAGATGGAAGCATTGGCAGAACGACTTCCGGCCCAATTGTCCGGCGGCCAGCAGCAGCGCGTAGCGCTCGCCCGTTCACTCATCACCCGGCCAAAGGTTTTGCTACTGGATGAACCACTCTCCGCGCTGGATCCGTTCTTGCGCATCACCATGCGCTCGGAACTGAAGCGCATCCAGCGAGAGCTCGGCATTACCTTCGTCCATGTTACCCATAGCCAGGAAGAGGCCATGGCCTTGTCGGACATGATCGTGGTGATGAATGGCGGCGCGATCATGCAGGCAGGCCCTGCCCGCGAGGTTTTTGCTCGGCCGCACAATGCCTTTGTCGCGCGTTTCATCGGCGGACATAATGTTTTGAATTTCGGTGGACGCCAATTTTGCGTGCGGGCGGACAAATGCCGAATCGCAGGATCCGCGGATGGCAGACACACCATCGCCGAGGTGGTTGGAGCTGAATATCAGGGTGCAATGGGCCGCCTGTCTTTAATGACAGCCGACAAGCAATCGATCTCCGTGATGGTCAGCGATGACGATTATTTCGCCTTTAGTCACGACATCGGTGATCGGGTCAGCGTGTCATGGTCAGCGAAAGATGAATGGGAGCTGGAAACTGTTGGTTACGCAATCGCTTGATTATTTTTTGCAGATTTCAAAATGTCGGCATCCGGTGACTGGAATGGCGAAAAGTTCGCATTTGCCGACCTATTGCCAATGCTAACTGCCTCACTCTTCGATGCTGTTTCACAAGCCCTCAAAAAGGCTTTGCATGGAGCTACAAAAATCCAACTTAAAGACAGTTGCTAGTCTGCCATTGTTAGCCATTTATTCCCGCGAAAGACGTCTGTCCGACAATCTTTAAATATGGCGAACAAGATGTGTTGAAGCATTAGGCACTTCTGGCAATTGGCGCTATGATCTCCTTAAAAATCACGGGAGGCGGCTTTTCAAGAGCCGGTGATTTCATGGGATTTGCCGATCACGTCAAGGAAATTGAGCGCGTCGGGCAGGGAAGCAATACGGGCCGCGACGCTATTGTCGTGGAATCCTGGCGGCGATGCCTGGAGACCTATCAGCTCGATCCGGCGCAAGCGCGTGAGGCGGTCATCGTCTCTCAAACACGCCTACGCGAACATCGCCAGCAGGCGGAGGACCTCGTACACATCGCACGCTCTGGACTGGAGCGGCTCTACCGGCAGGTTGCCGAGCAGAATTATGTTCTTCTCCTCTCCGACAGGCAGGGCGTAACCGTCGAATTTCTTGGTGATCCCTCCTTCAACAACAACCTGCGAAAGGCCGGGCTCTATCTCGGCTCGGAATGGTCCGAGCCCCGCGCTGGCACGTGCGCCGTTGGTGCCTGCCTGGCCACTGGCGAGGCTCTGACGATCCATCAGACCGACCATTTCGACATCACCCATACACCACTCTCCTGCACCGCCGCGCCGATCTATGACACGCAAGGCACATTGGCAGCGGTCCTCGATATTTCGCTCCTGAGTTCACCCATCTTGAAGACGAGCCAGAATATGGCGCGTCATCTTGTCTCCTCGACCGTGCGGCGCATCGAGCTCGCCAATCTCATGGCGAACAGTCGACACGACCTGGTGCTGCGCTTTGCTGGCGCGCCGGAATTTCTCGATGTTGATCCGGAAGCGGCGATTTCTGTCGATGGCGGGGGCCGCATCACCGGCATGACGCATGGCGGCGCGCGGCTTCTCGCTGCCTCGCGTGGAATCGACTGGCGTCAGCCCGAGCTTTTGCTTGGCCAGCCGGTCGCGGATTTTTTCGAGGCTGGCTTGGACGAGCTCGCTTCGCTGACACGCGCCAGCCTGCCGCAAGACCGGCGGATTGGCGTGCGCGATGGGTCGGTCCTGTTTGCCCATGCGATCGAGCCGCAACAGCGCGTGGCCGGGGCGCCGCTCGTTCGATCTCATCGGTCGCCGCCAGCCATGAGCCTGCTCGGCGGCAGTGTCGAAATCATGGACAGCCTTCGCCGCAAGATCGCCAAGCTCGCACCGAGCGCACTGCCGATCCTGCTTCAGGGCGAGACCGGAACCGGCAAGGAATATCTGGCACGCATCATCCACGAGGTGAGCGGGTTGTCAGGCCGCTTCGTTGCGGTCAATTGCGCAGCAATCCCTGAACAGCTGATCGAAAGCGAATTGTTCGGCTATGCGCCAGGCGCCTTCACCGGCGCCCTTGTCAAGGGTCGAAAGGGGTTGGTCGAGGAAGCGGTGGGCGGAACCCTGTTCCTCGACGAAATTGGCGACATGCCATACGCCGCGCAAAGCCGGTTGCTCAGGGTTCTGGCCGAGGGCGAGGTATTGCCGGTCGGCGGTTCAGTGGCGCGCAAGGTGGAGTTTCGTGTCGTGTCTGCCTCGCATCGGTCTTTGGCCGACATGGTCTCAAACGGCGCATTCCGGCAGGACCTCTATTACAGATTGAATGCGGCCATAATCTCCCTTCCACGGCTTTGCGAGCGCGGCGATCTGCCGTGGCTCCTCGACAAGTTGCTCGAAAAACATGCTCCGGTGGACCGATCGCTCAGGCTTTCAGACACTGCCCGTCTTTTGATTCTCAATCATCGCTGGCCAGGCAATATCCGCGAGCTGGACAATGCGATCGCCGTCGCCGCAGCGCTGTGCGACGATGGGCTGATTGAGGTAACGGACCTTCCAGAACAGCTGGCTGCGAGTGTGCCGCTGCCTGACGACGACAGCCCTGAAGCCGAACTTCGCGCTGTGCTCGCTGCCTGCCATGGCAATATTTCCGAGGCAGCGCGCCGCCTCGGCATTGATCGTACCACCATGCATCGCCGTATGCGCAGGTTTGGCATAGACAGGCCGCATTGAGCATCCGCACTGTGGCACGCGCCACACCTGTCGCGCCACAGCTGTGGCGCAGCGAAACCCGTCCCGGCTCAAAAACTAAGTAATTCCAGCCCTTCGCTCTGTCAGGAGCCACTGGCACGGGCATTGCTCTTCTCTTGGCATGAATAGCATCCAAGGGAGGAAACATGCGCGCGCTCAGATTTCATGCAGCCAAGGATTTGCGACTGGACGACATTGCCGAGCCGATGCAGCCGGGACAGGGCCAGGTTCTGGTCCGTAATCGCTTCGTCGGGATTTGCGGCACGGATCTTCACGAATACAGCTACGGCCCGATCTTCATCCCGACCGAGCCACACCCCTTCACCGGCGCCCATGGCCCGCAAGTGCTCGGCCATGAATTCGGCGGCGTCGTCGAGGCGATTGGCGAGGGCGTTACGTACGTAGTTGTTGGCGACCGCGTATCCATCCAGCCCCTCGTTATGCCAAGGTCCGGCGACTATTTCGCCGATCGCGGCCTTTTTCACTTAAGCACGCAGTTAGCGCTGGTGGGCTTGAGCTGGGATGGCGGCGGCATGGCCGAAGCAGCGCTCGTCAACGACTACAATGTTCAGAAAATCCCGGACGAGATGTCTGATGAAGAGGCAGCCCTGGTCGAGCCGACGGCGGTTGCCGTCTATGCCTGCGATCGCGGCGGTGTAACGGCCGGCAGCAGCGTGCTGGTGACTGGCGCCGGTCCCATCGGCATGCTGACGCTGCTCGCCGCGCGCGCGGCAGGTGCCACCCAGCTTTTCGTGTCTGATCTCAATGACTCCAGGCTCGAGCTTGCGAAAGCTGTGTTGCCCGATGTCATCACGATCAACCCGCAGCGCGACACTGTCGGCGATGTCGTCCGCCTGCAGACGGAAGGCCAAGTAGGCTGCGATGTCGCCATCGAATGCGTGGGCAACGAACATGCACTGAAGGCCTGCGTCGACGCCGTGCGCAAACAGGGCGTCGTGGTCCAGACCGGGCTGCATCCGCATGAAAATCCGATCGACTGGTTCCAGGTGACATTCAAAGATCTGGAAATCAAAGGATCCTGGGCCTACCCGACACACTACTGGCCACGCGTCATCAGGCTGATTGCTTCCGGTCAGCTGCCGGCAATGAAGATCGTCACCAAGCGTGTGACACTCGACACGGCTGTCAAGGAAGGCTTCGACGTCCTGCTCGACCCGGCTGGAGCCCAACTCAAGATCCTGATCGATCTTTCAAAATAGGCGTCTCGGCCACCGCCTGGTCCGGGAGAGGAGCCCGGTAGGCGAAGGCCATGCCGCTTCGTAGGGCGCCTGGAGGGGCGCTTCATTCGCCGAGACACAAGCACTCATGGAGGAGAAGACCATGCTTGATATCAGCCCAGCCACCAAGATAGACACGGCTTTGTCGAAGCTCGGCAAAGCGCTTGAAAGCGGCGACATCAATGCCGCCGTCAATTTGTTTCAGACTGATTGCTATTGGCGCGATCTGGTGACATTCACCTGGAACCTTAAGACACTCGAGGGTCACGAGCAGATCCGAGAGATGCTGAAGAGCCAGCTTGCCGCCATCACACCCTCGAATTTCGTGCAGGATTCGAAAGAGCCCGCCGCTGATGCTGGTGGGATCACTGACGGCTGGTTCGAGTTCGAAACAGGCGTCGCACGCGGTTACGGACATATCCGCCTGAAGGATGGGCGGATCTGGACCCTTTTGACCACCATGTCCGAATTGAAGGGCCATGAAGAGCCGAAAGGCACCCGCCGCCCGATGGGGGCAGAGCATGGCCATGATCGCAACCGCATGACCTGGAAAGAAAAACGCGAGACCGAGACCGCCGAGCTGGGCTATTCGGTGCAACCCTATGTCGTTATCATCGGTGGCGGCCAGGGAGGCATTGCACTTGGCGCGCGGCTTCGCCAGCTGGGTGTGCCGACAATCATCATCGAGAAGAACGAGCGCCCGGGCGATAGCTGGCGCAAGCGCTACAAGTCGCTCTGCCTGCACGACCCCGTCTGGTACGATCACCTGCCTTACATTCCCTTCCCGGAAAACTGGCCTGTCTTCACCCCGAAGGACAAAGTCGGCGACTGGCTGGAAATGTACACCAAGGTCATGGAGTTGAACTATTGGGGGTCCACGACCTGCAAGTCGGCGCAATTCGATGAAGCAACAAACGAATGGACCGTCATTGTCGACCGCGCCGGCAAGGAGGTTGTGCTCAAGCCGAAGCAGTTGGTGCTGGCGACGGGCATGTCGGGCAAGGCCAATGTGCCAAAATTCCCCGGTCAGGATGTGTTCAAGGGCGAACAGCAGCATTCCTCGCAGCATCCGGGGCCGGACGCCTATGCCGGCAAACAAGTGGTGGTGATTGGCTCCAACAATTCCGCCCACGATATCTGCGCAGCGCTCTGGGAAGCCGGTGCCGATGTCACCATGCTGCAACGATCATCCACCCATATCGTCAAATCCGGTTCGCTGATGGAGATCGGTCTCGGCGATCTCTATTCGGAGAGGGCGGTTCAGGGCGGCATGACCACGCGTAAGGCCGACCTGATTTTTGCGTCCCTGCCCTACCGGATCATGCATGAGTTCCAGATCCCGATTTACAACAGGATTCGTGAACAGGATGCGGATTTTTATGAGGCGCTGAAAGATGCTGGTTTCATGCTGGATTTCGGCGACGACGAATCTGGCCTGTTCATGAAATATCTGCGGCGCGGATCAGGTTATTACATCGATGTCGGCGCCTGTGATCTGGTGATTGACGGCTCGATCAAGCTCAAATCCGGCGTGGACGTCTCGCATCTGACTGAAAACGCTGTCGTATTGAAGGATGGCACGCAGTTGCCAGCGGATCTCGTGGTCTATGCCACTGGCTATGGCTCGATGAATGGTTGGGCGGCCGATCTCATTTCGCGCGACGTCGCTGACAAGGTCGGCAAATGTTGGGGGCTCGGCTCCGATACGACCAAGGATCCCGGTCCCTGGGAGGGAGAACAGCGCAACATGTGGAAGCCGACGCAACAGGACGCATTGTGGTTCCACGGCGGCAACCTGCACCAGTCACGGCACTATTCGCAATATCTGTCACTGCAGCTGAAAGCTCGTCAGGTCGGTATCGATACGCCCGTCTATGGCATGACCAGACCGCATCATCTGTCGTAAAGCCCATAAGGGGCGCCAGCTTGGCTGGTGCCCCTTATGATTGGTCCTGTAAGGTCGTGATTTGCGGAAATGAAATAGAGATCGGGTAGGGTGGCGATCGGAGCCGATGACGCAGCGCTTTCGTTGTAATTTTGCAGGTAAAATCAGTTGCCTATCGCCTTTTCAAACGAGGGCAACCATCTGTGCTGTTTCACATCTTTATGCCGTGACCATCGTCACACGGATCGCACGTCAATGATTTTTTCGGACAGACCCTTAGATGTTAAGGGGAATTTCAAATCCATGTCCGGAGCACCCGCTCACGCTTCGACCGAAAATCCTTTAGCCCTCAGCACGGGCTCAAGATTACTGACTTCAATGACCGACTTCCCCGCCTTATAGGCGGCAATATAGCCCGCTTCGGCATCTTCCCGGGTTTGGGCAAGTGCTGCAACGTCCATGGCTTCCTGTCGACGAACGACCACCACGCCGTCGGCATCACCGACGATGATGTCGCCCGGATACACCAGTTCATCACCGATAACGATGGGATCGTTTACTGCGGTCAATGTTTCCTTAACGGTTCCCTTGATGCAGACACTGAGTGAAAATACCGGAAAGCCAAGATCTCGAAGCTGCAAGGTGTCGCGCACGCCCGTGTCGGTCACCAGGCCTCCAATGCCTTTAGCGAGGCAGGCATTGGCCAGAACATCACCGAATGACCCCGCCTCCTCGTATTCGCCGCCGGATACCACGATGATGTCGCCCGGTTGCGCATAATTGATCGCCAGTTGCAGCATGATGTTGTCGCGTGGCGCGGACTTGACCGTGAAAGCAGGCCCGCAAAGCTTCATGCGGTAATCCACTGGCTTGATGCGGGAGGACAGCGCACCACGACGGCCTTGTGCCTCATGGAGGGTCGCGGGTGAGAATTTCGCAATCGCATCAATCTCTTCCTGGCTTGGACGCTCGGGAATTTTCTTAATGTGGATCATGGCAACCTCAAAACACCATTGTTCGATAGGGCGAAACGGCGCTGGTTAACCCCAGCACTTTCGCGATCTCCTCCGTTTTAATAGGCTTGCGCTATGCCAACAAATATATATTGACGATACTTGATATATGAATCCTGTATATCAGGAGGCAGCCTTGGCATTGGATGTGACAAAAATGCGCTATTTTGCGCGCATTGCGGAGCTGGGTTCCTTTACCCGTGCCGCCAGTGAACTGGGTGTAGCCCAACCAGCGCTGAGCCTGCATGTGCGCGCGCTGGAAGACCAACTGGGGCTGCAATTGCTCAATCGCACCTCGCGTGGCGTCGTGGTAACGGAGGCAGGTCAGACGCTGCTGGTCCATGCTCAGGCAATCCTTCGGGCGATAGAGCAGGCCGAAGCCGCAACGCGGGAGCAGGCGAAATATCCAAGTGGTGATGTCTCGCTTGGCATTCTTAGCTCGCTGTCTCCCATTCTCTCCATTCCGGTTCTGGAAGCATGTGACCGCCGCTTTCCAAAAATCCGCCTGACGATCAGCGAGGGCGATAGCCAGACCCTGCGCACAGCGACCGAGACCCATGCGCATGATCTGGCCGTGAACCTTCTGGATGTGGCCAAACCGACCGCAGTGCCTTTGTTTGATGAGCGGCTCTATGCAGTCGGGCCTCTGAATGCCTTTGCCCAAAGGCAGAATGATTTGCCGCTCCGCGAAGCTTTGAGCCTTCCACTGATCATGCCCTCGCAGCGTCATGGGATTCGCATTCTTTTGGAAAAGCAGGCGCTTATTCTTGGTCAGAAAATCAATATTGTTCGGGTGATCGAGGGAGTGGCCAGCACCAAAGCGGCTATCCGTGCCGGGTTGGGATTGACCATTCTGGGGCGGGGAGCCGTCTACGCCGATCATCAGGCAGGAGAACTTTCGGTCATTCCGCTGAGCGGACCAGAACTGTTTCGACGCCTTGTGCTGGATATGCCGGTCAATCACCCCCCGACCAAGGCGGTTCTTGAGGTGAGACATATCCTGATGGAGGTCATCAAGCGCCTCGGTGGAGAGGGCCATTGGAGCTGTCTCGCCTGAGAAGAGGCTTTCTTCCAATGGTCAGGTGAGCATCATTCAAACTTTGTTTGCCCCCATCACAGGAAGGGTCGTGCTAGCTGTTTTTGAACGTCTTTACAGATCAGTCCTGCTGCAACGCAATTGCTCTGGCCTCTGAAGACGGCATGATGACACTATCACAGCCGGTGGTTTGAATGGATCTCGACAAGATCAAAACGCTCATAGACTTTGTTGGTCAATCGCGCATTTCGCAACTGAGCGTGACGGACAGCGGCACGACCGTTCGGATCTCTCATTACGCTCACCCGCAGAATGCCGCTGTCATCGCAAGCGATGTGGTGCCGGACCGTATTGTGAACGCCATTCCTACGTCGCTGATCAAGATTGAACAGGCCGCAGATACCGTGCGTGCGCCAACATTTGGTGTTTTTCATCGCGCCCCCCATCCGGGGGAAAAGCCCTTTGTGGACATCGGCGATGAGGTCGAGAGCGGCCAGAGCCTTTTTATTGTTGAGGCCATGAAAGTCTTCAACACGGTGACCACGGATCGGGCTGGCAAAATTGTTCGGGTGCTGGTGGAAGATGGGCAAGAGGTCGATGCCGGACAGCCTGTGTTGGAGATTGCCCTATGAGTTTTGAGATACCTGCAACAGGGCTACACCTGCGGAGCGCATCATGACAGCACGCAGTCGCTCCCTCTCCCGCCGTTCTCTTGATTTCACCCGGGCAGATGTCATCGCACAACTGACGTGCTGGCTGGAGATGGCAGGGGTTCACGCCATCGACATCGAACACAACGACCAGCAGATCAGCATTGTGATGACGGGGGGAACTGCGCACGTCTCCAGACATATGCGCAGCAATGTGCCAGTTGGCGCATCTGTCATGATCACCTCGCCTTCCGTTGGTCATTTTCTGGCATATCACCCGGCCCGGCCCGATGGTGGCCCGCAAGAGGGGGAAAGTGTCAACGCTGGCGATGTGGTTGGTTTTGTTAAAATCGGCCCCCTGCTGTTGGGTGTTGCAGCCCCGCAAGACGGCGTTCTTGGCGAGGCTCTGGTCAATGCGGGCGATGCTGTTGGCTATGGCACCCCCCTGTTTTCGCTTGAGCAACCGTGATGGCAGCAATGGAGAGCAACAGTTTGAAACATCCGGCAATTTTGGCAGTGTCCAAGGCAGACATGCCGAAAATCTCTGTCATTGGCACCAAGGCCTTTGTGGTAGACGCCCCCGGCCCATTTGATCTGGCCTCGCAGCGGCGCATCTGGGCCTTATCTGCCATGGTTCAGGACTGGCCGGATGTGCAAGAAATTGTGCCTGGCATGACCAATCTGCTGCTGGTATTGCACGACACGCCTGAAGACCACGAGACCATCGCAAGCCGCCTGCTGGAAGCGTGGAATGCAGCGCAAGGCATGGATTTGAGCGGAAAAACCGTTGAAATCCCGGTGACCTATGGCGGCGAACATGCCACCGATCTTCCCGCTCTTTGCGATCTTTCCGGCCTGTCAGATCGCGATATCGTCAAAATTCATGCGGCCGGCACTTACACTGTGTTTGCGCTGGGTTCTGCTCCGGGCTTTGGCTATCTGCATGGTCTGGACCCGCGCATTCACATGCCACGCAAAACCGTGCCATCGCTGAAAATGGCGCGTGGCTGTCTGACCATCGGCGGCATGCAGACCGGGGTTGCCGTCTTGACCGGGCCAAATGGCTGGAACTCCATCGGCTTTGCCGAAATGCCCATGTTTGATCCCGTGGCAGCTTCCCCTGCCCTGCTGGCCCCCGGCGATACCGTGCGCTTTATTGCCGAGAGGATCGAGCTATGATCGAGGTTCTCACCACCGGCCCCCTCAACACCGTGCAGGACCTTGGCCGCTTTGGGTTTCGCAACATCGGCGTCACCACCTGCGGTGCGATGGACCCGGTTGCGCTGAAAATCGGCAATCTGATGCTCGGCAATGATGAGGGTGCCGCAGGCTTGGAAATTCAAACCTTCCCCTTTCGGCTGCGGTTTGAGAAAGACGGTTTTGTCGCCATCACCGGGGCCGATTGCGCGGCAACGCTGGACGGCAAAACCATGCTGCCGTGGTGGGCACTTCCGGTTTTGGCAGGTCAAGAACTTGAGTTGAAAACACCCACCCAAGCAGCGCGGGCCTATCTGTGCTTTTCCGGCGGCATTCATGTGCCGCTGGTGATGGGGTCTCGCAGCACCTCGTTGCGGGGAGCCTTTGGTGGTTATCAGGGGCGTTTTTTGGCCGTTGGCGATCGTCTCGCTTTAGGTGAGGCACAGGCTTCGTTTATTCCATCATCCGGTTTCGGCGTGATGCCGCCTGAGGTGGCCTTGCAGGATCATTTTCCAGCAGTTGAAAATGGCATTTTGCCCATTCGCGCCCTGCCCGCAGGCGAGCATGACTGGTTTGGTGAAGAATCCGAGCGCTTCTGGGTGCAGGATTGGAAAATCTCCTCCCAGAGCGACCGCACCGGCTATCGCCTGTCTGGCACTCCGGTGAAGCTCATGGAGCATGTTGAAATGCGCTCCCATGGCGTCGTCACAGGCGTGGTGCAGGTGCCGCCCGCAGGCGAGCCGATCATTCAGATGAGCGACGCCAACACCGCAGGCGGTTATCCCAAAATGGCGGGTGTGATTGACATTGACCTCTGGCGTTTGGGCCAAGCCCGCATTGGCAGCCGCATTCGCTTTGTGCAATCCAGCTTGGCGGAAGCGAAAGCCGCAGAACAGGCGATGGTGGCCTATCTGGCTGATATCCGCCACACCGTGCCGCTGTTGACCGACGCTCTCGCCACCATGACCAAGCGCTAAATCTGAGGATAGACGATGAAGATTGATCTCAATTCCGATATGGGCGAAGGCTTTGGACCCTACCGCCTCTGTGACGATGAAGCGCTGATGGATGTTGTGTCCTCGGCCAATATCGCCTGTGGTTTTCATGCTGGTGACCCGGAGATGATGCTGCGCATGGCGAGGCTGGCCAAGGCCCGTGGTGTTGGCATTGGCGCGCATCCCGGCTTTCCTGACAGGGTTGGTTTTGGCCGCCGTGATATTCCGGTGTCATCAGAAGAACTGCGGGCGCAGGTGCTTTATCAGCTCGGCGCTTTGAGCGCTATTGCGGCCAGCGAGGGCCTGACCGTTGATCACATCAGCTTTCATGCCGCGATGGGCAATCGGGTGAACCAAGACCCGGCGCGGTGCGATCTAGTGCTGACGGCGGTGAAAACCGTGGCCCCGGAAATTATTGTGTTTTGCATGTCTGGCTCGGAAATCGAACGCTCGGCCCTGCGCTGCGGATTAAAGACGCTGACGCTGTTTCTGGCCGACCGCGCCTATGACGCAAACGGTGCACTTGTGCCACGCGGCGTGCCCAATTCGGTCATCAAGGAAGAAATGGCGGTGCGTGCCCGCGTCAAGCAATTCCTTGAAACCGCAACCGTCACCACCATCGATGGCCAAACCATTGCCATGCCCGCCCGCTCCATTCTTGTTCACAGCGATACGCCCGGATCTCTGGAACTGGCGAAAACTGTGCGCAGTGAAATTGAAGCCACGGGCGCGACCCTTGCGCCTGCCCGAGACGTGATTGCCTGACATCCACCGATTTTGAAACCTTCATCACAACCCTCGAAAGTCTAGACCATGCCCATGATTGCCGACCGTCTCAAGAATGTCGCGGTTTCCGCTTCCGCAGCCATGACGCAGCGTGCCCGCGAACTTGCCGCCCAGGGCATTGACGTTGTATCCCTCTCATCCGGCGAACCGGATTTTGCCACCCCAGCCCACGCCATTGAAGCTGCGCATGCGGCAGCACTGGCTGGCGACACCAAATATCCGCCGCTGGATGGCACTGCTGCCTTAAAGGCTGCGATTTCCCGCAAATTCAAGCGCGAAAACGGCTTGGACTATGACCCAAGCCAGATTGTTGTCGCGGGCGGTGGCAAGCAGGTGATTTTCAATGCGGTGATGGCCACCTGCAACCCCGGCGACGAAGTTGTGATCCCCACCCCGTCATGGATCAGCTATGCCGATATCGTACGTTTTGCGGGCGGTGTGCCGGTTTCTGTGGAATGCCCACAGCAGAACGGCTTCAAGCTGCGCGCCGAAGACCTTGAGGCCGCCATTACGCCGAAAACCAAATGGCTGTTTTTGAACTTCCCCAACAATCCCACAGGTGCCGCCTGTTCGCGCAAGGATATGGCCGCGATTGCCGAAGTGATGCTGCGTCACCCCAATGTCTGGATCATGACTGACGATATTTACGAGCATCTGATCTATGACGGCTTCGAATTCTGCACCATCGCCGAAGTTGAGCCTCGCTTGTATGACCGCGTGCTGACCGTGAATGGTGCTTCAAAGGCCTATGCCATGACTGGCTGGCGTCTTGGCTATTGCGGTGGCCCGAAGGATTTGATCAAGGCCATCAGCAATGTCAACGGCCAGAACTCCGGCGGCACATCCACCATCACTCAGGCCGCTGCCATGGCTGTTTTGGATGGCCCACAGGATCTGTTGAAAGAACGCGCCAATATCTACAAGGGCCGTCGTGACTATGTGCTGTCGCGCCTTGCCGAGATTGACGGTCTGCGCGCCCATAAGCCTGAAGGTGCGTTTTACATCTTTCCCAGCATCGCTGGCCTGATTGGTAAAACCACCAAGGGTGGCCGCAAGATTGAAAACGACACCGATTTCGTCTCGGCCCTGATTGATGAGCAGCACGTTGCCACCGTTCACGGTGCGGCTTATGGCATGAGCCCTTTCTTCCGCATTTCCTATGCCACCAGCATGGAACGCCTCACAGCAGGTTGTGACCGGATTGCCCAATTCTGCAACGACATGAAATAATCTTGGCTCCGTAGAGACTATCGCGCCATGCATCCCACAGGATGCATGGCGCGAATAAACGAATTTACACCTTCAACTGCCGCGTCAATCGCAGCAAAATATCCCTGACGGCCACGGCTGAATCTGACAATTGAGCGTGTTCCGACACGCAGAGTGACAGCGTTTCTTCAATCTGTGGCGACAGGGTGCGGCAGATGATCTGGCTGCTGGCCTCAGCGGTGATGCGGTCGGCCACCGCCTTGGGCATGATGGTTGCCCCGACCCCGCCACTCACCGCCCGCGTCAGGGTGCGAATAACCTCCACCTCACCAATCACGTTCAATTTTGTACGGCTGCGGGCAAAAGCCATGTCCACGGCACGGCGCACGAAATTATAGGGTGGCGGCAGCAGAAAAGGCACCTCTTCCAGATTGGCAACCGAGAGCGGCTTGTCATCGGCCTCAATGCCAAAATCCTCATGGGCCACCAGAAAGAAATCTTCGCGCAACAGCGGATCAAAATGAACGCCCTTCATTGGCCCCGTGCCATGAATGAGGGCGATTTCCAGCTTGTTGTTCATCAACATCTGGCTATAGGCCTGCCCCACGCTTTCGGTCAGATGCAGCACAATGCCCGGATAAAGCCTGCGTGTTTCCGCCAGCAACTCAAACGAGAGCGTGGCCGCACTGCTAAACGGTGCCAACCCAACTGATACCCGCCCGGCCAGATGCTTGCCTGCCGCCAGAACATCGGCGTGGGCCTGATCCATCTGCCGCAAAATCATTTGTGCGTGACGATAAACTTGCGCGCCCGCATCGGTCATCACCACGCCCTGCTGGCTGCGCAGCAAAAGCTTTGTGCCAAAATGCTCTTCCAGCGAGGCAAGCTGTTGGCTCAGGGCAGGCTGGGCGATGTGCAGAATATCGGCTGCGCGGGTGATGCTACCGGTATCGACAATCACGATAAATGACTTGAAGCGCCTGATATCCATGGGGGGAGTAAACTCGAATTCTATGGGGTCAAGCCTTCACACTATGCAGCAGCCGTCACGCCGTAAATGGATAAAACAAGGTTCTAAGCTGGCTTTGGCGGGTTGTGCGATCATGACGACCAGTTTTTGGGCAATTGCCACCAAGCTCATAAGATAGGCTTATCACTCCACATATAATCGGCATTATCGCTCAGACTAAAGCTTCGCTAGTCTTTCCCAAGAACAAAAGAGGACGTCAGATGCCATTTTCGGATTACAAAACTGCGCTCGTCACTGGCGCATCCTCCGGGATCGGAGCCGCTATTGTGGAGCGGCTGTGCGCTGAGAATGTTGAAGTGCATGCGGTTGCCAGAAGTGGTGATCTTCTCAAGCAGCTTTCCGAGAAAACCGGCTGCATTGCCCATGTGATTGACGTCACGGACCGCGCCGCCCTGGCGGACCTCACATCCAAAATTCCATTTGATATTCTCGTCAATAATGCCGGTGTTGACCGTCCAAAGAAGTTTCTGGAAGCCGAAGACGGCGATATTGACCTGCTGGTGGATGTGAACCTGCGGGCTGTCTTGCATCTGTGCCGCATGGTTGTGCCGGGCATGGTGGCGCGGGATCGCGGCCACGTCATCAACATATCATCGATTGCCGCTCAGTATAATTTCGGTGGAAACTCCTCCTATCACGCCACCAAGGCTGGCGTCAGCATGCTGTCTAATCAGTTGCGTATTGATGCTTTTGGCAAGCGGGTGCGGGTCACGGAAATCTGCCCCGGTCGCGTTGCAACCGACATTTTCAGCCATGTTCATGGCGATGATCCATCGGTGCGCGAGCGCTTTATTGATGGCTTTGAATTGCCGCAGGCGTCCGACATTGCCAATGCCATTGCCTTTGCCATTGCGGCCCCCATTGCCGTTAACATCGGCCATATGGAAATCACCCCTACCCTTCAGGTGATGGGCGGATTGCAGACGGCCAAGCCGGAGGAGCGGAAGCCTTGAAGGGGTTTGATCTCTCAGCAATTCTCGGCAATCCAGACTATGTCTCCATGCTGTTGCACGGCATTGAGATGACCTTCATGATCGCCATCGGCTCATGGGTTTTGGCGATGACACTCGCGGTTTTGCTGCTGGCGCTGCGGTTTTCGCCGGGCGGAATCGGCAATGCCATTGTGACGGCCTATGTTTCCTATCACCGTAATGTGCCAACTTTGGTGCAGCTTGTACTGTGGTATTTCGGCATTTTCACTCTGATGCCCAGTGGCCTCAGCGCTTGGCTTGTCAATCATAACGCCGAAACCATCTTTGCGGTCATCGGACTTGGACTGTGTCAGGCGGCGTATTTCAGTGAAGACCTGCGCTCCGGCCTGCGCTCGATCAGCCCCGGCCAGATGGAAGCAGCCCGCGCTTTGGGCCATGGTTATCTCTCGGCCATGCGTTACGTGATGATCCCCCAAGGCGTGCGCAATGCGTTGCCGCCGCTGATCAATCATACGGTTTCGCTGTTTAAAAACAGCAGTCTTGCGATTGTTGTTGGTGCGTCAGAGCTTACCCATGCGGTGAAGGAAATTGAAAACATTACCTTCAGAACCTTTGAGAGCTATCTGATTGGCACAGTGCTGTATCTGTTCTTCTCGCTATTGATCATGGCAGGCGGCGCCTATCTGTCATGGCGCGTTGATCATGCAAGGGGTATCCGCTCATGATCCATGACATCATCAAGATTGTGCAGGATTATTGGTTGCTGTTGTTGATCGGCCAATATCCCAATGGTCCGCTTGGTGGCCTTGCCAACACGCTGATCCTGTCGGTTTTCAGTATTGCGCTGGCCTTTCCACTCAGCATTCTTCTGGCCCTTGCACGCATGTCCAAATGGCGCACGCTGCGCTGGCCGGTCACCTTCCTCGTCTATGTCACTCGCGGCGTGCCGTTGCTGATGCTGATTTTGTGGTGCTATTTTCTGGTGCCGCTGCTCACGGGCGCCGATGTACCAAGCTTTGTCACCATGCTGACCACATTGGTGGTCTATCAAAGCTGCTTTCTCAGTGAAGTTGTTCGAAGCGGCATTGTTGCTCTCGGCCACGGACAGATGGAAGCTGCCAAAGCACTTGGGCACAGCTATCCCAGCGCCATGCGCTACGTGGTTCTGCCGCAGGCACTGTACAATGTCATCCCCAGCATCCTGTCCACCTTCGTCTCGACCATTAAGGACACGACACTGGGCTCTGTCATCAATGTGCCGGATCTGACCTTTGCCGCCAATCAGGTCAACAATGACCTGCTGACCCAGCCGTTTCAGGTCTACCTGATCCTTGCCCTGATCTATTACGTGATTTGTTGGAGCCTCACCCATGCCGCCAAACGGTTGGAGGGCAGCATATCCCGCCGCCGCGCCGGTCTGTCTGGCAAAGGCGAGGACGCCCCCAGCATCACGCCCCAACTTGTCTCGGAGTAGAAGCCATGCCCTTATCCAAGCCAGCCATTGAAAAGCAGCAGACCATCACGCTGTCCAAGGTTCGCAAGAGCTATGGCAATTACGAAGTGCTGAAAGGCGTTGATGCCCATGTCAACCGGGGCGAGGTTGTGGTGATTTGCGGGCCGTCTGGCTCGGGCAAATCAACGCTGATCCGCACCATCAATCGCCTTGAGGAAATCAGCAGCGGCTCGATCTCCTTCGAGGGGCAAGAAGTTCATGTGCCAATGCGCACAAAGCAGCTCAACGCTTTGCGCAGCCAGATTGGCTTTGTGTTCCAGAGCTTTAACCTGTTTCCGCACTTGTCTGTTGTCGATAACGTCGCCATGTCGCCCGTGCGGGTCAAAGGCGTGGCCCCGGATGTGGCCCATGATAAGGCCATTCGGTTGCTGGACCGGGTTGGCCTTGCCGACAAGGCCAATGCCTATCCGGCGCAATTGTCTGGCGGCCAGCAGCAGCGCGTGGCCATTGCCCGGGCGCTTGCTATGGAACCGCCGGTGATGCTGTTTGATGAGCCAACCAGCGCGCTGGACCCGGAAATGGTCGGCGAAGTCTTGGCGGTGATGAAAAGCCTTGCCGCCGATGGCATGACCATGATGTGCGTGACCCATGAAATGGGCTTTGCCCGCGATGTGGCCGACCACATCTGGTTTATCGATGCCGGACAAATTCTGGAAATGGCCCCGCCGGAAACATTCTTCACCAATCCCACCCATCCCCGCGCCCAGCGTTTTCTCTCGGAACTGCGCCACTAAGCACCAGCCTCAGAGAAGGGCAAAAAGGACCAAACCACCTACGTACCATCACAATAAAAACCAAGGAGAACAGCAATGAACATGAAATGCATCACACTCGGTCTGGCGCTTGCTGCCACCACGGCCATTGCAGCCCCTGCAAGCGCGGATCAACTGGCCGATATCATGGCAGCCAAGACTTTGCGTTGCGCCACTTTCGCAGATGTTCCCCCCTTTGCCTCTCCAGATCCCAAGACCCGCGAAATGGCTGGTTTTGACGTTGATCTTTGCAACGCCATTGCTGCCAAACTGGGCGTGAAGGCTGAAATCAAGCCGGTTTCGGTGGAAGCTCGCGTGCCGGAAGTCAAGCTCGGCCGCGTTGACATCACCGTTGCCAATCTCGCCTACACTCTGAGCCGCGCCGAGCAGATTCAATTCAGCGACCCTTACTACCTTGCCAAGGAAATGCTGATTGTTCCTGACGACAATTCCGGCAAGACCAAGGCCGATTTCACCGGTAAACGTTTGGCCTCGACCAAGGGTTCTACATCCGAGATGTCGATCAAGCTCAACAAGTCGGACCCGCTGACCTTCCAGGATACGGCATCCGCCTATCTCGCCGTTCAGCAGGGCAAGGCAGAAGGCATGGTTGCCAACACCATGACCACCACCAAATTCGTCAACGAATCCCAGACCAAGGGCAAGAAGATGCGGATGATCGATGATCCCATGCTCTATCAGCCCATCGGCGTTGGCATGAAAAAGGACGAGCCAGCCCTGACCGCCAAGATCAACGATACGCTGCGCGCCCTTGATGCGGATGGCGAAATCAACAAAATCTGGAACAAATGGCTTGGCCCGGACACCGAATATAAAATGACCCGCACCGACAAGGTTGTGAAACTGAGCGAATTGAAGTTCGATCCAATTCCATAATCAATAACCCTAAACTTGATGGGGATATAGGTCTCATTCACCGGCATGACGGATGTCATGCCGGTGAATGAGCGTGCCGCAAGGATGCCAAGCCACCGACCCAATCCCAATTGCCAAACGTTCGGTTATTGCAGTGATACCAGGTCTCGAAGATGCTGACGCTTCCTCGATTTGAAAGAATTGAACATATCTCAAATATGTCAGAGGCTTGAGATGCTGTCTAAAGCAATACGAAGAGTCATTTTCAATGAATCCTCGTATTATCCCCTCGAATTCGTCGCTAGAAACTGCGCAATTATATCGGAAGATGTTGGTCTCATTTCATTCTGTGACCAGGTTTAGGACGAGAGCGATGAATGCATCCAGAAGACTGGCGTCGGATGTTGTGTCGATCGGTCGGTCATATATTGAGGTCATGTCTGGTCCTCAACGGTTGCCGGATTTGCGCCGGACAGGATTTGCGCAGGTGGCCTTTCAGGCAGGTGTTGCAAGAGGTGTATCGTCCTTTGGAACCTGTTTGGATTTCCCAAGACGAATGCCGGTCAAGCGCTCATATTCTTCCTCGGACGGACCATATGTGCCTTTGGTGAGCCTTATAAGCCCTTCTCGGTCTTTGACGACAATCTCGCCGCGCTGCGACCTGATCAGATGGCTGGACTCGAGAATCTATAACGCCACCGTGCCGCCGGGGCGTCGGACCCCGAGCATCATTGCGAGAAACTCATGGGTCACAAGAAAACTGCCATGATCGACGCGATCATCCACCATCAGAATCCACCGTGCCGGCCGCTCCTCCAGCTTGATTTGGCCGTTCGCAAGAGCCGTATAAGTCGTCTGTATACCAAGCGAGCGCGCATAGTGGATGAGCAGGTCTGTAACCGCGATGCTTTTGGACACGGCTTTACGCAGGTTGTCAGCCGAAATGCGCATCGCAGAACCATCCATCTGTGTGAAACAATCGAGCGGACTTTCCGTATCACCCAAGGCGATGGACGTGCCTGTCATGCCGTCGCGGCCGAACAGGCCGACTTCGACGGTCGTGCCGCCATCTTTGCTGGCAACCACGGAACCCAGGCCAGACTTAAGAAAATAGACGCGGTCGATCGGCTGATGTGCTGTCTCAAGCGATTGGCGGAGACTGAGCTGCACTCGCTCGAGGCTGGGAATAAGTAAATGAAGATCGGCTGGCGAAAGCGCTCTAAGCAGGCGGTTTTCAAACAAGCTGGCATGTTGGCCGGACATCGTGCTCTCCATGAACGGGGCGAAAGCACGAGTCTCTTTCAAACGCCTGCGCCCTTGCGTGGCTGGCGACGCATATGATGACCGCGTTAAAAAACCGCGGATCGAAACAACGTTTGTACGAAAGATGACATAATATAAAATCTTTGGTTGATTTCGGTTGTAAGCAATATGCTGGATGATAATGCCAAGTTGTTTGATCCGTGCGTCTTGGGTATCGAGACGAAATGAAATTTCCGAGCGGATTTCCCTCTCTGAAGGTGTTTGGTTTTCTGCTGGAAATTGCCACCTACGCAGTGTGGCTCCATCACCGGCATGCCCTGAGCACAGCGGATATGGAAGACCTTCTTGCCGTATGTGGCATGGTGTCAACATCCCAGACGTCCCTTCTCAGATTGGAAATTAAGTCCACGCGACCCCGGATTTTACCGCCATAAAAGGATGTTCATTGAAACGATAGATAGAACTTTTCGCTTACATTTTATGCGACATTCGCCGCCGATTAAAAAATAGCCTTATGGTTGCTTGACAAAAAGCGCAGGGTTATGTGAACTTTGTAAAGCGCTTTACTAAACCGCTTTACAGGGTGGATATGGTCAAGGAACGGGTCACTGGGCTAAAGGATGTTGCCGCCGCCGCTGGCGTGTCGGTGACCACCGTGTCGCGCATGCTGAATGGCTCGCTTGATCTTCCCGGCGAGACGCGCAAGCGGATTGAAGACGCCATTGTCGCGCTCAAATATCAGCCAAATCCGCATGCAAGGCGTCTCAGCCGTGGCCGCTCGGACACCATCGGTCTTGTGGTGCCGGATATTGCCAATCCGTTCTTTGCAACTCTGGTGGCTGCCGTCGAAGAGGAAGCGGATCTGCGCGGTTTGGCGCTGTCGCTCTACGCCACGCTAAACCGCCCGGGTCGCGAAATGGCATACTTAAGCCTGCTGGAGCGCAACCATGTGGATGGCCTGATCTTTATCACCAATCACCCTGACCACGGTGAGTTGGCGGCGATCATCAACCGCACCGGAAAAGTGGTTGTGGTCGATGAAGACGTGCCGGATGCGACCGTGCCAAAGCTGTTTTGTGACAACCAGCAAGGCGGAGAACTGGCCGGGCAGCATCTGGCCGGTTTTGGCCATCGGCATGTTCTCTATATTGGCGGGCCGGATGTGATGATCAGCACCGAGCGCCGCTTTATCGGGTTTGAAGCCGCCATGCGCGCCAAGCACGGTGAGAATGCGGTCATCGAGCGCTATTGCGGTGATTATACCGCCGAGTTTGGCAGACAGGCAGCGCGGCGTTTTCTGGAGGGCGCACGCGAGGCGACCGCGATTTTTGCCAGCTCCGACGAAATCGCCATCGGCGTCATTGAAGTGCTGCGGGCGGAAGGAATTTCCATTCCTGAGCAGATTTCGGTCATCGGTTTCGATGATGTTGGACCTTTGCATCTTTTTGCCCCGCCGCTGACGGCCATTCGTCAGCCGGTGCGGGGAATGGGAAGCCGCGCTCTTTCGCTGCTTCTCGACACCGATTGGCAACAGCCTGCGAGAGCATCGGAGGAATTGCTGCCAGTGGAAATCGTCGTGCGGAACTCCGTTGCACCGCCAGCGAAATAACAAAAGCAACGGGCAAACCTATAACCAGAGGATGGAATGATGACCCGGACTTTCACACGTAGAACCATCAATGCAGCCTTGGCTGTCACAGCCCTCACCGGCCTGTGCCTGACCGCAGGAATTGCCAATGCCGCGCAAAAAACCTTTGCGTTGGTGCAGATCAATCAACAGGCACTGTTTTTCAACCAGATCAATCAGGGTGCCCAGAAGGCCGCAGATGCCGCAGGCGCAAAACTGGTGATTTTCAACGCCAACAATGACCCTGCTGCTCAAAACAGCGCCATCGAGACCTATATTCAGCAGAAGGTAGACGGTATTGCCGTTGTGGCCATTGACGTCAACGGCATCATGCCAGCGGTCAAACAAGCAGCCGACGCCGGCATTCCGGTGGTCGCCATCGACAGCATTTTGCCTGCTGGCCCTCAGAAGGCACAGATTGGCGTCGATAACGCCAAGGCAGGAGCCGATATTGGCAAATTCTTCGTCGATTACGTCAAGAAGGACATGGGTGGCAAAGCCAAGCTGGGCGTTGTCGGCGCGCTGAACTCCTTCATCCAGAATATCCGCCAGAAGGGCTTTGAAGACACGATCAAGGGCGTCTCCGGCATCACCTCGGCAGGTGTGGTTGATGGCCAGAACGTGCAGGACAATGCGCTGGCAGCGGCTGAAAACCTGATCACCGGCAACCCTGATATGACCGCTATCTATGCCACGGGCGAGCCAGCGCTGCTGGGTGCCGTTGCCGCCGTGCAAAGCCAGGGCAAGCAGGACAGTATCAAAGTGTTTGGCTGGGATCTGACCGCTCAGGCCATTGCCGGTATTGACGCCGGTTATGTTGCAGCCGTGATCCAGCAGGACCCGGCAGCCATGGGTGAAGCGGCTGTAAAAGCGCTGAAGACCATTGCTGACGGTGGCGCGGTTGAAAAGACCATTGCCGTGCCGGTCACCATCGTCACCAAGGCCAATGTTGAGCCTTACCGGGCCGTGTTCAAATGATTTCCGGTGGACAGCTCCCAACCGCTGTCCCTGGAGCCGGGGGAGTTGATCTCCCCCGGCAACCCGGAGAAGGCGGTGCGCGTGAACCCCGGATTTCGCTTCGTGGTATCCGCAAAACCTTTGGCTCGCATCAGGCGTTGCGTGGTGTTGATCTCGATCTTTTCCCCGGCGAATGCTTAGGCCTGGTCGGCGACAATGCGGCGGGGAAATCAACGCTCACCAAAGTGATCTCCGGCACTTATATCCCTGACGATGGCACCATCACGCTGGATGGCGAGGCGGTTCGGTTTTCCGGTCCAGCTGATGCCCGTTCGCGCAATATCGAGATGGTGTTTCAGGATTTGAGCCTGTGTGACCATATTGATGTGGTTGGCAATCTGTTTCTGGGCCGGGAATTGACCAAAGGCCCGTTTCTGGATCGCGCCCGTATGCTGGTGGAAGCGCGCAAGATGCTGGATGCGCTGGAAATCCGCATTCCGCGCCTCACCGCCAAAGTCGAGAAATTGTCGGGCGGCCAGCGGCAGGCGATTGCCATTGCCCGTGCGGCCTCATTCAATCCCAAAGTGCTGATCATGGATGAGCCAACCTCGGCACTGGCCGTGGCGGAAGTGGAAGCGGTGCTGGCACTGATCAACCGCGTCAAGGCCCGAGGCGTTTCCGTGGTGCTGATCACCCATCGCCTGCAAGATCTGTTTCGTGTCTGCGACCGCATCGCGGTGATGTATGAAGGCACGAAAGTGGCCGAGCGGCAGATTGGTAGCACCAACCTTGAAGATCTGGTGAAATTGATCGTCGGAGGGGAAAGACATTGACCGCCTATACTGAACGCGCCAAAGGCTCGCCCTTCGCTGACTTTATCACCGAAAATGCCCAGGTTCTGTCGATTGCTATTTTCTTCTTTGCCTGCATGGTTTTCTTTTCCGTCACGACCGATACATTTCTCACGCTCGGCAATATCCTCAATGTGGTGCGGCAGGCAGCGCCCATTTTGATTGTTGCTGTGGCGATGACACTGGTGATTGTGACTGGCGGCATTGATCTTTCCGTTGGCTCGCTGGTGGCGCTGATCAATGCAACGGTAGCGATTGTGCTGGCAACGGGCCTGTCATGGCCGTTGGCCGTGTTGCTCATGCTGGTGTTGGGCGGCGTGATTGGCCTGATACAGGGCTGGTTCATTGCCTATCAGGGCATTCCGGCCTTTATCGTCACGCTGGCTGGCCTGTCCATCCTACGCGGCGTGGCGCTCTACATCACCCAAGGCTATTCCATTCCCATCAACGAGGTGCCGGGGTTCTTCACGCTGGGTCGTGGTGAGTTCCTGAGCCTTCCTGTTCCGGCTCTGATTGCCATTGCCGTGACCATCTTTGGGTTTGTGTTGGTCTCCTCCACCAAATATGGCCGTCAAGTGGTGGCCGTCGGCTCCAATCTGGAAGCGGCACGTCGGGTGGGCATGCCCGCGAAATGGATAGTCGCCTCTGTCTATCTGGTGTCTGGCGTGGCTTGCGCCCTTGCTGGCCTGTTGATTGCGGCCCGCCTTGGTTCAGGCTCCTCCAACGCCGCCGTCGGCTTTGAATTGCAGGTGATTGCTGCCGTGGTTTTGGGTGGCACGTCGCTGACGGGCGGGCGCGGCACCATGCTGGGAACGCTGCTGGGCACCATGACCATCGCGGTGATCGGCAATGGTCTCATTCTCATGCATATCTCGCCGTTTTTCACGCAGATTGTCACGGGCGCGATCATTCTTGTGGCGATCTGGCTGAACACCCGGATCTTTTCCGCAAACTTCCGCTTCGGCGCCGCGAAGAAAGGGTGAGATATGACCAGTGAACTCTCAGAGGCTCATATCCGCTCCGGCAAGGTGATGACGGTGGCCGGCCCCATCTCAGTGGACCAGATGGGCGTGACCTTGATGCACGAGCACATCCTCAATGATTGCCGTTGTTGGTGGCATCAGCCTAAAACGCCTGATCGGCAATATCTGGCAGAAGGCTTCGTCTGCATGGAGATTCTGGGCGAGTTGCGCCAGGACCCCTTTGTGAACAAGCATAACATCACGCTGGATGACGAGCCTTTGGCCATCCTTGAGCTGATGGATTTTGCCAAAGCGGGTGGCAAGACCGTGGTAGAGCCAACCTGTCAGGGCATTGGCCGTAATCCTATGGCGCTGCGCCGTATTGCCAAGGCGTCCGGGCTGAATATTGTTATGGGCGCTGGCTATTATCTGGCTTCATCCCATCCCGCCAAGGTGGCAGAGATGACGGTGGAGGCCATTGCCGATGAAATTGTGCAGGAAGCGCTGGTTGGCGTTGATGGTACCGATGTCAAAATCGGCCTGATTGGGGAAATTGGCGTCTCCTCTGATTTCACCGCTGAGGAGGAAAAGTCACTGCGGGCCGCAGCCCAGGCGCAGTTACGCACCGGCCTGCCGCTGATGGTGCATCTGCCGGGCTGGTATCGGCTGGGTCACAAAGTGCTGGATATTGCCGCAGAAGAAGGGGCAGACCTGCGCCACACGGTGCTGTGCCACATGAACCCATCCCATGATGATCTGACCTATCAAGGCGAACTGGCCAGCCGGGGTGCGTTTATTGAATATGACATGATCGGCATGGATTTTTTCTACGCCGATCAGCAGGTGCAATGCCCCAGCGATGAGGATGCCGCCCGCGCCATCGTCAAGCTGGTGGAGATGGGCCATTTCGACCGCATCCTGCTCTCCCATGATGTGTTTTTGAAGATGATGCTCAGCCGCTATGGCGGCAATGGCTATGCCTATATTTTGCGGCATTTCTTGCCGCGCCTCCAGCGTCATGGCCTCGGTGCTGACGCTCTCACCACCCTCATGCGGGGCAATCCCCGTTCGGTCTTTCAGGCTGCCGCCTGAGACCTGTTGCATCAGATAAGGACAAAGAACATGACAAAGAAAATTCTTCTCGTGGGTGAAAGCTGGGTCAGCTCCGCCACGCATTACAAAGGTTTTGATCAGTTTGGCAGCGTCACCTTTCATCTGGGCGCGGAGCCGCTGGTGAAAGCATTGGAAGGCAGCGAATTTGAGCTGACCTATATGCCTGCCCATGAAGCAGTGGAAAAATTCCCCTTCGAGATGGCCGGTCTCGATGCCTATGATGCCATTATCCTCTCCGACATCGGGGCGAATTCCCTGCTGCTGCCACCTGCCGTGTGGCTGCATTCCAAAACCGTTCCCAACCGCCTGAAGCTGATCAAGGCCTGGGTGGAAAAGGGCGGCAACCTGCTGATGGTCGGTGGCTATTTCTCGTTCCAGGGCATTGATGGCAAGGCCCGCTGGCGTCGCACGCCGGTGGAAGACGTGCTGCCCGTCACCTGCCTGCCCTATGATGACCGGGTGGAAATCCCTGAAGGCTCAACCGCCGATGTGATCAAGCCCAACCACCCAACCGTTGCTGGCCTCACCGGTGAATGGCCTTTGCTGCTCGGCGTCAACGAGGTTGAGGTGCGCGAGGGTGATGATGTCGAGGTGATTGTACGTCTGCCCAAGGATCAGGGCAGCCATCCGCTGCTGGTCACCGGCACGTTTGGCAAGGGCCGTACCGTGGCCTGGACGTCTGATATCGGACCCCATTGGCTCTCGCCTGCGTTTTGCGAGTGGGAAGGCTATGGCAAGCTGTGGAAGAACATTCTGGGCTGGATGACGCAAGCGCGGTGATGTTCTCACGTGGCGAGGATAGCTGCCAACTCGGTCTGTGATGGAAACGCAGACCGGGTTCCCCGGCGACTGACGGTGATGCTGGCGGCCTGTGCTGCATGGCGCAGCGCCAGGCCATCGGGCATGACATGGCGCAAACTGCTGGACGCCAGCGCAACCGCCATGAACGTGTCGCCAGCACCAGTGGTGTCAACAGCAACGGATGGAACGGCTGGGATTGTGGTGGTGCCGGTGCGATCCGCCAAGATCGCTCCCTTGCCGCCAAGGGTGATGATGACGGTACCAACACCGGCATCACGCAAGCATTGGGTGGCGGCTTCGCCGCTTTCACCTGTCAGCTTATCGGCTTCGCCCTGGTTCAAAAAGGCAATGTCGATCAGCGACCAAAGGGCAGCAAAGCCGGGCCGCAACGGTGATGGGTTAAAGGCGGTGATCATACCACGGCGTTTGGCCTCGTGTAGGAGGGCAGCCGTGGTATCATCGGTGAGATTGCCTTGGAGAATGGCCAGATCGCCGGGTTTTGCCGCCTGTAAGACGCTGGTAACATGCTCGGGCCGGACGCTGGCGGCGCAGTCTGTTGTGGTGATGATGGCATTTTCGCCATCCGGTATGGTGAAGATCATCGAGACGTCGCTGGCTTTATCGACAAGTTCGATCAAGCGGGTATCGATCGGCTCCAGAGACAGGCTCTGCCGGATCATCGAGGCGCGAAAGTCGTTGCCGACAGCGGCAATCAGCGTGGTGCCCAAACCGGCGCGGCCCAGAACAATCGCCTGGTTGGCGCCTTTGCCACCCAGATCCGTGCTTTGCTGCTGGCCAAAAATCGACGCGCCAGCCTCTGGCATGGTCGGTACGGACATGATTTCATCGATTGCGACATTGCCGATTACCCAGGCACGCATCACAGACTTTCAACACGCATGGCAGGCTTTCAAAAGGAAATGAGAAATGCTGGATATATCCGACAACACATCAAGCGCCATACGGGAAATTTTCGGGCGCGACAAGGCGCTGATCGGCATGATCCATTGCCCGGCCTTTCCCGGTGCGCCGCGCTATCGCGGCGCGAGCATGACAGAGATTTACGATGCCTGCATGCTTGATGCCGAAGCGCTGATTGAGGGCGGCATGCATGGGCTGATGATTGAAAACCACGGCGACATTCCTTTTTCCAAGCCGGATGACATCGGGCCGGAAACATCCGCCTTCATGAGTGTGGTGACTGACCGCATTTGCCGTGCGGTTGGTGTGCCACTGGGTATCAATGTCCTGGCCAATGCGCCCATTCCGGCCTTTGCCATTGCCATGGCGGGCGGGGCAAAATTCGTGCGGGTCAACCAATGGGCCAATGCCTATGTCGCGAATGAAGGCTTCATGGAGGGACGGGCGGCGGAGGCCATGCGCTACCGTTCCATGCTACGGGCCGAACATATCAAGGTGTTTGCCGATAGCCATGTCAAGCACGGCGCCCACGCCATCACTGCCGACCGCACCATTCAGGAATTGACCCGTGACCTTGCGTTTTTCGATGCCGATGCGGTGATTGCCACCGGCCAACGCACCGGCAATTCCGCGACGATGGAGGAGATTGAAGAGATTGGAGCGGCGACGCATCTGCCTCTTTTGGTTGGTTCGGGTGTTTCCAAGGACAATATCGTCGAGATCCTGAAACGCACCAACGGGGTTATCGTTGCTTCATCACTCAAACATGGCGATGTCTGGTGGAATCCCGTGGATATTGAGCGCGTTAAGGCTTTTGTGGCGGCGGCCCAGCCGGGCTTGAAGGCGTAAATACCATGGCACAAGCGGGTAAAGGACTGTTAGAGGTCAATGGCGAGCGGCTTTTGGCCCGATTGGACCAATTTGCCGCGATTGGTGCTACGTCCAAAGGTGGTGTTAATCGGCAGGCCCTGACGGCGCTTGATCGTCAGGCGCGGCAATTGCTGGCCGATCTTGGTCGGGCGCGTGGATTTTCTGTCTATCAGGACCCGATCGCCAACCTGTTCCTGCGCCGCGAGGGACTAAATCCGGATTTACCGCCGCTGCTGATTGGCAGTCATCTCGACAGTCAGCCCTCTGGCGGGCGGTTTGATGGTGCGCTAGGCACACTCTGCGCGTTCGAAGTGCTCGAAACATTGGAAGATCACGGCATAGAGACAGAGCGCGCCGTGGAAGTCGTTGCCTTCACCAATGAAGAAGGCTGCCGTTTTGCCCCCGGATGCATGGGGTCCATGGCCTTTTCGAAGGGTGCCATTTCCCCCGCATGGCCTATGGCGCGGGCAACGGATGGCGCGCTGTTTTCCGATGATTTGGCAGCAACGCTTGCTGACTTGCAAGGCGCTGCCATGAGGCCGCTGGGCTTTCCGGTGTTTGCTTATCTTGAAGTGCATATCGAGCAAGGCCCATCCTTGGAAAAAGAGGGTCTGCCCATCGGCATCGTCACGGGGATTCAAGGCACCCGCTGGCTTCAGGTGACCATTTCGGGCCAGACTGCCCATGCAGGCACCACAGCACTGTCCTACCGCAAAGACCCCATGCGCGCCGCCGTCTCCGGCTTGAACGTGCTTTATCATGACATCATGCCGCAAGATGCCCAATCACGTCTGACAGTCGGCCGGTTTTCGCTGGAACCGGGGGCCATCAATGCCATTCCGGCAGCCGTGACGTTTTCGCTGGATATCCGCCACCCCAATTTTGAGCAACTGGATCTGATCGAAGCGAAGATACGCAAGGTCCTGCAGGATCATGCTGGCGAGAATGGATGTGATCTCGAAATTGAACTGCTCTTCGACATGGCTCCAGCGCGTTTCACGGATCATCTGGTTACCATACTGGAGAGCGCCGCGATTGATGCCGGTTTTGCCCATAAATCCATGGTGTCCGGTGCTTTTCACGATGCACTTTTCATCAATCGTGTCGCACCCTCTGCGATGATTTTTACTCCATGTCGAGATGGATTGAGCCATAACGAAGAAGAGTATGTCAAACCTGCGGATTCTGTCGCAGGGGCGCAAGTGCTGCTGACTGCAAGCTTGCAACTCCTGTCGAACTTGGCGACACCAGCATCTGTAGTTGTCGCTCACCTACGTTAGAGTGCCAGGAGACAGCCAATCAACTTAATCGAAACCATCAGCCGCTTGCGGATTCCCCATCAGGGATATCCTTTTGACTTTTTATGAAAGGCCTTTTGACAAGGTCCAGCAGGTCATCAACAAAGGTGAAAATGACGGGGATCACCAATAAGCTCAGGACGGTGGACGTGAGCAAGCCGCCAATCACAACGATAGCCATCGGTTGACGGAAACTCGTATCGCCGCCGCTGAGGCTGAGGGCAACAGGTGCCATGCCAGCGCCCATGGCGATTGTCGTCATCACGATTGGCCGGGCGCGTTTGTGGCAGGCATCAACCAGCGCCTCATAGCGGCTCATGCCATTGCGTCGCGCCATGATGGCATATTCCACCAGCAGGATTGAATTCTTGCTGACAATGCCCATCAGCATCAAAAGGCCGATGACTGCGGGCATCGAGAAACTCGTGCCCGTCACAATCAACGGAAAGAGCGCGCCGCCAAGCGAGAGCGGAAGTGCCATCAGGATCGTCGCCGGTTGCATGAAATCGTGGAACAACAAGACCAGCACCGCATAAATACAGAAGATGCCGATGCCCATCGCCAAGGCAAAACTGGTGAACAATTCCGACATGCGCTCAAGCTCGCCTTGCTGGACGATATGCACTCCTGGTGGGAGATGATTGAGGCCCGGTAACGCCATCGCTTCCTTGTTGACATCTCCCAAGGCACGACCGTTCAACTGGATGGTGAAGGTAATGTTGCGGGATCGGTCGATCCGATCAATCTCCGAGGGGCTGCCCCCGATTCGGATTCCGGCAATTGCGCCAAGTGACACTTTTCCGTTCGTCCCAGAAAGTTGCAGTTGCGAGATGGCATCAAGGTTGTGAATATATTTGGGATCGAGCCGGACACGGATATCGATCTGCCGCTGAGGAAGATTCAGTTTGGAACGGGATGTGGAATAGTCGCCGTCAGTTGCGACACGCACAACGTCCGCAATCGTATCCGAGGTGATGCCCAAAGCCGCCGCGCGGGCGAAATTCGGCGTGATTTGAATTTCGGGGGCCTGTCTGGCCGCGCTGGACGTGATGCCACCAATCCCTTTCAAGCCATGCAACTGCTCTCCAACGGCAGCGGCTGTCTGATCGAGAAGCGTCGGATCATCGCTTGCCAGCGTTAGCTGGAGCTCGGTGCCATTGCCCCCGTTGCCGACTTCGACACGAACGCCAGTAAGCTGCTGCAAGGCATCACGCATCTGCTGCTCGATTTCCGATTGCTTCAGCTTTCGATCATCGATTGGGGTAAGATCAACCACCAATGTCGCGGTTGTAACGTCACTGGTTGTGCTGCTATCAGCACCGGCCCCACTTGTGGAGGAGCCGACGACAGTGAACACGCGCTTTATATTCTCAAGTCCGGAAATCAGTTTCACGGCTTTAAGCGACATGGCTTCTGTGTCGGAAAGCTCTGTTCCAGGGGGCATTGTCAACGTCACCTGGGTCTGAGCGTTGTCAGAGGCCGGAAAGAAGCCGGTCTTCAGCAGAGACACTGCCGAAAGTGAGACGACAAGGAAAACGATAATGCCAAGACTGGTCAGAAAGCGGTGGCGCAGACATGCGCGCACAATGGAGAGATAGGTCTTCATGATGACCCCATCCACTTCCACTTTCGGCGTCGCCTTCATCATATACGCAGCCATCATCGGCGTCAGAAAACGGGCAACCATCAGTGACGCCAGCACGGCGACGGCGGCGGTCACACCGAATTGCTTGAAGATCAACCCGGGAATACCGGCCATAAACGCGGTGGGCAGGAAAACCGCAACCAGCGTGAATGTTGTTGCAATCACGGCAAGGCCGATCTCATCTGCCGCTTCCATGGCTGCATCATAGGTTTTTTTGCCCATGCGCAGATGTCGCTCGATATTTTCAACCTCGACGATTGCATCGTCAACGAGAATCCCCACCACCAGCGAAATCGACAGAAGAGAAATCGTATTGAGGCTGAAATTCGCGAGATAGATCACAAGGAATGTCGGAATAATCGAGAGTGGCAAAGCAACGGCAGAGAGGATGGTTGCTCGAAAATCGCGCAAGAAAAGAAAGACCACGACAATTGCCAGGGCCGCTCCCTCATACAGCATGTGCATCGAAGCGTCATAATTGTCGATTGTTGGCTGAACCGTTGTGTAGGCCTGCACAATTTCGACTTCGGGATGCTCGGCTGCAAATGTTGCCATCACCCGCGCCAGATCGGTGGCGACACCCGTATCGGAATAACCGTTGCTGCGCTTGACCTCAACGGCAATCACCGGCGTCTGCCCCAGATAAGCAAGGGAAGACCTTTGGGAATAGTTATCGCTCACCTTGGCGATCTGGTCGAGGCGCACGCTCTTGCCATTGGAGAACGGAATTGTAATTGCTGCAACCTCCTGTACGGAGTTGACAGCACCCAATGTCCGCACCGTCTGATGCAGTCCGTTCAAATCTCCACGCCCGCCGGACGCATTTTCCTGCACCAATTTGAGCTGCGACGACACATCTGCCGCTGTGACACCAAATGCTGTCAACAATGCCGGGTTGATATCGACATGAACTTCTCGATCCACACCGCCAAAACGATCAACCTCTCCGACACCTTGGGCTGTCAGCAAAGCCTTGGTCATGTCATTGTCAACGAACCAGGACAGTTCCGTTTCATTCAGCTTCTTTGATCGCACAGCATAGGTCTGCAACACGGACGATTGCACCGTGACCCGTGAGACGCTTGGTGTCTGCATCGCGGATGGCAGATCGGTAACGCTGTCCACAGCGTTGCGAACTTCGTTCAGCGCTTGCTCGCCGTCTTTTTCAAGGCTGAAGGAAACGCTGATCGACACCGAGCCGTCGGTAATTGTCGTGGTGATGTGATCCAGCTTGTTGAGGGTCGCGAGCTTGTCCTCAATCTTGCGAGCGACTTCGGTTTCAAGTTGCGATGGTGCCGCACCATCCAGCGTTGCGCTAATCTTGATCGTCGGCAGATCCATGTCGGGAAACTGCTGAACCCTGAGCTTCTCGAAGGCAATCAAGCCACACACGGTCATGAGTGCAAACAGGAGAATAGCTGGAACCGGATTGCGGATGGAAAAAGCTGAAATGTTCATTTGGTTGCAGCCTTCACAAGCACGAGATCATTGTCGGACAGGAAGGCTCCCCCTGCTTCCACAATTTGCGCCGAAGCATCAATCCCGGAAAGGATCTCGACCCGGCCGTCATTTCGTCGGCCAATGTCCACCCGCACACGCGAAACCCGGCTATCGGCGTTAACCTTGAAGACGTAATTGATGCCGTCACTGTAAACCAAAGCGGTTTCGGGCAAGGTGAGAGCTGGCGTGACGGCCAGCTCAATGGTGCCGGATTCGTAGAGACCAACCCGGATATCGGGATCATCAGGAAGGGTCACATAGATTGTGCCCCGTCCTGTGTCATCGCTCACAATCGGGCTTACAAGGCGGACGGTTCCCTCAAAACTCTTGCCCGATTGATCATGGCCCGATTGATCATGAATGGTGGCCTTGGCCCCGGGATGGATGCGCGGCAACTGGTAGGACGGAACTTCAGCCTGCCACTCAACGCGCCCTTGGCGCACGAGGCGAAACAGCTCCGTTCCGGCCGAGACGACATTGCCGAGATCGGCAGAACGCGTTGAGACGATTCCGCTGTCCGGTGCCGTTATCGTTGTCTGCGCAAGCGTTATTCTGCTTGATTCAAGCGAGGCTTCATCGGAAGCGAGGTCGGCGGCGTCTGTCTGTTCGGTGATGTAATAGCCAAGGGTGTCCTGATCGGACAGCGCACCGGAACCGGTGACCTTTTTTGCCCGCGCGCTATCTGCTTTTGCTTTGGCGAGAGTGGCCTTGGCAGATGCAACAGCCGCTTCCTGTTTGTGAACATCGGCGATGGCGCTCTCATCTGACAGCCTCGCCATCACATCGCCCTTCTTCACCACAGAGCCGACATCAACCAGGACATCCGTGATTTTTAAAGAGCCCGTTTCCGCAGCAACAATGGCTTCCTGCCAAGCAGCCAACCAGCCGCTGACTGCGATCGTGTCTGCCCATTGCAATGTTTGTGGTGTGGTAACTGAGACGGTCAGCGTCGCTGACTGTGTGGTTTGTGTTTGCTCGGTCTTGGAAAAGACCATGGATGGGACGCCAAGACACGCCACCGATACAACAACCAACCCCGTACGGCGGAAAACTGAAGTCACTGTTTTACTCCTTTGGCACTTACGTCGCTTGGCATCACGCCGCCGGAGGCATTCGGGGTCCATCCGCCGCCCATCGCCTTGTACAGAGTGATCCAATCGCGCACGGCATCCCGTTGATTTTCCACAAGGGTCAGTTCGGCAGCCTGCAATTCGCGACGTGCATCCTCGCGATCGAGCACACTTGCTCCGCCCGCCTTCCAATTTGTGTCTATCGCTTTGAAATACGTGCGGTAGTTCTTTGCCGCGACAACAGCGTCACCAATCTGACGCTCGGTGCTATTGACATTCACCATCGCGGTTTCCACCGCATTGATGGCGCTCAGGACACCTGACTTGTAACTGGCAACTGCCGCCTTGTAGGCCGCTTCCTTGTATTTGACGGTCGCGCGAAGCGATCCCCCGTCAAAAATCGGGATCGAAACCGACGGCCCAAAGGACCACGGCAAGCTCGTGCCGGTCGATGTCGAATGGCTCGCCGTCAGGGTCCCGCTGAGAGAAAAGCTCGGATAAAGATCGGCTTTGGCCGTCCCGATATCCGCGAGCGAGGCGGCCACTTCTTTTTCCAACGCATTCACATCCGGTCTTTGCCGGATAACGTTGGCCGGTATTGCATCAACTGAAAGCTTTGCGGGGCGCGGTATTCGTGACGAGCTTTTCTTGAGGATATCCCGCACCTTGCCTTCATCGACGGCAACAAGTTCGGTAATCGACTTGATCAGAACTTCGCAGTCCGCTTCCTGCGACTTCAGGGAAGACGATGTGCTCGCAGCACTTGCCCTGATCAGGGCAAGATCAGAGGTCGATTTCAGCCCGGATGCGGCAGAGGCCTCCGTCGCTTTGACCGTATCGCGTTGAGAAACAAGCTCGGCCGCGTAAATGCCCTGCAATTGCCGACATGCCCTGTATTGCACGTAGTCATCGGCCACCTCAGCCGCAAGCGTGACACGCGCATCATACCAATCCGCCGTTTCCTCGGCGACGCGCTGGCGGGCAGCCTCGACGGTGTTGCGTGTCTTGCCGAAGAAATCGAGCTCCCAGGATGCATCCAGCTCTCCGGTGCCCGTGGTGGAGGGTGACACGCGGTTGGCTCTCGATCCTCGCGTTCCAGAACGGTCATCGGATCCAGAACCCGTCAGGGATGGGAAATAGTCCGCCTTTGATGAGGCCATCGTGGCGCGGGCTTCTTCGATCTCGGCGACTGCGGATTCGAGGGTCGGGCTGTTGGCTTCGGCGGTGCGCAATAGCTCTGAGAGAGCAGGATCGTCAAAGCTGCTCCACCAATCGACAAGCTGAGCGGTACTGCCTGAATGTGGCAACGTCGCATGCCACCGGCTTGCCAATTTGGAAATGTCCACATTGGACTGGGTAGCCGCCACGCAGGCCGACAACGGTACGACAATCAGGCTTAGCCACCATCTGCCATGCCGTCGTCTATTGTCCGTTTGAAGTGCATTGTCATGTGCTGGCGTCATCAGATCCGGCCCTGGTTTCCCAATCGTCCGGACCGATCTTTAAAGATGTGAATGTTAAGTGCCGTCAGGGATGTGTAAAATTGGGTAAAATAACACTTGCTAACCGTGCGCCCGGTTTATCCTGTCCTTTATAAGTTCAATGGCAGACCAGATCGATGACCAATGTACTCTTGATTGACGACGATACGGAGTTGACCACGATTCTGAGTGAGTACCTGACGGAAGAAGGCTTCACGGTATTTTCAGCGATCAATGGCAAGCAGGGACTGGCCGAGATCGCAGCCCGCAAGATCGATATGGTCGTGCTTGATATTATGATGCCGCAAATGAACGGAATTGATGTTCTGCAACGGATACGCCGTGTCAGCGAGGTCCCCGTCCTCATGCTCACAGCCCGTGGCGATGACGTAGACCGCATTTCCGGCCTCAATCTGGGTGCCGATGATTATGTGGCGAAACCCTGCTCATCCGGTGAGCTTGTTGCCCGGCTGCGCGCCATCCTCAGACGCATTGGACCAGACAAGGATGTCGAGACAGAGCAATTACGATCCGGCGATCTGGTTTTGAACCCGGCCAACAGAACTGCGGAATGGCGAGGCCTGCCGTTTGAACTCACAGGCACGGAATTCATCCTGCTTGAAGTCCTGGTGCGCAATGCGGGACAGCTGCTGTCAAGGCAGTTTATCTCAAAGCAGGCATTTGGCCGTCCGCTCGTCGCCTTTGATCGGCGTATCGATGTCCACATCAGCAGCGTGCGGCAGAAACTGGGCCGACGGGAGGACGGGCAATCCTGGATCCAGTCCGTTCGCGGACAAGGCTATCAACTCATCCAGGATGTTTGATGACAAGGCTCTTCCGCAGGTTCTTCATTTTCGTCTGGCTGGCGATGACTGTATCCATCATGGGTATCGTTTCTCTGGATAGGGTCTTCCATCTGTTTCCGCTGAAAAGCCAAAGGCAGCAAGAACGCATCTCGCTTGCGGTTCAAACCATGGGGGAGGTTCTCGAGCAAAGAGGCTTGGTCGAGGCCGGTAAGCTTGCAGAGGTTTGGGCCAGTCTCGCAAATCCGGTGGTCGTTAACATTTCGCCTGTTGCGAACATTCAATGCGCAATGGGAACCGGAAACGACGAGGCCTTAAGTATCTACCGCCATCACGACGGCGCTTGTTTTCGCCTTTCCAGTCAACTCAAACACTATAATTTCATTGAGGAGGCACTTCCCGACTCTCTACCCTGGATCGCCACAGTTATTGCCAGTACGTTATCGGCCCTTTGGATCACACGCTATCTGGTCGGTCCTGTGGCCAAACTCAGAAACGGGCTCAGTGCCTTGGCGAAAGGCGATTTTCACACCAGAATCGGCGGCAATTTCGGAAAAGGCCAGGATGAAATCACGGCGCTGGCTATGGATTTCGATGTGACAGCCGCACGTTTGCAGGAATTGCAGGAAGCGCAACAGCGGCTCTTTCATGATGTCTCCCATGAACTCCGCTCGCCACTCTCGAGATTACAGGCCGTTTTGGGCGTGCTGGACAAGAATCCGAGGCGCGTCGATATGATCGCCTCGCGTATGGGGCGGGAAGTCATGCGGCTTGACGCCCTTGTCGACGAGATCCTAACGTTGGCCCGCATAAGCTCGCCCCAACATGCACCGCCAGAACGCCAGACCATTGATCTCATTGATCTGATAATCCGGATTGTCGAAGATGCCTGCTTTGAAGGGCAGGACCGCGGAATCAATGTGACCTATGCCGGATGTGACAGCTTTATCGCAACATTGAACGGAGAACTCATCTACCGGGCGATAGAGAACGTTGTTCGAAATGCGGTCAAGTTTACAACTAACAATTCGACCGTTACCGTGACGGCGCAGGCATTTCAGGATGTCTTGTCGATCAGTGTCTCTGACAATGGCCCCGGCGTTCCCGCTTGCGATCTAGACAGGATTTTCCTGCCATTCTCCCGATCCGAAATGGGCGAGACCGCGAAGGGTCACGGGCTTGGCCTTGCCATTACGCGCAAAGCCCTGGAACTACATCATGGCAGCGCCGTCGCCAGCCTTACGCCAGAAGGTCACCTTTTGATGACGCTGAAAGTGCCAGCTTCACCTGGCTCAAAATAGGGCGGCACGTCAGCAGGGATATCGAACTGTGAACTGCGCTAATATTGACAGATACGATTAGAACATTTAGTGAACGTCATATGAAAAAGTCACTCAAAGAACGCCTCGCCATCCTCTCGGATGCCGCAAAATACGATGCGTCTTGCGCCTCCAGCGGAACGACAAAGCGGAACGCAGCAGCCGCGGGCGGGCTGGGATCGACGGAGGGCTCCGGGATCTGCCACGCCTATGCGCCGGACGGGCGATGCATCTCTCTCCTTAAAATCCTGATGACGAATTTCTGTATTTACGACTGTGCGTATTGTATCAACCGATCGTCCAGCAATGTTGAGCGGGCGCGGTTTTCGGTCGAGGAGGTCATCTGGCTGACGCTCGAATTCTATCGCCGCAATTACATCGAGGGTCTCTTTCTGTCCTCTGGCATCATCCGCTCTTCCGATTACACAATGGAGGAGATGGTCCGCATCGCTCGCGAATTGCGCACGACACATAATTTCCATGGCTACATTCATCTCAAATCTATTCCCGAGGCGTCCGCGCAACTGATTGAGGAGGCCGGGCTCTACGCTGATCGCCTTTCGATCAATATCGAATTGCCTACCGATGCCGGCATCGGCAAATTCGCCCCGGAAAAGCGGCCCGACAACATTCGCCAGTCGATGGGCAATTTGCGCTTGAAGATCGAAGAAATGGCCGACCCGACCCTACAGACCAAACGGCGAAAGAGGTTCGCACCCGCCGGGCAGAGCACACAGATGATCGTCGGCGCCGACGCTGCCGACGATGCGACCATCCTTGGCACCAGTGCAAGGCTCTATGGGAGCTACGGCTTGAAGCGTGTCTACTATTCCGCCTTCAGCCCGATCCCGGATTCGTCAAAAAACCTTCCGCTGATCAAGCCGCCGCTGATGCGGGAGCATCGATTGTATCAGGCAGACTGGCTTTACCGTTTCTACGGGTTCGACATCGCAGAGATCACGGCGGCACGGCCAGACGGCATGCTCGATCTCGACCTCGATCCGAAACTGGCCTGGGCGCTTGGTCATCGCGATCGATTTCCTGTCGACATCAATCTCGCCGACAAGGAAGCGCTTCTGCGTGTGCCTGGCTTCGGCACAAAGACCGTTACATCCATTCTCTCAACACGGCGGTTCAAGCGGCTGCGGCTCGAGGATATCGGGCGTCTCAGCGTGTCACTCAAAAAAGTCCAGCCGTTCATCATTGCTGAGGGCTGGACGCCGCATCGCTTGATCGATCGCGCCGACTTGCGGGCGATGTTCATGCCAAAGCCGGAGCAATTATCGTTATTATGACTGAAACCTGCTTTCTCGAAGGTCGCGGTGATCTGTCTGAATGGCGCGAGGCCGCGCGACGGTGCCTACAGGCCGGGATCGAACCAAAAGCTATCGACTGGCGGCTTATCGGTGATGAACAGGGGCTGTTTGGTGCTGATGCAAGCCAATCCAAAGAAAGCAGCACGCCAAGCCCGGCAGAACACACAGGTGGAATGGCGCATATGTCCGTCCCGGCAGCCTTCCTTCAGCTTGGAGAAGCCGTTGTGTGTCATTCCGATCCCGGCCGCTTCGCCTTGCTGTATCGCCTTCTCTTTCGGTTGAGGCAGGAAAGGCACCTTCTTGAGGTGAAGACGGATGCCGATGTGGCGCTGGCGTACCGGATGCAGAAATCGGTGGGGCGCGATTATCATAAGATGACGGCCTTCTTGCGCTTCAAGGAAGTGCCATTGCCTGTTGGTGTTGCAGGCCGACGGCGCTTTGTCGCCTGGTTTGAGCCTGACCACTTTATCATCGCGCGCGTCGCGCCGTTTTTCCAACGTCGGTTCAATGACATGGATTGGATTATCCTGACGCCCCACGGGTCCGCGTCATGGGATGGCCAGACACTTATGACCTCGACAGACCCGGCGATAAAGCCCGATATACGCGATCAAACCGACGATCTCTGGCGCATATATTATGCATCCATCTTCAATCCCGCCCGCTTGAAGGTGAAGATGATGATGACGGAGATGCCGAAGAAATATTGGAAGAACCTGCCGGAGGCAGAGCTTATTCCTAGCTTGATCGCCGGGGCGGAAGCCAAGCTGATCGATATGGCCCGTCGACAAGCCAGTGAGCCGCTGCCTTTTCATCATCGCCTCCAGGAGGCTGCCGCGCGTGTGCCGGCAGCGCCAGCGGCCGAAGCGGACACGATAGACGCGCTACGCCAGGAAGCGCGACGCTGCAATCGATGTGATCTCTCCTGCCGGGCAACACAGACCGTGTTCGGCGAAGGGCCTGTCGATGCAATGATCATGATCGTTGGAGAGCAGCCGGGGGACCAGGAGGATCTCGCAGGCAGGCCGTTCGTCGGACCGGCGGGCCGAGTGTTCGACGAGGCTCTGGCGCAGGCCGGCCTGGACCGGCGTATGCTCTACGTCACCAACGCGGTGAAGCACTTCAAGTATGAACCACGGGGAAAGCGCCGTATCCATCAACGCCCGAATATCGCAGAGGTGCAGCAATGCAGGTGGTGGCTCACCCAAGAGATCGATATGGTGAAACCGAAGCTGATTGTCGCCATGGGCGCAATTGCGCTGTTTTCGCTCACCGATCGAAAGGACCGGTTGGAGGATGTCCGCAGCCGGCCAATTGTCATGGACGAAACGCGACATCTATTCGTCACCGTTCATCCGTCCTACCTGCTTCGTATTCCAGACGAGATCAAGAGAAACGAAGAACTCGCGCGCTTTCGAGACGACATAAGCCAGATCGGTAGACTTGTTGCGTAAGGAGAAAAGCTGGCGATTTGTCCATGCTTTGGCAAAGCGCGACCTCGATGCCTCCGGCGGGAAGCGGCGACTGCGGTCTTTAAGTGACGGGTGGGTGAAGCGGGCGCCTTGTTCTAGCAGAGTTGTGTAACAGATGCCTTAGTCAGCCGAAACCGAACAACGTTACTACGCCCATCCATGGCAGCATAACTTAAATCAAACAGTCTCCAGCAAAGCCGGAGCAGTTTACAGGCAGCCAGACAGCTTCGCTGGGCGGGGTTGGTTTGCAGATCATTCGAGACTAGGGCGAGCGTTTCAATCGGGACGGCCCAGACGGTCTGAGAGCCGGAAAGGCCAAGGGCCGTGAGCCGTGGGCTGAACGACAAGCAGCGCAAGGTGCTTGTCGCTGCGGTCGAGAAAGGTCCCGTTCCTTATCTCGGCGGTGTGGTACGTTGGAGGCTGGTTGGTCTGGTGCAATGGCTTTGGCAGGAGCATCGCATTTCACTGAGCCGCCAGCAGCTTGGGCGTGAACTGAATGCGATGAGCTATAGCAAACTCACCGCTTGCCCCAACCATCACGCGTAAGACCCTCAAACCATTGAGAATTTTTAAAAAAACTTCCCGGCCGCAGTAGCAGAGATCGCCGCCTGGGCCGCACGAGGAACGCGACCTTCAGCGCCTCGCGATCAACCCACCAGATCGGCCTACATCTTCGGTGCTATCGGTCCGGGACTTGGCAAGGCGGCAACTCTGATCATGCCTTGGTGCTATACCTATGCCATGACACAGCATCTGGCCGAAATCGCTCGTCATATTGCCGACGATGCACACGCCATTCTCATCATGGATCAGGCAGGATGGCATATGTCCAACAATCTCGTCGTGCCAGGAAACATAACGATCTAGCCGTGATTGCTCGACGGGAGAAAGCAATGTTTATACATTTTATGGCTGAATAATGGTGGTGCCTCTCACCCGCCCCGATCCGATCTTGCAGCTGGGATCAGCCGCTGAGACCGGGGCTGGCCGTGGTGCCGGATTGGATCCGCCGGACATTTCTACTTTGCGAACTGGCGCACATTCAACCTTGACGCCACAGACCGCTGCCGGAAAAAACATAATGCTGCTGATAAAAACCGAGGCGCCAGATGACGACCTTTGCGACTATCAATGATCCAATCACCGGCCTTCTGGAGGCTTTCAAATCCCACGATGTGGTTGCGCTTTGCGACGGCGGGCACGGTTGTGAGCAGGCATATGCGTTGAGACGTGCGCTCATCCGCGACCCAGGGTTTTCCGCCCTCGTGAACGACATAGTGGTGGAGAGCGGTAACTCTCTCTACCAAAGCATCATGGACCGTTTTATTTCAGGAGAAGATATCCCTGATAGAGAAATCTGCAAAGCTTGGCAGAATACGACGCAACCCCACGATGTGTGGGATTGCCCCGTCTTTGAGGGACTATTTCGAGACGTTCGCGATTTGAATGCAACGCTGCCCAAAGAGCGGCAGATTCGTGTTTTGTTGGGTGACCCGCCAATAGATTGGTCTAGGGTCAACAGCGCCGCTGAACTCCAAGAAACATGGAATACACTTGAAGACCGTGACAGCTGTGCGGCACGAATTATTCAAAGTGAAGTGCTGGCGAAGCAGCGCCGCGCTTTAGTCATCTACGGCGGTATGCACCTTCTACGCAAGAGACTCTTCTGGCAATCGGAAGAGGGACAGGCCATGGAATTAGAGTCCATCCCGCTACAAAATTCAATCGTGTCGTTGCTTGAGGCACAAGGAGCCAATGTCTATTCTGTCTGGACGCCCGTGTTTGTCGATCTAACGACTTTGCAGTCCGATATGTGCTCATGGCACACACCGAGTCTTGTTCCCATTCGAGGCACTCCGCTGGGAGAGGCAAGCTTTCGATCATATTACCCGCACGCTATGTTGACCAAGCAACGCGATGCGATTGTAAAGATTCATGTCGATCCCGAGCGCTCTCCTTTAATGGAGGAGCAGTTCGACGCTATCCTTTACCTCGGACCGCCATCGGATTTAAGTTGGAGTGAAGTCTCTCCCGCGTTAGCCGCTGATCCGGAATATATCAAGATGCGGTCAGAGAGATGTGCATGGGTCGGCATGCCTCTCTGATTGTCAACGGCGAAACGAACCAGCCCCTCCCCGCTGCGTTTAAGGGCGCGGGCATAGTGCTCGGCACCCTGCCGGAAAACGGAATCCCGATTGGCACCCTTTTGGCGCCGCAGGATCTGCGTATTTTCAAGCGGCACGGCAGCCGGCACAGGCCGGCCTTCACCGGCTTGCCATCTGCGGGCAACATCATCGATGCGAGGAATGTGTCATGGCGACGGTTGCGGCTGGCATTGGCACCAGCTTTGTGGCGACCCCATTGGGTCAAAAGCGGGAAGCTGGGTCCCCTGCTACCTGTCTTTGCAGTAGAGCGAGATAACATCACGGCACTCTGGCCTGTAAGCCGTCGCGCCAGCTCCGCGGTCACTATGAAGGAGCGGATACCCCTCGCTTTCAGGACTTGGCTTAATCCATTGGCTGACTGGAATGAGTGAGGGCGCGACGATGGGAAGCACACTTGAATTCATAAATCTTCGTGCTTGCGCAGCAGACGTTTGGTGCATAAATTAGCGTAATGTCTGATCATTCGTCTCAACGATTGTCGCCGTCAAATATCCCAATGGATGCGCTAAGCGAAGTTCTACAGGACTTTCGTTTGAGTGGAGTAAACTATGGGCGCTGCGAACTGCGGCATCCGTGGAGCATCGCTCTGCCGCACCAACAGCTGCTTCGTTTCCATTTTATCAGCCAAGGTCCATGCTGGATTCATACCGAAGCCCAGGGATGGCAGGAATTGCACGATGGGGATCTGGTCCTACTGCCGCAAGGTATCGCACATCGATTGGCCAGCGCGCCGGATGTTGAAGGCGACTCGCTCAAAAGCTGTCAGATAAAAAGGTTGAGCAGCAAGGTTTGCGAATTGGTGCGGGAAGGAACGGGGGCGACCAGCACGCTTTTTTGCGGCTCCATGGCGCTGAGCGCCTATGCCCTTGATCCTTTGATCGCCCTGATGCCGCCAATCATCAAGGGCTGCGATGTCGCTGGCAATGACCCGATCATTGGCCCTCTGCTGACGGCTATGACGACAGAGGCTTCACAACCCCAGATGGGCAGCGCAACGATCCTGACGCGTATGGCTGACTTGCTCGTCGCGCGGCTTATCCGCTGTTGGGTCAATTGCAGCGGAGCGGCAACCACCGGCTGGCTCGCCGCCATCCGCGACCCCCATCTTGGTCGTGTGTTGGCAGCCATGCACCGCGATCCCGGCCATAACTGGACGCTTGAAAGCCTTGCCGGTGTGGCAGGCCAGTCGCGCTCGATCTTTGCCGAACGCTTCAGTGCTGTTTTAGGGGAAGGCGCGGCACGCTATCTCGCTCGCCTGCGCATGCAGCTTGCCCGTGAGTTGTTGGGGCAAGGTGGCATGTCGGTTGCCGAGGTTGCATCTCGCCTGGGCTATGAATCCGAAGCGTCGTTCGCGCGCGCTTTCAAACGCATTACCACGGTCTCACCCGGCGTTGTGCGCCGCACAGTTTCCGGACGAACGGACATGGTTTTCGGATTTTAAGCTACATATAATCCCAAATCTTTCGTCTATGAAGTGCTTCCGGATTCAGGAGATACGTCAATGACGGACAGAACATCACAATTTAACAGCGCGGATATAGACCTCGATACCGCTGAGCCGGTCGCGTGGAGCTCTGCCACCTGGCTCGCCGTCCTTTCGATGGCGGCCACCAGTTTTGCGCTGGTCTCGGCTGAGTTCCTGCCGGCAGGCCTGCTGACGCCAATGGCTCGTGATCTTGGGATCAGTGAGGGAACAGCCGGGCAGGTTGTGACTGCCACCGCTTTCGTGGGCGCCATCACGGCCCTGTTGAGCAATGTCCTGATCGGCAGATTAAACCGCAAGACAGTGCTGGTCGGCCTCAGTGCGTTGGCAATCGGCTCCAATATTCTTGCGGCGGTGGCGACGGATTTTTGGCTATTGATGCTCGGTCGAGCAGGCCTCGGCATTGCCCTCAGCGGCTTCTGGGCACTTTCGGTTGCCGTCGTCTCCAGGTTGGTTGGGACCAACGCAACAGGACGGGGCATGGCGATCGTTACGCTCGGCGTTTCACTCGCGACGATCGCGGCGCCATCGATAGGCGCTTTGATCAGTGACTGGTTGGGCTGGCGCAGCGCCATGTCTATGACTGCGGGGCTAGCTGCACTTGCCATGCTGCTGCAGATAATCTGCTTGCCAACATTGCCTTCAAGCACAAGCAACAGTCTCTCTGATGTATTCCGGCTGACGCGGCGGCGTGGGGTTCAACTTGGAATGTTGGCCATCCTTTTGCTGATGACGGGGCATTTTGCCGGCTCGGTTTATGTGCGCCCTTTCCTGGAACAGGTGACGCTGCTTGAAACTGGCCCGATTGCCCTGGCACTTCTCGGATTTGGCGTCGCGTCGGTAATCGGTAACGTTGCGGGTGGCCGGATGGCTGACGCCAGTATTCATATGGCACTCGCTGTCACCGCCGTGTTGATGGCGTCTGCAGCGCTCGCCTTGGTGCTTTGGGGTAGCTATGTCGGCGTTGCCTTCAGCCTTGTTACGCTTTGGGGCTTTGCCTTCGGCATGGCACCCGTGGTGCTGCCGACCAACCTGTCACGCAGTGCACCTGACGCCCTGGAGGCAGCGGGCAGCCTGATGGTCGTCTCTTTCCAGGTCGCGATCACGATTGGCGCGGTTGTCGGCGGTTATGTCGTCGATCATTATGGCGCTGCGGGACCCTTGACCCTGACCGCCGCCCTGGCCGCGTTGACGGTCGCCTTGGCACTGACGCAACCGCGCACCTGATCTTCGCTTCGGGTCAGCCACCTTTGCCACTTTGAGCCTCAATGTGAACATCAACAACCTGTTGAGGCTCCACAACGAGAGCAGCGGAGCTGCTGCCTTATGGGGGCAGTCGTCAAAACGGCAGACAGCATGAACGTCAAGATATCCGAGCAACTGCGATAATCGTCAGATGGCTGAATCCGGGCAGTCGGTCAGTTCAGAGGTAAGGGTTGATTTCCGCCTCCACCTTTGCTTGTCCAGCGAATAACGGCGGCACCTCAATGAAGGTATTCTGTGATATTCCCGTGTCGATAATCTCAAAAACCGCCTTGAGCATGCCGTCCACATCCTGACGCACCATTTCGATGTCGCCACCCAAAAGCGCCACAAAGGGATCCCAGTCGAAACAGCCCATTGCTGGTAGCCGCTCCGCGACATAGCCGGAGGTCTTGAGCCACTGCATGACGCCTTCAAGAGAGATGGTGGAGTTTACAAACATTCCGCCTGGAATTTCGCCTTCAACCATCGCCAGTGTTTGTAAAGCTTTTTCCGCTTTTTCAGGGGCGTATCCGCAAGCCAGTATGTGGCGTTCATCGATCGGAACGCCCATATCCTGATGGGCTGCCCGAAAACCGCGCACCCGCTCCAAGGTGTTGTGATCAGTGGCGCGCCCGCCAACAAACAGCAACGGTGCGGCCTTGCCGGTTTTTCTGTGACAATTTTTTAGAATACGACGGGTCAATTCCCGCGCCCCTGCAAAATTATCCGAAATAACCGAAGGTGCTGCCGTTCCCGGCAGGTCGAGATTAATGCTGCGCGCCCCGGCAGACGTGCATATTTCGGTGATCCGGTCAGGGTTGGTCGCTCCGGTCGAAACCAGCCATTCCACTTGATAGGACAGCAGAGTGCGTGCAGCCTCCACTTCAAGCTCTGGGTCACGTCGCGTGCAGGTGATGATCGGGAAAAGGCCCCTCGCCCGCGCCATATCCTCGAAGGTTTCGACGATCGAGCCAAAATAACGGTTGTCATACTTAGGGACGATCATGCCGATGATCTGTGATTTTTCCCGGCGCAACAGACTGGCCTGCATGTTGAGCGCGTAGCCTTGCTCTTCAGCAATCCGTCTGATTTTTTCCGCCAATTGCGTGCTGATCCGGCGCTTCTTCCAATTGCCGTTCAAAACAGCACTCACAGCACTGGCCGATGTGCCAGCAAGCTCGGCCAGATCGTAGATCGTGGTCTTCTTGGCGGTTTTTTTCTGATTCACAAGCGCCTCCCGTTGAAACCCAACTTGACATCAAAGTCAGAAGATGGCAATTCTTGCGTCATCGATTGAGCAGTGTTGCTCAATCGATGAAGTTGGTTGGCTTTGGAGGGTTGACCGGGAGGCACTCAAGCAATTCAGGATTGTTGTCGCATCATCGTGCGCTCGTTGAGTCGTGATCACTGTCTTCTGTTGCATGCGTCTCTCACTGCTGGTTTTGGGTTCTAGAGGAGGAAGCTATGAAATTTCATTCCATGATGATGGTGTCGGTTGCTGCCGCTGCCATGTTTGCAGGCTCTGCCTTGGCGCAAGAGAAGGCAACCGTTGCGTTTCTGATGCCGGATCAGGCATCGACACGCTATGAAAACCACGATTATCCGGGCTTCAAGGCCGAGATGGCCAAGCTGTGCGCCGGATGCACGGTGATTTATCAAAACGCCAATGGCGATACCGCGCTTCAGCAGCAGCAATTCAACTCGGTGATTGCGCAAGGCGCAAAGGTGATTGTACTGGACCCGGTGGATTCGTCTGCTGCCGCAGCACTGGTCGAATTGGCGCAGTCGCAGGATGTGAAGGTCATTGCCTATGATCGTCCGATTCCAAAGAAAGCGGCGGATTATTATGTGTCCTTCGATAATGCTGGTATTGGCGAGGCCATTGCCAAGTCTTTGGTGCAGCACCTGAAGGCCAAGGGCGTGCCACAGGGTGCGGGTATTCTTGAAATCAACGGCTCGCCCACCGATGCCGCCGCTGGCCTGATCCGCGATGGTGTTCATAAAGGCCTGAAGGATTCAGGTTACAAGACGCTGGCCGAATTTGATACGCCAGAATGGGCGCCGCCAAAAGCGCAGGAATGGGCCGCTGGCCAAATCACCCGCTTTGGCGCAGACATCAAGGGCGTTGTTGCCGCCAATGACGGCACGGGCGGCGGTGCGATTGCAGCGTTTAAGGCGGCTGGTGTTAATCCGGTTCCACCTGTTACGGGCAATGATGCGACCATCGCAGCGCTTCAGCTGATCATTTCCGGCGACCAGTACAACACGATTTCCAAGCCATCGGAAATTGTTGCGGCGGCGGCTGCTAAAGTCACCGTCCAGTTTCTGAAGGGTGAAAAGCCGGAAGCCAAGACGACGCTTTATGACACCCCCTCGCAGCTGTTCATTCCGGCTGTGGTGACGGCAGAAAACATCAAGGCTGAAATCTTTGATAAGAAGATTCAGACGCCTGCCGAAGTCTGCACGGGTGAATATGCCGCTGGCTGCAAAAAGCTGGGCATCACCCAGTAATTGTTCTGATCTGTGTTCGGTCCGGCACTGCCGGATCGGACATGCCCCGAACCTGAAAAGAGCGTTTCGCCATGGTGCAAAATGACCAAGCGGCCCCGAAAACGGGTGGCCCTATTCTGAAATTGCGCAATATTTCGAAGAATTTTGGTGCTGTCTCGGCGCTTACGGATATTGATCTGGAAGTCTGGCCCGGCGAAGTGGTTGCCCTTGTGGGTGATAACGGCGCTGGCAAATCCACCTTGATCAAGGTGCTGGCAGGCGTGCATCAGCCAACCTCCGGCACCATTGAATTTTGCGGCGAAAACGTCTCGCTCGATAGCCCCAGCCGTGCGCTGGAACTGGGCATTGCCACGGTGTTTCAAGACCTCGCCCTATGCGAAAATCTGGATGTGGTGGCCAATCTTTTCCTTGGTCACGAGCTTGCGCCATGGAACCTCGATGAAGTGGCCATGGAAGTGCGTGCTTGGACGCTTTTGAAGGAGCTGGCAGCGCGGATTCCCTCCGTTCGAGAGCCGATTGCCTCGCTATCAGGTGGTCAACGCCAGACGGTTGCCATTGCAAGATCACTACTTCTGGACCCGAAAATCATCATGCTGGATGAGCCAACGGCGGCCCTTGGTGTTGCCCAGACAGCCGAAGTTTTGAACCTGATTGAGCGGGTGCGCGAACGCGGACTGGGCGTCATCATCATCAGCCACAATATGGAAGATGTGCGCGCCGTGGCCGATCGCATTGTGGTGCTGCGCCTGGGCAAGAACAACGGCGTCTTTACCCCTGACGCATCCAATCAGGAGCTGGTTGCCTCCATCACCGGGGCCACGGAAAATTCCGTGTCGCGCCGCCTGACCCGCAAGACAAATAGCCAAGAAACCAGCGCCCCAGACACGAGGGGGAGACCCGCATGAGCAACAATATGTCGAACCCTGAAACCAAGTCCTCCCAAGCCTTGGACCGCAGCGATGAACGCGTCACCCACGATGATGGTGTGCTGGGCATGTTGCGCAGTTTTATCAATCGGATCAAATCGGGCGATCTGGGCATGTTGCCAGTCGCCATTGGTCTGATTGTGATTTCCACCGTGTTCAGCATTCTCAACCCGATTTTTCTGGCCCCGAACAATCTGGTCAATCTGCTTTTTGATTGCGCAACCGTTGGTATCATTTCGCTGGGCATTGTTTGTGTGTTGTTGTTGGGTGAGATTGACCTCTCGGTTGGTTCCATGAGTGGTCTGGCCTCGGCCATCATTGGTGTCTTGTGGGTCAATTCCGGCCTTCCGGTGATTGTTGCCGTGTTTGCGGCTCTGGTCACCGGGGCGGCGGTGGGTGCGCTTTATGCGGTGCTGTATAACCGCATGGGCATGCCAAGCTTTGTCGCCACGCTGTCTGGCCTGCTGGCCTTGCTGGGCATGCAGCTCTACATTCTCGGCCCAACGGGCAGTATCAATTTGCCCTATGCCTCACCTTTGGTGCGTTTTGGCCAAATTCTGGTGATGCCGCATTGGCTGTCCTTCACGCTGGCTTTGGTGCCCGGTGTTGTGATGATTGTGTTTGGGCTGGCTGTTCGCAAGCGCCGCCAAGCGGTCAACCTGTCCTCAAAACCCTTGAGTGGGTTGTTGATCAAGGCCGCCATCCTCACGCTGGGCTTTGAATTTGCCGTCTACTATCTCAACCTCGGACGCGGCGTGCCTTGGATGTTTGCGCTATTTGTGGCGCTGGTGGTGGTGGTCAATTACCTCCTGACCAAGACACAATGGGGCCGCTCGATGTTTGCCGTAGGTGGCAATCGTGAAGCCGCCCGCCGGGCGGGCATCAATGTTCGCCGCATCTATATGAGCGCGTTTATGCTGTGCTCAACCCTTGCAGCCCTTGGCGGCGTACTGTCGGCATCGCGTCTTGCATCGTCCAGCCAGCAGGCAGGCACGGGTGATGTGAACTTGAACGCCATTGCCGCCGCCGTGATTGGTGGCACCAGCCTGTTTGGCGGGCGTGGCAGTGCCTATTCGGCGCTGCTTGGCATCATCGTCATTCAGGCGATTTCCAATGGTTTGACGCTCCTCAACCTCAGCTCATCGCTGCGTTACATGATCACCGGGGCCGTGCTTGCCATTGCCGTGATTGTGGATTCGCTTGCGCGCCGCTCCCGTGTCAGTCACGGCCGCGCCTAACAAGATTTACAAGGAGAATTGTATCATGACAGATATCATGAAAGGCAAAGTCGCCGCCATCACCGGCGCTGCATCGGGCATTGGTCTCGCTTGCGCCAAAATTCTGCTGGCGGAAGGCGCAACGGTGGTGTTGATCGACCGCGCCAAGGACAAACTGGATGCGCTTTGCGCAGAACTCGGTGAGCGTGCCAAGCCGCTGGTGGTGGATCTTTTGAATGGGCCAGAGGTTTCCGCCATGCTGCCGCGCATTCTGGAGGTCGCAGGTGGTCTCGATATTTTCCACGCCAACGCCGGAGCCTATATTGGCGGTGCCGTGGCAGAAGGCGACCCAGATGCTTGGGATCGGATGTTGAACCTCAATATCAACGCGGCCTTTCGCTCGGTGCATGCGGTTTTGCCGCATCTGATTGCGCAAAAATCCGGCGATATCCTGTTTACCAGCTCGATTGCAGGCGTGGTGCCTGTGGTGTGGGAGCCGATTTACACGGCCTCGAAATTTGCCGTTCAGGCCTTTGTGCATTCCACCCGCAGACAGGTTTCGCAACACGGGGTGCGTGTGGGCGCGGTGTTGCCCGGTCCAGTCGTCACTGCATTGCTCGATGATTGGCCAAAGGCCAAGATGGATGAAGCACTGGCCAATGGCAGCCTGATGCAGCCGCAGGAAGTGGCAGAGGCTGTGCTCTTCATGCTGTCGCGACCACGCAATGTCACCATCCGTGATCTGGTGATTGTGCCCAACAGCGTCGATCTTTAATCGGCGCCAACCTCATCATTGTCCCATCTATATTTGAAGAGCATTTGCCATGACCGAAGCAACTGACACCGTCGCGACCGGGCTTGAACGCTATATTATCGGCGTCGACGTCGGCACAGGCAGCGCCCGTGCCGGCCTGTTTGATCTGAGCGGTACGCTTGTGGCCGTTGCCAAACGCGATATTGCGCTGTTTCGCGAGGCCGGGGCAATTGCCGAGCAGTCCAGCACAGATATCTGGGATGCCGTCTGCACGGTTGTCCGGCAGGTTGCCGAAGGTGTGGACGATCCAGCTCATGTCATCGGCCTCGGCTTTGATGCCACGTGCTCGCTGGTGGTGCTGGGTGAAGGTGGAAAGCCATTGCCAGTGGGTTCGTCAGAGCTTGCGGAGCGGGACATCATCGTCTGGATGGATCAACGAGCCGTGACGCAAGCGGAGAAAATCAACGCCATCGGCCATGATGTGCTGCGCTATGTCGGTGGTAAGATTTCACCAGAGATGGAAACGCCCAAGATTCTCTGGTTGAAGGAAAATCGTCCCGAGACCTTCAAAAGTGCTTGGCAGTTTTTTGATCTTGCCGATTTTCTCACCTGGAAGGCAACGGGCGAGCTTGCCCGCTCCACCTGTACCGTGACCTGCAAATGGACCTATCTGGCCCATGAGCAGAGATGGGACGCCAGCTATTTCCATGCGATTGGGCTGGGAGAACTGGCGGACGAGGGCTTCAGCCGCATTGGCCAGCGCATTGTCGAACCCGGAACGCCGCTTGGGCAGGGTCTGACAGAAACCGCCGCTATCGCCATGGGCCTAACAACTGGCACGGCGGTGGCCGCAGGCATGATTGATGCCCACGCGGGCGGCATTGGTACAGTGGGCATTGGCAGCGGCCCTAAAGACAATATGGCCTATGTGTTTGGCACCTCCTCCTGCACCATGACCTCAACTGTTGAACCCGTGTTTGTACCCGGCGTCTGGGGGCCCTATTACTCGGCCATGGTGCCGGGCATGTGGTTGAATGAGGGCGGACAGAGTGCCGCCGGTGCGGCGATTGATCAATTGCTGGCCTTTCACCCGGCAGCACCAGAGACAGCCACAAAGGCGCGTGAACAGGGTGTTGCTCTGCCGGTTCTGTTGGCGCAGGCGGCAGCGGCCAAGGTCAGCACCCTGCCCGATGTCGTGCATTTGGCGAAAGGTTTGCACATCGTGCCGGAATTCCTCGGCAACCGCGCGCCGTTTGCCGATCCCCACGCACGCGCCATCATTGCCGGTCTGGGTATGGACCGGGATTTTGATAGTCTGGTTGCGCTCTATATCGCTGGCCTGTGCGGCATTGGTTATGGTCTGCGTCAAATCATTGAGACACAGGCCGCGTCGGGCGCGTTTATTGAGCGCGTTGTGATCAGCGGTGGCGCTGGCGAGAGTGATCTGGTGCGGCAAGTATTGGCCGATGCCTGTGGTAAGCCCGTGTTGGCACCGGCCATGGCGGAACCGGTTTTGCTGGGATCGGCGATTTTGGGTGCCGTGGCGGGAAAGGCCTTTTCAGGCGTTAGCCAGGCAATGGAAGCCTTGAGCGGCGTAACAAAGACCTATCATCCACAGGGCGGGGCGTTGGCCAATATCCACAGCCAAAGATATAGCCATTTTACAACGCTACAACACCAGGGTAGAGCGCTACGCGATGTGTAGGCGCATTGAATATCCTTGGGATTCTCTGACACCTGGACAAAACGACGAGCAGACAATCCGATCAAAATGCTGGCCTATTGAAATGCTGGTCAGCTTTGAAGTTGTAGGGTGTATCGCGTATGTCGCCGCTCTCCGGTGCGGGTGAATGCCCCGATCTCGACAAGGTGCTGGAGGTCACGCGTTGCCGTCGCACGTGATGTGGCTGTGATTGAAATGTAATTTTCTGCGCTCAACCCGCCTTTAAAACCAGCGATACCCTCTCGAAAAATACGGGCGATGACTTTTTCCTGGCGCTCATTAAACCGGTCCCGAAACCGATCATAGAATTTTGCCTTTTGAATGAAAAAGGCAATACGATCAATCGTCGCCTGTTGGGCCTTCAGGACCGTCTGCGAAAAATAGAGAAGCCATCCGTTGATATCGAGTTTTCGCTGATGGCTCTCAAGTTCGCAGTAATAGGCCTTTCGGTCACGCTCAATTGTAAAGGCAAGTGAAATCAGGCTTGGTTGCCCAATGTTCTGCGCTAGTGATTTTTCAGCAAGCGCACGTCCAATTCTACCGTTGCCGTCCTCAAAGGGATGGATGCTTTCGAAATAGAGGTGTCCGATGGCTGCGCGGGTCAGCGCAGATAATGGAGTTGCCCCGCCTGGACCCGACCGATTGAACCAGTCGATGAAAAGCGTCATTTCCGCAGCCACTTGGCGAGATGGCGGTGCCTCAAAGTGGATTATAGGCTTGTCCAGGCGACCTGAGACGATCTGCATTGCATCAGTGTGGCGACGGTAGGCGCCAATTGTTTCGATATATCGGTTTCCCGCCATCAGCATCGAGTGCCACTGGAAAAGGTCCTCATGCTGGAGCGGGCCGGACCAGTTTTTATAGACGTCAGCCATCATCTCTGCGATCCCGCGCTCTTGCGGTCGGACCGGACGATTGTCTGTGTTGAGACCAAATTGTCGGCGCAGCGATGACTGGACGCTTGCTCGATCAAGGAACTCACCTTCGATCTCTGACGTTTTGATGGCTTCGTCGCTCAGCAACTCAATCCGCAATTGGTTACTGTCGTCGTCACTGAAATGCCTGACAGCACCAATCACCTCACCGGATGACTGGAGAAACCTTTGCTCCAACAGGGCCATGTTCTCAATGTCATAGGAGAAGTTTGGCCAATCGGGCCGTTGCCAGTTCCATTGCATGAGTTATAGCCGCCTTTTCTATAACTCAAAATTATGCCCATTGATGAGCTATTGCAAGTCGTTCTATCGATCATCCGGATTTGAAATCTGCTGTGGGTCCTTTATCAAACACCGCTTTCATTACCGCTCGCCTCCGACATGAGGTCGATAGAATGGAATTCAAGCATTTCAAACCATGATCGTTCCTAACTTAGTCGGAACGTAGACCCTTTTAGTCTCTCTTTCGTAGCTTTGTCCGACGATCAAGAATGAGATGATCGACTTTCTCGGAGGGCACATGATCTGGATCGCTCTCAGCGGCCTCTTTCAGAAGTCGCGTCAGGCGCTTTAGCTCCTTTTCGTCCAGATGTTCGATGCCCATAAACCGGTTTTCGGCTGCACTGGTCAGGATTAACTCGTCAAGTTTTGCCTGAACGGCCTTGCCGTCTCGGTTCTGAGAGTTTTGCAGGACGAAGACCATCAGGAATGTGATGATTGTCGTTCCGGTATTGACCACGAGTTGCCAGGTTTCTGAAAAGCCGAAGAGCGGACCGCTGACCGCCCAGAGGATAATCCCGGCAACCGCGATGACGAATGTTGCTGGCTTGCCGGTAAGGTCAGCGATCATGCCGGAAAATTTTGAAAAAAGACTGGTTTTCTCGGACATGGTATTCCTCCAGATGGAATAAGCCTACCAATAATCCTTCGATGGCATGGAAGTTCCGGGGACCTGTCTTTTCGCTCAAGCGGAAGGCCTATCGCTTCATCAGATAATGTTCTTGAGCATCCGATTCTGGTTCATCAACTCTGCCATCATCAAATGAGGAAAATCGCGAAGGTTTGTAAATCCGATAAAAAATTTGCCATTCAATCCTTGAGGATTCCACTGAACGCTTTTGTCATTATAGCAAGGAAAATACCTAGTAGACCTTGGCTTCGCCGGCACCTTTGGAGGGCTGAGCCGCGTTAAAATCTGCCAGAAGCTTGCTCGTGGCATTGGCAAACAAGGTTACATCGTTGCCAATGGCGACAAAACTGGCCCCAAGATCGACATAGCGTCGTGCAAGGGCGAGATCACCGATCAGGATGCCAGCGGCTTTGCCATGGGACTGGATTTTCAAAAGTGCCTTCTCGACCTCGGCCTGCACCTCTGGCGCACCCGGTTTGCCGAGATAACCCATATCCGCAGCAAGATCTGCCGGGCCGATAAACACACCATCGACACCATCGACTGCGGCAATAGCATCAAGTGCGGCAAGACCCGCCCGGCTCTCAATTTGCAAAAGCAGACAGATTTCTTCGTTTGCAGTTTGAAGATAATCAGGAATGCGATTGAAGCGCGATGCCCGCGCCAAAGCTGCACCGACCCCCCGCACACCATGGGGCGGGTAACGGACGGCCTTCACCATGGTTTCGGCCTGTTCCTTGCTCTCGACCATGGGGATCAGCAGAGTCTGCGCACCGATGTCGAGCATTTGCTTGACCATCCATGTTTCACCAATCGGCGGACGGATCACCGCGTGGCTGGATGAGCCTTTCATCGCCTGCAATTGCGCCATCAGCAGCGGCACGTCATTGGGTGCGTGCTCTCCATCCAGCAGCAACCAATCATAGCCGGCATCGGCCGAAATCTCGACCGTATAAGGGTTGGCAAGCGCCTGCCAAAAGCCGATCTGGGTGCGCTTATCCTTGAGGGCCTGCTTGAAGGTGTTTTTAGGTGCGGGCATGGAATCCGTCTCTGTTATTCGAAATAGAGGCTCACGGTACCATAAGGTCCGAAATCACCGACGATAGTATCGCCATGTCGTGCCTCAACAGGGCGAATGAATGAACCTGCCAGAACCACCTGCCCGGCCTCGATTCCATCCCCATATTGGGCCAGACGATTGGCAAGCCAGGCAATGCCCCGCGCGGGCTGATTCAAGACGCCAGCACCCAGGCCGGTTTCCTCAACCTCTGCATTGCGCGATACGATCGCCCCCATCCACCGCATGTCAAGCTGATCGGGACGCACGGCCCGCCCACCTGTCACAATGCCCGCATTGGCAGCATTGTCAGAAATGGTGTCAAAAACAGTGCGAGTCTTCTTCGTCTCCGGGTCAACCCGCAGGATGCGCGTATCGAGAATTTCCAGCGCAGGCGTCACATAATCCGTGGCGTTCAGCACGTCGAACACGGTCACATCAGGACCTTTCAGAGGTGCTTTCATCACAAAAGCAATTTCCGCCTCAATCCGCGGCTGGATGAAGCGGTCTTTGGGCACCGTTGCGCCATCCTCAAACACCATATCGTCAAACAGCACGCCGGAATCAGGGATGTTGATGTTAAGCGCGTATTGCATGGCTTTGGAGGTGAGGCCAATCTTCCAGCCAATCACCTTTCGCCCGCTGGCGATTTTCCGCTTCACCCATGCGCCTTGAATGGCGTAGGCGTCATCCATCACCATATCCGGGTGATTCAAGGACAAAAGCCCTGTCTGCACACGGGTTTTTTCGGCCTCATCAAGGCTTAGGGCTGCGGCTTCAATTTGATCTCGTGTCAGCATCCTAGAGCTCCTCATCAGCAATGGTGTTGCGCAACAGGCCAATGCCCTCGGCTTCCACCTCCACCACATCACCCGGCTTCAACCAGATGGGTGGATCAAAACGGGCCCCCGCCCCGGTCGGCGTGCCGCAGACAATCACGTCGCCGGGAACCAGCGTGGTGAAGGTCGAGATGTAATTGATGATCTTGGCGAACGAAAAGATCATCCGGCTGGTGCGGTCGCTCTGGCGCACTTCACCATTCACGCGGGTTTCCAGCTTGATGTCCGCCAATTGGCTTTCATCGGTAAACGGCACAAGCCATGGTCCGATGGAGCCGGAGGCATCGAAATTCTTGCCCTGGGTGACGTTAAACTTGGCGTGGCGCACCCAGTCACGCAATGTGCCTTCATTGCAAAGTGTGAGCGCCGCAATGTGCGACAGGGCATCCGCTTCGGCAATGCGACGACCGCCCTTGCCGATAACGATGGTGACTTCACCTTCATAATCCAGCTGGTGGCTTTCCGGCGGGCGGATCAGCGGCTGGTCATGGCCGATGAACGAGCGCGGAAAGCGGATGAACAGCGACGGATTGGTCGGAGCCGCCTGCCCATCCTTATATTCCTCATTGCGATCAGGGAAGTTCACGCCAACGCAGATCAGCTTTTCCGGGGTGGCAATCGGAATATCGTAAGTGATGTCACTCACCGGAAAATCAGGCTTCTGACCGGATACGGCATCCAGCAGTTCCTGAAACGCATTGGCCACGACCACGTCCTTGAGGGTCGGGTAGCGCGAGCCGAAACGCGAGGAAAGATCAATCACACCATCGTCAACAATCAGGCCATACGCCTGTCGCTGCCCGGCGGTGAAGCTGGCGAATTTAGGATGCTGGGTCATGATTGAACTCCCATTATGCAATGCCGCCAAGGCAGACATATTTAATTTCAATAAAATCATCGATCCCGTATCTGGACCCTTCACGGCCCAGGCCGGAGGATTTGACACCGCCGAACGGTGCTTCGGCAGTCGAGATCAGGCCGGTATTGACGCCAACCATGCCATATTCCAGCGCTTCAGCCACCCGGAAGACCCTGGCGAGATCCTTGGCAAAGAAATAGGAGGCCAGACCGAATTCGGTGTCATTGGCCTTGGCAATCACATCGGCTTCATCGTGAAAGCGAAACAACGGCGCGACCGGTCCAAAGGTTTCTTCAGTGGCAATCGCCATGGCCTGAGTGACATTGGTGAGCACGGTCGCCTCATAAAACGTGCCACCCAAAGCATGTGGCTTACCGCCTTGAAGGATCGTGGCCCCCTTGGAAACAGCATCCGCGACGTGTTCGCTAACCTTTTTCAAGGCCGCTTCATCGATCAACGGTCCAAGTATGACGCCTTCGTCGAAACCATTGCCGGTCTTGAGTTTGGCGACCGCCTTGCCAAGCTTTTCAGCAAAGGTATCATAAACACCATCTTGAACATACAGCCGATTGGCGCAGACGCATGTCTGGCCATTGTTGCGGAATTTGGCAATCAAAGCCCCTTCAACGGCGGCATCGAGATCGGCATCGTCAAACACGATGAAAGGTGCATTGCCACCCAGTTCAAGGCCAAGCTTTTTGATCGTCGGGGCCGATTGACGATAAAGCTCCGCGCCAACCTCTGTGGAACCCGTAAACGTCAATTTGCGTACGACAGGATTTGCGGTCATTTCCGCGCCGATGTCGCGGGCAGAACCGGTGATAACACTGAAAATGCCAGCGGGCAGGCCTGCCCGTTCGCCCAGCACCGCAAGAGCAATAGCTGAAAAGGGCGTCTGGGCTGCGGGCTTGAGCACCATGGCGCAACCGGCCGCAAAAGCTGGCCCGGCCTTGCGGGTGATCATGGCATTGGGGAAATTCCATGGGGTGATGGCAGCCACAACGCCGATGGGTTGCTTCATCACCAGAATGCGCTTGTCTTTCTGGTGGCCGGGAATGATATCGCCATAAACGCGGCGGGCTTCCTCGGCAAACCACTCGATAAAACTTGCACCATAGGCAATTTCGCCCTTGGCTTCCGGAAATGGCTTGCCCTGCTCCAGCGTGAGGATGCGGCCAAGATCGTCCTGATTGGCCATCATCAACTCGAACCATTTTCGCAGAATGACGGCGCGTTCCTTAGCGGTGCGCGCCGCCCAATCCTTCTGTGCAACGTCTGCTGCCGCGATCGCTTTTCTTGTCTCCGCCGCCCCAAGTTTCGGCACATGGCCGATGACTTCGCCCGTCGCCGGATTGGTCACTTTGATGGCATTGGCAGGATCGGCTTCAATCCACTCACCACCCACCAGTGCCGCTTGTCGAAACAGCGTCGGGTCTTTCAATTGCATAGGATTTACCCTCTCGTTGCTCTTCTCGCCGAAAGGGAACGCGCTGTTTCCAGCGGGTGCGTTCCCTCCTCGTCAGACCGCGCTCAGGGCGCGATGATAGGCTGTGCCTTGAGGTCGGAGTCGCGCATGTCTGTGCCAGAAAACACGCTGCCATGCTCAAACCAGGACCGTGGTGCAGGCGCACCCCACAGGGTCTGGCGCTGCGGGTCCTTCAAATCCCATTTGATCGGCTCCAGATCAGGGTCAACCGTCTGGTAATCGGAGCAATAGATCTCGATGCGATGGCCATCCGGGTCGAGAATATACAGGAAGAAGGCATTGGAAATGCCATGACGGCCCGGGCCGCGCTCGATATTGCTGATCCAGCCGGTGGTCGCCATCAGGTCCAGCAGATCGATGATGTTGAGCGGGGTCGGCACCCAGAAGGCAGTGTGATGCAAACGTGGCCCTGTGCCATTGGTAAAGGCGATATCATGCACGCCACCTTTGCGGTGGGTCCACGCCGCCCAGAGACGACCGGTTTCTTCATCAGCGGTATATTCTGTGACGCGGAAACCAATCTCGTTGTAGAAGGCAACAGACTCATCGACATTGGATGAGAAGCAGTTGAAGTGATCGATGCGCAGCGGCTTGACGCCCCGGTAAAGGGCATATTGCTGGTGGATCGGCGGCAAACGGTCCATCCGGGCGTAAAATTCCAGCGGAATCCCATGGGGATCACGGGTGCGGAAGGTGCGGGCCTGATAGGGCCGCTCGACCCATTCCACCGGCAGGCCCTTGCCCGTGAAGAAATGCGCCGCCTTGTCCAGTTCCTCTTCATCGTACACCTTGAAGCCAAGGTCACGTGCTTCGGAAACCTCCGATTTGCGCAACACGATGCAGTGGTGCCCGCGCTCTTCCATTGCCCGCAGATAGATCACCTCGGATGTTTCATCCGTCACTTGCAGGCCGAGCGTATCGACATAAAACGCGCGGGATTTAGCCAGGTCCTTGACGCCAAATTCAACATGGCTCAAACGCACAATGTTGAAGGGTGGGTAAAGATTGGGTGTGGGTAATGCCATGGTATTCTCCTCCGTCCATCTGTTGTTTAAAACAGACACTCATGCTTGTTCTTGATTGATGATCAGCCGCCCAGTTTCTGGATTGCATGCGGCGTGGTGGCGAAGGCCACATTCTTGGTTTCCATATAGAAATCGAACGACCAGTCGCCGCCGTCACGGCCAATGCCGGAATTTTTAACGCCACCGAAGGGCGTTGGCAGATGGCGCACATTCTCGGAATTCACCCAGATCATCCCGGCTTCGAGCTGATCGGTGAAACGGAAGGCGCGGGTCACATCAGATGTCCAGAGATAGCCCGTCAGGCCGTATTGAACGTCATTGGCAATCGCAAGCGCTTCGGCCTCATCCGTGAACGGGATCGCCGTCAGCACAGGGCCAAAGATTTCTTCCTGCGCAATCCGCATCTGGTTGTTGGCACCGGTAAACAGGGTTGGCGACACATAGCAACCACCGCCGGGACCATCAAATTTCGCACCGCCCGCCGCCACTGTCGCGCCTTCGGATTTGCCAATGGCGATATATTCGAGAACCTTTTTCTCATGCACGGGGTGAACCAACGGCCCGATCACCGTTTCAGGGTCAAGCGGATGGCCAACCTTGATGCGCTTGGCCTTTTCAGCCACCATGGCGGTAAACCTGTCATAGACACTGGCCTCGACCAAAAGGCGCGAAGATGAGGTGCAGCGTTCGCCGTTCAGCGAGTAGATCATGAACACGGCGGCGTCCGCTGCCCGTTCCAGATCAGCATCGGCAAACACGATCACCGGGTTTTTGCCCCCCAGCTCGAAATGCACGCGCTTTAGCGTATCAGCCCCCTGTTTCATGATCATCGATCCGGTGCGGCTTTCGCCGACAAAACCGATGGCCTTGATCAGTGGGTGCTCTGTCAACGCCTTGCCCGCATCTTCGCCCAAGCCATTGACGAGGTTCCAGACACCCTTTGGCAGGCCTGCCTCTTCGGCAATCTCCACCAGAAGACGGGCTGTCAGCGGTGAAAATTCCGCTGGTTTGTGAACAATGGTGCAGCCGGCGGCCAAGGCAGGCGCAATCTTCCACGTGGACAGCATGAACGGCGTGTTCCAGGGCGTGATAATGCCCACTGGGCCAATGGGGGTGCGGGTGGTGACATTCACCTGACCGGGTGCGCGAATGCTCTTGCCATCCCGTGCTTCTGGGGCGCGATCAGCGAAGAAGCGGAAGTTTTCTGCACCACGCAGCGCGGCTTTCGCCATGAATTTCAGCGATTGTCCGGTATCCATCGCCTCAACAAAGGCAATTTCCTCAGCGCGGGCCTCAATGGCATCGGCGATTCGGTGCAGCAGCTTTTTGCGCGCATCGCCGCCCAAGGCGGCCCATGCAGGAAACGCAGCGCGGGCCGCCTTGGCAGCCAGATCAATATCGGCAGCCTTGCCGTGAGCAACTCGCCCCAGCGGCTTCAAATCAACCGGAGAGATCGTCTCAAAGGTTGCGCCATCAAGGGCCGCAACGGCCTCACCATTGATGTGGTTCAGAACGCCATCTTGCGCAAAGCGGGCAAGGTAATTCTTCGCCTTTTGAATATTGTCTTCAAGCTTGGACATAATCTCTCCGTCGTCTCGTTCAGGCAGCGGACGTGCAGGCGTGCTGCGGCCCTGTTGCGCATTAATCTCTGTTGGATTTGGGGGCCGAAAGTGAGCCGTCAGCCGGTCTTTTGTCGTAGCCGTGGATGGATGGCGTTCTTTTTCCAGCTCAGGTCGGGATCGATCTCGCGGATCTCCAGCGTCAGCGCGAAATGAGGCGTCTCAAAGAGGGTGGCGAGTTCTTCCGTCACCACGGCAAAAATGCGCTCACCCACTCGCTTTTTATCCTCGGCACTGCGACCGACACCCACCCGGAACGACATGTCGATGAAGGCGTTTTCTGGCAATCTGTCGGCAATGGCATAAGCCTCTGCACGAAACGCTCGAACCCGCACCGCGCCAATTTCAAACAATCCCGTTGCCAGCAGCTCATCCAGAATTCGGCCGCACAGAGCATCAAAATCAACCCGACCATCAAGGTTGGATGAGTATTCAATATTGAAATGCGGCATAGTTCCTCCACCGCTGACCAGTTGGCTCCCCGCCAATGTAGTTATCATGTTAAATATATTGGCGAGGGTGTCAAGCGGTCCGCATCATAATTATCGCGGCAGTGCCATTGCTGGTGAGGCGACGTTGACAAAGCTCCGATCGAAATACAGCAGCGCGTCCCCATCGCTGCGGGTGCGAATGTCAACAACTTCACCGATCATGATATTGTGCGTGCCCACCAGACGGGCTTCTTTCAGGTAGCAATCAAATGAGACTATGGCTCCCGCCAGCGCATGATTGCCGGAGGCAAACTCGACCCAATCCGCAGCGGCAAAGCGCGACGCCATATCCTGCTCCCGGCCAGCAAAAAAGCCTGCCAAATCCTTGTGATCGGCTGTCAGGACATTCACGCAAAAACGGCGGTTCTCCATAAAAAGTCCGGTCTGGGCCGAGCGACTGTTCATGCACACCAGCAAGGTTGGCGGCTCATCCGTTACCGAGCACATGGCGGTGGCGGTGAACCCGCCGCGTCCGGCGGGTCCATTGGTGGTGATGACATTGACTGGCGCGCAAACCCGCGCCATAGCGTCTCGAAATTCGGCTTGCGATACAGGTGTAGGGAGCATGACCGCCGTCCTTATTCAGCGGCATCGCGCAGAGCATCCGCGCGGCCGTCAAGCGGTTGCAGCCAGGTGTCGCCGGTCCAGCCGTGCTCGTCGTAATCGCCCATGCAGGTATCCACCAACGCTTCCATATCGCGCAGCACCCTGCCCTTTTCGGCACCCTTCAACACCTGAAGACGGACATCTTCGGGCGTTCCGGCATAGTTCAGCTCATAGAGCGCATGGCGGCCGCCAAATTCGGTGCCCGTCGCATCCCAGAGCAATTTCATGATCTTGATGCGCTCCTTGTGGCCCATATCGTTGGAGCCACGCACATATTGCGCCAGATAGCGATCAATCTCGGGATTGGCGAAATCTTTGGCCGATGATGGCAGGTAAATCAGCCCGGAGGCCACAGAGCGGCGGATCAGGTCGATAATGCGCGGATAGGCATCCGACATGAAGGCGCGGTAGCAAAGCGCCGCTTCGAGGTTCGGCAATTTGGCACCGCCCACCCACTCCTGCGGATTGCGCGCCATGGCATCGTAAAACGCCTTGAACTTGTGGCGCAGGGCAATCACCTCGCCCAGCATGGCCTGATTGCCACGGAACGCATCGCCGCCAGTGGCGCGGAGTGCCTTGGCCAGCAGGCCCGCCAGAAACTCCAGCTTGACGATAAAACGACCGCAGCCCTGGAAGCAGAAGCCCTGCATGAAGCCGGACATCACCGTGAACGACAGGATACGCTTGGCATCCTTGTAAATCAGAATGTCTTCCCAAGGCACAAACACGTTGTCGAGCACGAGAATGGCGTCATTTTCATCAAACCGCGATGACAGTGGATAGTCAAACGGCTGGCCCAAGCGGTTTGAGGCTTCCTCATAAGAGGTGCGGCAGAACATCTTGATGCCGGGCGCATTCATCGGAGCAATGAATGTCAGCGACAGGGATGGGTCTTCGGTGACGGTGGCAGACGCCTGCGCCAGAAGATTGTAATGGGTCAGCGCCGACGATGTGGCCACAACCTTGGCCCCGGAGACATAAACCCCCGCATCGGTTTCCTTGGTCACATGGACAAAAACGTCCTTCACATGCTCGGCGGGCTTGTGCCGATCAATCGGTGGATTGACGATGGCATGGTTGAGAAACAGCGCCGATTCCTGCGTGCGCTTGTGCCACGCGCGGGCATTGTCGGCATAATCGCCATACCATTCGGCGTTGACGTTCAGCGTGTTCATCAACGACGCTTTATAATCGGCGGTGCGGCCCATCCAACCATAGGTCATGCGCGCCCATTCGGTAATCGCGCCCTGCTGGGCAACAAGATCCTCAACCGAGCTGGCATGCTTGAAAAATTTATGGGTATAGCCGCCATTGCCAGTATCGGTTGGCGTGGTCAAAATATCCTTCTTGGCCGGATCGTGCAGGGCATCATACAGCCGGGCCAGAGAGCGCACGGAATTGCGCATGGACGGGTGGGTGGTAACATCGTCTACCCGCTCACCATTGATATAGACTTCGCGTCCATCGCGCAGCGATGCGATATATTCAGCACCGGTGAATGGACGTGTTTTTTCACTGCGGAAATCTTCGGCTTTCATCTCAGTTCCTCCCTTGACGATGATCAAACCGTAGCCCTTGCCATTCGTGTCAACCATGGACAGAATGGCAAAATCAATTGTACTTTTTTCGGCGGATGCCTTCTCATGACTGTTCCCAGCTTTTTCATTTACGGCGAGCCGGACAAGCAATTGGACATTGGTTTTCTGCATGTCGAAACCGTGATGGAGCGCAGACACATGCATTATGGCCGTGTCGATGCCCATAAACATGATCGAATGGCGCAAATAACCCTCTGGACCAGCGGTCACGGCAGCTATTTCATCGAAGATCAGCAATTGGATTTTATTGCACCGGCTGTGTCTTTTGTACCAAGCGGCGTGGTGCACGGATTTACAGTGGCAGCCGATGTTGCCGATGCGATTGTTGCCTCTATTGCTGACAGCGCCCTTCCCCAAATTGCAGCGTTTTCATCTCTCGATTTCGATCAACCCATCATGGCCCGTGGGCAGAGCGACCATCCCGCGTGGAGCAAGCTTCTCGTCATCATGCAGCGCCTGCATGATGACTATCGGCAAGGCCATGCGGCATCGCTTGCGGCGCTGGTGGCTGTTGCCACCAATGACCTCGCCAGCCTTGACCATGCCCCGGCAAAAGGCGGCAATGGGCTGGCGCAGGCCTTCCGACGTCTGGTCGATGCGCATTTTCGTGAAAACTGGCCCGTTGAACACTATGTTTCAGCGCTTGGCACCACGCCGCATTTGCTCGGCAAATCCTGTCGGCAGGCCTATGGTCTCTCGGTCAAGGCTTTCATTGATGAGCGCCGCCTGCTGGAAGCAAAGCGGCTTCTTTTGTTTACAGTGCGCTCGGTTGAAGATGTGGCCTATGAAATCGGCTTTCACGATCCGGCCTATTTCTCCCGCTTTTTCAACAATCGCACCGGCCTGCCGCCGGGCGAATGGCGCAATGGACAAAAAAACCGACCCGCCTGATACTGCCAAGTCTTGCGATCCGGGCCGGAATGGAACAATGAACGTGTTAAGATAATATAAGAGTTGGAAGAAAATGGCTGACGGACCCCTGAAACCGCATGAAAACGCAGAGGCGCTGGAAGGTGTAACCGCACCGCGCGCCACGCGCCGTTCCCTTCCCATTACCCTGTTGCGCGCCCGTGAGGCGGTGATGAGCCATTTTCGGCCCATGCTGGCGCAGCATGATGTGACCGAACAGCAATGGCGCGTCATCCGTGTTCTGCACGAGGCTGGCACGCTGGACGCTTCAGAAGTGGCCGAACGCGCCTTTATTCTGGCCCCCAGCCTGACGCGAATGATCCGCTCGCTGGAAGAACGCGGCTTTATTTCCAAGCACAAGGACAGCGCCGACGGGCGCCGCGTGCTGCTCAAAATCGCCCCTGCTGGAGACATGATCATTCGCGAGGTCATGCCCGACAGCCGCAAGATCTATCAGGACCTCGAAAATCGCTTCAGCCGCGAGCGGATGGAGATTTTGCTAGAGCTTCTGGACGAACTTGCCTCCTATCGCAACGAAGCTGGCGGATCACCGCAAGAAGATTGATCGTCAACTGGGTCCGCCAGTGGGAAGCATCGCAGTTTTGCGCTTGCGCTCGGCCACCATTAGCATATCGATAAAGGATCTCACCTTGGCGGGTCGAAATCTGGCCGGTGGAAACACGGCATAAATGCCGCCCTGCGGCAGCGTCCACTCCGGCAAGAGGCGCACCAGTTTCCCGGCCCGCACATCGGCCTCAACCATATAATCGGGAAACACGGCAACGCCGACACCAGCCGCCATGCAGGCATAGGCCGTCGGTGTTTTATCCGTGGTCACAGTAGGTTGGGCTTCTACTGTCACCGTCTCCTCCTTGCCACGAGAGAAGGTCCAGCGAAGGGCATTTCTCAAAGCTCTGTTGGCAATCCAGGGAAGGTGTGCGACATCCGCAGGCGCAAGATTCGCAGCAATACCGCTGGCAACGGCGGGTGTTGCGACGAGAATTTGTTCAAATGTGCCAAGCCGCCGGGCCTGATGGCTGGAATCCGACAACCACCCGACCCGAATGGACAGATCGATTTTTTCAGCAATCAAATCACTGACGCTGTCATCAAAGATGACATCAACATGCATTTGAGGATTGGCTTTTCGATACTCGGCAATTGTCGGAGCCACAACGGCTGCCCCATAGTCGAGCGGGGCGGTCAGTGTCAGCGTTCCCGATGGCTCTGCATTGCGCAGCGACATTTCTCCATAGGCGGCTTCGGCCTCGCGCAAAATCAGCACGCAGCGCTGATAAAACAGCTTGCCATCCTCTGTGGCATGCAGCCTGCGGGTCGTGCGCATCAGCAACGTCACGCCCAGTTCTTCCTCAAGCCGGGCGATCTGGTGGCTGACAACGGCCTTGGCCACACCCATGCGATCCGCCGCTGCGGTAAAAGACCCCGCCTCGACAACAGCTGTAAAGAAGATCAGCCGATTGAGATTCAGCAGGTCACTCATTATTGTCTCATTCAATCATACAGTCTGTATGATTGAATGATATTTATTGACGATTCAAGACCTGAGATAGTGATGCACAGTAATTCACCATCGAGGGACTTTCCAATGATCACGCGCCGCGAAACCTTCAAACTTGCCGCCGCTGCTGGCGTTGCCGCCGCTCTGCCCCTGACCTTGGCCCGTGCGGCTGGCAGCCCGCTGGCATGGACATTCTTTCAGGCCAATGAAGCAGGCTTTCGCCGCACACCTGTGCTGCTCACGGGCAAGAAAGATGCAATCCTTGTCGATGGCGGCTTTACCCTTGCCGATGGCAAAACGGTTGCTGACGCCATCAAGGCAACCGGCAAGCGCCTGACCACGATCTATATCAGCTGCAACGATCCCGACTATTATTTCAGCCTGCGCCCGATTGTTACAGCCTTTCCCGATGCGAAGGTCATTGCCAAGCCAGCCACCGTTGAGGCCATCAAGGCCAATGTCGAGGCAAAATTGAAGGTTTGGGGACCGCAGCTCAAGGAGAATGGCCCGCAGACGCTGGCCGACGTGGTAATCCCACAAGCCTCCGACGCCACCTCGCTTGATCTCGAAGGCAATGCAATCGACATCATTGAAGTGCCGGATATGCATGACCGTCGCTATCTCTCTGTGCCATCGCTTGAAGCCGTGTTCGGCGGCGTTTTGGTCGATTCCGGCAACCACGTCTGGGTCGCCGATACGGCAACCGTTGCGCTTCGTGCGGCGTGGATCAAGGCGCTTGACGGCATCATTGCCCGCGCACCCAAAATCGTCGTTCCCGGCCATCAGGTTGAAGGTGCGCCACAAGGTCTCGATGCCGTCAAGTTTACCCGCGACTATCTGGTTGCTTTCGAAGAAGAAATGGGCCGCACCAAGGACAGCGCCGAGCTGATCGCAGCCATGACCAAGCGGTATCCGAATCTGGCAGACGCATCGTCGCTTGAACTGGGTGCAAAGGTGGCAAAAGGTGAAATGAAGTGGGGTTGATACCCACGTCTCCATCAAGCGTGATGCAAGCGTTGCACACCAACCATTGAGAGGATCATCTTATGGCTAAAATTGCTCTTATCGGTGCCTCCGGCAATGCCGGAGCCCGTATTTTGAAGGAGCTGGTTGATCGCGGTCACACGGTGACGGCGATTGCCCGCAATCTTGAAAAGATTGCATCCTTGCCATCCGTCACTGCGGTCAAGGGCGATGTCTACGACAAGGACGGGCTTGCGCTCATCCTCAAGGGACATGATGCCGTTATCAGCTCCGTACACTTTACCGCCAGCGACCCGGATCTGCTGATCGAGACCGTTCGGGCATCGGGCGTTCGCCGCTATCTGGTGGTCGGCGGCGCTGGCAGCCTTGAGGTTGCTCCCGGTGTGACACTGTTGAGCACGCCGCAATTCCCCGAGGCCTACAAACCAGAAGCAACCAAAGGCGGCGAGTTTCTCGACACGCTGAAGACCGTTGACGATCTTGATTGGACCTTCCTGTCTCCATCGGCAATGTTCGAACCGGGCGAGCGCACCGGCACGTTCCGTCTCGGCAAGGATACATTGCTGGCCAACGACGAAGGCAGCCGGATTTCCTTCGAAGACTATGCCATCGCGCTTGTCGATGAAATTGAAACACCGAAGCACATCAAGCAGAGATTTACGGTCGGTTATTAAAATTACCGCGCAGAGCGTTTCCGTTCGAAACGGAAACGCTCTGCGTTTTTGTCATGACGGCAAAAGGGTCTCTGCGTCGCTCGCCAACGCCAGTGTATCCGTCACCTCATTTCCCTCCCGCTGCACTTAATCCGGCATCAAGCGCTGTCAGGATGCGATTGACATCTTCAGCGGTGATCACCAGCGATGGCGAAAGGATGACATTGGAGCCAGAGGTGCGCACCATCACGCCTGCGTCATAGGCGACATCCTGCACCTTTTGCACGACATCTTTCGGCGCTCCGGTTTTCAGCTCACGGTCGCTCACCAGTTCCAACGCGCACATCAATCCTTTGCCGCGCACATCGCCAATCAATGCGTGGCGTGTCTGCAATTCCTTGAGGCCCGCCAAAAGCTCATCGCCCCGCGCGCCAGCATTGGCGGCAACGTCCAGACGTCTGGTTTCCTTCAGCGTCGCCAGTGCGGCGGCAGCGCCAACGGGATGGCCGGAATAGGTATAGCCGTGGCCAATCGAGCCAATGCTGTTCTTGTTGGCTTCAAACACTTCCGCAATCTTGTCGGAAATCATCACCACCCCAAAGGGGAAATAGCCGTTGGTGATGGCTTTGGCGGTGGACATCATATCCGGTTTGACGCCCCACAAACGTGATCCGGTCCATGCTCCGGTTCGGCCAAACGCGGTAATCACCTCATCGGCAATCAGCAAAATACCATGCTTGTCGCAGATGGCGCGCATCATCGGCATGAAGGTTTCATGCGGCACAATGATGCCGCCAGCCCCCAGAACCGGCTCCATAATCAAGGCCGCGATGGTGTCGGCTCCCTGAAAGGCAATCTCATCTTCGAATTGACGGGCAATGGCGGCGGCGATCTCTGCCGGATCATTCAGGCCAAACGGATTGCGATAGGCATAGGGTGCCGCCAGATGGAAAACACCGGGCAAAAGCGGTTCATAATTGCGGCGGAAATTGCTATTGCCGTTGACCGAAGCACCACCGAAATGGGTGCCGTGATAGCCTTTTTTGAGCGCGAAGAACTTGGTGCGTTCCGGCTGACCATTGACCTTGTGATATTGGCGGGCAAGCCGCAGGCAGGTTTCCACCGAATCCGAGCCGCCTGACGTGAAGAAGGAGCGGCTGAGACCATCTTCCTTGAACCACTCTGCAAGCTCGAAGGACAGTTCGATCAACGGCGGATTGGTCGTGCCGCGAAAGGCGGAATAATAGGGCAGCACATCCAGCTGTTCGCTGATGGCCTTTTTGATCGGATCACAGGAATAACCAAGATTGACATTCCAAAGTCCGCCAACCCCATCCAGCACCGTTTTGCCATCAATATCGGTGATTTCAACACCGGATGCCGATGCAATGATGCGCGGCGGGTTCGCCAGCATTTCGGCCGGATGAGCCATCGGATGCCAGACATGGCGGGCATTGTTTTCAGTCAGGAAATTTGTCTCGCGCATGGCGATATCCTCTTCTCTCAAAGTCCAAGCATGGAAAGGGCGCGGGCGTAACCGTCCGCAGGGCGTGTAACGTCAAAATGGACACAAGGAAGATTGACCGCTTGCGCGCCTTCAATGTTCTTCAACTGATCGTCAACGAAAACGCAGGCGTCGCGCGGCAGGCCGATCTCGCTGATCACCTGCTCATAAGCGCGTGGATCAGGCTTCAGGATCTTCGTATAAGTCGCATCCACGATCACATCGAAGAGATCAATCAGCGGGAAACGTTTGCGGAATTCGACCCCGTAAAACAGATCAAGCTCGTTCGACAGGATGGCGAGTTTCAGCCCCGCCGCTTTGGCGCGGGTGATGGCGTCGCGCGCTTCCGGGCGCAGCACCAATTCGGCCTCTGCTCCACGTGCCCGCTGCACGAAGGTCTGCATGTCGGTCCAGTCTTCACCAACAAGCTTGCCGACTTCACGGGTCCGCTGCATCCAGTAATCGCGCTCGGTGATCTCGCGCTTTTGCATTGATGCCCAAAGGACATCATTATCAGCATCGAACGGGCCGCGCCAATTGAGCGTGCCGGGTTCAAGCCCCAAAGCCCGCTCGGTAATGTCGTGGGTTTCGAACAAGGTGCGGGTTACAACCCCGCCGAAATCAAGGATCAGTGCACGATTGCCTGTCATGGTTTGCCTTCCGGAATAATGCCTTGCGCGACCCAGTCGTCAAAGACGGCGAGAGCGTGAGCGGAAAATGTGGGGGAATTGATATGGGCTTCGACCTCGTGAAGCGTCACGGAATCGGGGATGGCGCGGCGCATGGCCTGCGTGAAGGCCTCAAGCCCTTCCGGGTCATGCAATGCCTCGCCCACCTCATCCCATGCCTGCACACCGTGCAAGGGCAGCAAAAACGCAACAGGCGCGGTGGAACGGGAGAGCTTTTCACCAATCAGCGCCGCCGTTTCCCGTCGCCCAATATGCGACGTTGTCACAGACCCAAGCAACCGATTGTGCGCATGGTAAGGGCGATCCGCCAAAGCGGCGGGCACAGGTTGCCAGGCCGGGAGATCAACCATATCCATGGCGCCGGGTGCCACCAGCTGCGGAATGCCGCACCGACCCGCGTTTTCCAGACGATCCGCGCCTGACGTGACGACCGTGCCGTTTTGGTGATTGACAACTTCCTGAACACAGAAATCGAAAACGGCAGAGAAGCCATTTTGCGCCGCAATCGCCTCAAACGCACGACCACCCATGCCTGTCGAGTGGAAGATCGCCACGTCATAGCCGCGCTTTTCAAGCTCGGGGCGCAGATGTTTCATATATTTGAGGCAGGACGAGCCAAGCGAGGTGATGCCAATCAGCGGCTTGTCTGCCGCAGGCTTCACGCTTGCACGCGCAGCCCCCACCACCGCACCACAGGCCTGTGACAGCACAGCGCGGCAAATGCCGTTCAGTCCATAAAGGCCACCGGCCCATAAAATCATCATCAAATCCGGCGCAATCCGCTCCGGCGGCAAAAGATGGGAATAGGCAATGGTTGACACCACAAATTTTGGCAGGCCCAGAGGCATTGCCAGCGCAACATCAAGCGCAAGGTCGGTGCCCATGGAGCCGCCCAGAACGATCATGCCGTCCACCTTGCCTGCTGCGCAGAGGTTGCGGGTCAGCGCAACAGCCCCTTCCGACATCAGCGCCATCGCCGAATGTTCATCACCGCTGTCAATAATATCCTGAATGGACACGCCTGCGGCTGCGGCAATGTCGTGTCTGGAATAGTCTGGCTGATAGGGCGGGTCCGCTAGTACGCTGACATCGACCATGACGGGTACGCCGCCTGCCGTGCGAATAATATCTGCCATAAACTGAAGCTCGGCGGATTTGGTATCGCCCGTGCCAATGACGAGAATATTCGGCACGAGACTATTTGGATTTTTTTCAATCGCTGATGACGCTCGAAGACTCATTCAAGCTGTTCCCTTTGTTGTTTTTACTGTTCCCCAAGGTCGTTAGGACCCGTAATATTTTTCTGAAATGCGTTTGGCGGCCTCGGCCACCGATGCTCCTAAACTGTTGAGCGTGTTGATATTGGCACGCACCAGAGGTGCGGCGATGGCAATGGTACCAACCGGCTGGCCGCTTGGTGTACGAATGGGTGCCGCGGTGCTGACCACACCGCTTTCAAGCCCCTGTTTGCAGATCGAAAATCCGCGCTCGACCGTTTCAGCCAGCATTTTTCGGACCTCAGACGCATCCGTGACCGTATGCTCGGTGAAGGATTCCAGCGGGTTTGATAAAGCGGCATCAATCCGGTGCGCATCAGAAAAAGCGAGATAGGCCAAGCCCGAAGCCGTGGCATGAAAGGGCAGATAGCTGCCAATTTCGACAATGACGCGATGAGCACGGGTTGAATCTTCAACGTGAATTGTCGCCAGACGACCACCCGTGAATTCCGACAGATGCACTGTCTCTTGCGACGCTTCCGCAAGCTCTTTGACAAAGGGAATAGCCGTGCGCAGAAACGGATAACGCGCTTCGCGAATGCGGGCCAATCGCACGGGGGCCGATCCAATCCGGTATTTCCGGCTCTCCTGATCCTGCTCGACAAAGCCGTGTTTTTCCAGCTCCACAAGCAAACGCCGTGTGGTTGCCTTATCGAGTTCGCTAAGGCGGGCAATATCCGTAAGCCCCGCGTCTTTGTTCAGCAGCGACAGGCTCTCCAGCAGTGACAAGGCTTTCCCGACGGTGCTCACACGGTTTCTCCCTCGTTGCGTCAGCAGATTCTCTGAAAGGCTCAAATCTACTTAACATGCGAATTAAGTTGACAGGTATGGATATTATTTGCAAGTCTATATTTGAAGTTACGGTTCATTATTTGAACCAATACTCCGATTGGCGCAGAACAAGATAAAAATCACCCGCCCTTCGATCCGGATTGACACTGGGAAGCTGCTCGCCGCGACAAAAATGTCCTGAGCAAAATCGGATAATCCAAAAGGGGAACGTTAAAACAATGGATCATCAACTCTCGAAAAGTGCAGAGGAAAATCAGCTGCGCAAGAACAGTCTCGGCGTCGGAGCCGTGACCTTTCTGGTGGTGTCGGCAGCGGCACCTCTGACGGCGGTGGCAGGCGGTGTTCCGCTGTCGATGTTGCTTGGCAATGGCGCTGGCATTCCGCTGACATTTCTGCTGGTCACCGCCATTCTGGTGCTGTTTGCCGTTGGTTATGTTGCCATGGCGCGCCATATCCGCAATGCCGGGGCCTTTTATGCCTATACGGCGCAAGGCCTTGGCGGCATGATGGGCGGGGCTGCGGCGCTCATCGCCATTCTGGCTTACAATGCCATGCAAATTGGCATCTTCGGCATGTTTGGTGCCGCAACCTCCGGCCTGTTTGCGGGTTTCGGCCTTGCCCTGCCCTGGTGGGTCTGGACCTATCTCGGCGTGGCCATCGTTGCGATTTTTGGCTATCGGCGAGTGGATTTTTCGGCCAAAGTGCTGACGGTTCTCGTCATTCTTGAATATCTCGTGGTGCTGGTCATTGATGCTGCGATTTTCATCAAGGGTGGAGACAGTGGCCTGTCTGCCGTTCCGTTTACGCCGGGCGCCCTGATGAGCGGCTCGCCAGCCATCGGCATCCTGTTTTGTTTTGCCTCCTTCATCGGTTTTGAGGCCACCACAATCTACAGCGAAGAAGCGCGCGAACCCCACAAGACCGTTCCGCGTGCGACCTATATTTCGGTGCTGATCATTGGCCTGTTCTACATGCTGACCTCATGGCTGATGGTCAATGGTGCGGGCGTGGACAAGCTGGTGCCGGAGCTGCAAGGCCTTGCCGATCCCACCACGTTCCTGTTTGTTCTCGCCGAGCGCTATGTCGGCACATGGATCACGCTGGTCATGCAAATCCTGTTCGTCACCAGCCTGTTTGCGGGCGTTCTGGCGTTCCACAATGGCGTTGCCCGTTACATGTACGTTGCCGGGCGTGAAGGCCTCCTGCCCAAATCCGTCGGCACCACGCACCCGATTTTCCAGAGCCCGCACGTTGGCTCGGTGATTCAGACGGTGATTACCGTGCTGGTCGTGGCGGTGTTTGCCCTCACCGGACAAGACCCGGTGCTGGCGATGTTCTCATGGCTCACCAATGTTGGCACGCTGGCCATTATTCTGCTGATGGCTTTCACCGCCTTTTCGATTGTCGCCTTCTTCAGCCGCAATCCCGGGCTTGAAAACAATCTGCTGGTCACCAAGGTTCTGCCCATCATCACCGGCGTCATTCTGGCGTGGCTGGTCTTCTATATTTCCACCAATTTCGGCAGCATTGCTGGTGCAAGCGGTGTGCTGGCGGTGGTCCTGCCGGGCCTTGTGCTGATTGCTGCCATCATTGGGTTGATCTGCGCCGCACGGTTGAAATCGACTGATCCGGCCCGATTTGCCCGTTTGGGTGCTGGACAGGATGTGTAGCGGATTAAAACGCGCCCAATGGCAGGCACCACGCCTGCCATTGGGGTTTGCAAAACAGTGATTTGCGAGGAATGACATGCAGGATAAAATCAATCAGCTTCGGACGCTTCAAATTCCACCTCAGTCGCTGTTTATCAATGGCGCTTGGCACGCTCCCCTGAGCGATGCCTCAATGGACGTGATCTCGCCCATCGACGGCAGCAAGCTGACGACCATCGCCGATGCGGGCGCACAAGATGTTGATCGCGCCGTCAAGGCAGCCCGCGCCGCCTTTGACAAGGGACATTGGTCAAAAGCAGCGCCCGCCGAGCGCAAAAAAGTGCTGCTGCGCATTGCCGAGCTGATCGAGCGCGATGCACTGGAACTGGCTGTTCTGGGCGTGCGCGACAACGGTACGGAAATCAGCATGGCACTGAAAGCCGAACCGGGCAGCGCCAGCGGCACGTTTCGCTATTACGCCGAAGCGATCGATAAAATATATGGCGAAATTGCCCCCACAGCCGAGGGCGTGTTGGGCCTGATTCACCGCGAACCTGTTGGCGTTGTGGCGGCCATTGTGCCGTGGAATTTCCCGATGATGATTGGTGCATGGAAGATCGCACCCGCCTTGGCAGCAGGCAATTCCGTGGTGTTGAAACCGGCGGAGGGTGCATCGCTGAATCTTCTGAAACTCGCCAGCCTCTGTGCGGAAGCAGGCTTGCCGGAGGGTGTGCTGAATGTCGTAACCGGACGCGGCGCAATCACCGGTGAAGCCATTGGCATGCACGGGGATATCGACGTGCTGGTCTTCACCGGCTCCGGCGGTGTGGGCCGTCGCCTGCTGGAATATTCGGCACGCTCCAACCTGAAACGGGTCTATCTTGAGCTTGGCGGCAAATCTCCCAATATCGTGTTTGCTGATGCACCAGACCTCGACAAGGCCGCCAAAACATCGGCTTTCGGCATTTTCAGAAATTCGGGACAGGTCTGTGTGGCGGGTTCGCGCCTGCTGGTGGAAAAATCCATTCATGAAGAATTTGCGGAAAAACTCGCCCGGATTGCCACATCGATTAAAGTGGGTGACCCCCTGTTGTTGAGCACAGAATCCGGTGCCATCTCCAGTGAAATTCAGCTTGAGAAGGATCTCGGTTTTGCAAAACAGGCCCTTGCGGAAGGGGCGCAACTGAGAGCGGGTGGCGGACGGATTTTGGAAAAAACCGGCGGGTTTTACATGCAGCCAACCGTGCTGGATGTGACGCCGGACATGACCCTTGCGCGAGAAGAGGTTTTTGGCCCCCTTCTCGCCATCATCCCGTTTGAGACCGAAGCAGAGGCCCTGCACATCGCCAATGCAACAGATTATGGCCTTGCCTCTGCCGTGTGGACATCCAACCTTTCGCGCGCCCATAAAATGGTGCGCGGCATCAAGGCTGGTGTCGTGCATGTCAACACCTATGGCGGGGCCGACAACACAGTGCCTCTGGGTGGCGTCAAGCAATCGGGCAATGGCCACGATAAATCACTGCATGCGCTGGACAAATATTTAGACCTGAAAACCGCCTGGTTTCAGCTCTGAGCGCGGAAAATCTCAAGCGAGATAGGCCTTGTGCAAAATCTCCGGGTCCCGCTCCAGAATGGCGGGATCACCACTGTAGACCAGACGCCCGCGTGACATGACATGGGCCACATCGGCAAGCTTGAGCGCAACAGCCGTGAATTGCTCAATCAACAAAACGCCTGTTCCCTCCTGCGCCAGCCGTGTCACCACGCCCATCAGGCGTTTGACAATCAACGGTGCCAGTCCAAGCGACATTTCGTCGGCCAGAATGAATTTGGGTCTGCAAATCAGCGCTTGTCCAAGCGCCAGCATCTGTTGCTGGCCGCCGGACATTGAGCCAGCCCGTTGGGATTTCCGCTCTGCAAGTTCTCCAAAAATCGCGTAGATTTCATCAAGAGCGCGGGCAAGCTCGACCTTCGAATGGACGTGGCCCGCCGCCCGCAGATTGTCGTCTACTGAGAGGCCCGCCAGAACCCGATGCCCTTCCGGGACAGCGGCAATACCGGCGGCCCGCACCAGATTGGGCGATGCGCCAACCAATGGGCGACCGTCGATTTCGATATGCCCGCCCTCCACTGGCAAAAAACCCGCCAGCGCCAGGACAAGCGAGCTTTTGCCTGCCCCATTGGGGCCAAGAAGGGCCGTAACCTTGCCCGGCTCCAGCGACAGCGAGAGATCATCGACAGCGAGTTTTACCCCACGACGGATTTTAAGATTGCGAATATGGAGCAGACTCATGCGGCATCCTCCACACCCAGATAAACCGCCCGGACACGATCATCTTTCAGCACCGCAGCCGTCTCCCCATACATCACCAGTGCACCAAAATCGAGAACCATGGTTTTGGTGCAGGTTGCTTGAATGAGGTCAACGTCATGGTCGATCAGCAGTGTCATTGCGCCAGTGTGGTCTGCAATGCCCGTGATCACATCGCGCAGCTTGGCGACCTCGTTCTGGGCAAAACCTGCACCGGGCTCATCCAGCAGCAGGAGGCGCGGTTTTCCGGCCACGCAACGCGCAAGCTCAACCATGCGCCGCTCGAAAGCATTCAGGCTTTCAGCCCGCACGTGTCGCTGCGCCAGAATACCGGTATAATCCAGTGCCGCCGATACCGCCTGCTCGGTTTGGGCACGGCTGAGGCGGAGCGGGTCAAGCACCACCCGCACGTTCTCTTCAACCGTCAGGTCATCCACCACCTGCTCCTTCTGGAACGATCGCCGCAGCCCCCATTGGGCGCGCTGATGCGGCAAAAGCGGTGTTATCGACTGACCAAAGGCCATGATCGTGCCCTGTATGGGACGAACGATGCCGGAGAGAACATTGAGAAACGTGGTTTTGCCCGCACCATTCGGCCCGATAATGCCAACCACGGGAGCGTCCAACTCCACCGTGACGTGGTTGAGGGCAGTCACACCACCAAATTTGACCGTCAGGTCATCGATTTTAATCATGCGCGTCCCCTCATTCTGGAGGCCAGTGCAGCACTCAGATCCTGCAACTGCCCAGCGAGACCACGCGGTGCGGTCATCAAGGCATGGATCAACGCCGCACCAAAGATGATATAGGCGGCATCACCATTGACGCCGAGATCATTGAGAATGGCAGGCACGAAGCGATAGAGAGCGGCGGCGAGAATGGCACCAAACCAGCTCCACGACCCGCCAACGATGGTGAGCGCGAACATCATGATGGACTCTGCTGCCGGAAAAGAACGCGCATCAAGGAGTTGCAGATTGCCAGCCAGCAACACGCCAGCAACTCCGGCCAGAAAGCCCGACAAGGCAAAGCCCCAGATCTTGTAAAACGTGACATTGACGCCAACCGACATGGCAACCGCCTCGGACCGGCGGATCATCGCCCAGGCCCGCCCCGGCTTCGACCGCTCATGCCAGCGGATCAACAAAAAGCCGAGCACCACAACCAGCACACAATAGCTGAAATAGGCGCTGTCAGACTGAGCAAGCATCGGGCGTGGCATGTATTTGACCGATTGGACCGCAAAACCCGAAAACCCGGAGCCGCCATTGGGAAATTGCACCACATTGATCACAATGGCAAAGCCACCAGCCACCATCAATGTAACCAGAGCCAGATAAAGCCCGCGCATGCGCAGTGCCGGATAAGCGAAGATCATCCCGATCAGCGCCGTTGCGACACCACCCAGCACCATATTGATTTCAAACAGCAGGCCCGTGCCATGCGCCAGCCGTAGACCAACCCAGCCCCCGCACCCCATCAGCGCCACTTGGGCCAGAGACACAAGGCCCAGACGGCGATAGAGCAGTGCAATGCTGGCCGAGGTGAGGGTGAAAACAGCAACCGAGGTCAACACTTTCAGCCACAAGGCACCGATCAACAGCGGCAGGCCAAAGGCGACAATGGCCACAAGCAGCCCAAGGGCAAGTGCTGTGCGATTGACGTTTGATCCCGCCGCAACACCGGGCGTGGACATGGATGTTTGCACCATTGTCATCAATCCTCTCCTGAGAACGTCAACTGGCGTCCGCGCTGGAGCCACATGAGGGCGAGAATTGCGATCACAAACGGGGCCGCGACCCGCAACGGTGCCAGTGGTTTGACAAGCGTGAGCATGCTTTCGATCACGCCGATGATCAGGCCTGCGCAAAAGGTCACTGGGATGGATTGCAACCGTCCGACCACGGTGGTGGCAATCATTGGAATGACCAGAAAGGTCAAAACGGCGGGATCAAGGCGCACCAGATCGCCAAACATCAGGCCTGTGAAACCTGCCAGCAGGCCCGACAGCCCCCATGCAACCGCTTCAACACGCTGTATCGGTATGCCCAAGACACTTGCCACTTCCCGATTGTCGGCCAGAGAGCGCATCAACAGGCCCATGCGGGTGCGTGCCAGATAGATCCCCATTCCAAGAGTGACGACCAGCCCTGTCACCAGCGCGATCAGGCGGGTGCCATTGACCCTCATGCCCAACAGATCAACGCTCAACATATCCGAAAACAGGGAGAGCTTTCTGGGTGTGACAACCCACAGCAGGTTCATCACCCCCAAAAGGCAAAGCGCAAAACCAAGTGTCGCAACAGCCTTGACCACTGGCTCGCGCTTGGAAAGTCCCGGTGCAACCAACAGGCCAAACCCCAGCGACAGCAGCAGGCTGACCGCGAGGCAGCCGCCCCAAGCCAGCGGCTCCGGTAGTTTCCACGCCAGAAGCTGCCAAGCGCTCATGGCTCCCACGGCACCAATGGCACCGTAGGCAAAATTCAGCACGCCCGTGGCGCGGTTGAGAATAACAAGTCCAACCCCGCCCAGCGCGTAAAGAGCGCCCACGGCAAGACCGGAAACCAGGAACATTCCGTAGGCACCCATGATCTGCCATCCACTCAGTTGGTGATGCCGAGCGCTTTTTCCTGAGCCCGATAAGGCTCAAGATAGGCGCTATCGACATCAGTACAGGGGCCGACAACCTTGTAACCACCATTGACAAACTGCACCATCATATTGGCGTGGTTGGGCATATGGCGATCCCCATCGCCGACATAATAGGGTCCGCACAGAAGATCCGATTTTTCGTTCTTGATGGCCCGGATCGCGTCCGTCACGGTGGCGCGATTGATCTTGCCGGGATCAAGCTTCAATATGGCATCGGTGAAAAACCGTGCCGAGAGATAGCCCGCCTGACTAAACGTATCGCGTGGATCGCTCTTGGCACCATATTGATCAAGGATTGCCCGCCAATTGTTGGCATCTGGCCCAGTGCCATCAATCGGTGTCAGCTCGGTATTGACATACATCACCCCGGACCATGCATCTCCGAGAAGAGCTGGCACATCCCGATCATAAAGCGGCGTTGAGGAGATCCATTTGAAGGAATCCCGCTGGCCGGATTGCAATGCGACCGACAGAAACGCCGCTGCCATGCCCGCTGGCAGATTGACCAGAATGGTGTCAGGACTATTGGCCACCGCTTCCAGAAAGGCGGAATTCATATCCGCCGTACTGGGATCGATCAGAACGCTGGAGCCTTTGAGTCCCTTGGACGTCATGTATTTTTCCGTCCAGCCGCAAGAATATTGACCAACGGTTGGAATGGTCAGACCAATGCAGGTGACATGTTTGGATTGCAGATTGGCAACCGCCCATTGCGCGGCTCCGACACTGGAGGGCATAGGCCCTTCATTGGTCGAAACGATATTTTTCGATTCAAAGCATTCGGCAACAGCACAGCCGGATGCCATCGACATCACGCCTTCCTGCTCATACAATTTGGCGTTCACACCCATTTCCACAAAGGATGCGGAGCCCACCAGAGCGACGACCTTTTCATCCTTCACCAGTTTGGTGGCGACTTGCGCTGCGGTTTCGGGGTTCCACTGATCATCCTTGACGAGATAATTGATGGGTCGCCCGTTGATGCCGCCATTTTCGTTGACGCAGTTAAAATAGGCCTGAGCAGCCTTGGATGCGGACGAAAAATCATCCGGTCCCGTCTGGCCGATCACAGCGCCAACCTTGATCGGCTCGCCCGTGGCTTTTTTGCCATTGTTGAGACCGCAGGTTGCTGCCGCCGATGCGGTTCCTGCCATGAAAAACAGCGCACCGATAACGGCGGCTCCGGTGAGATAATGCTTGCTCATGCTTTCCTCCCAAAAAGCTGTACGATGATTGCCTCAGGCGGCGTGGTCCTTGCCCAGAATGAAGCGACTGACTCTTTCGCCAATCATGATGGTCGGCGCATTGGTGTTGCCCGAAACCAGCGTTGGCATGATGGATGCGTCTGCCACCCTTAGCTTATCGACCCCGCGCACCTTCAGGTCTTCACTCACCACCGCCATTCGGTCATCTGCTGCGCCCATTTTGCAGGTGCAGGACGGGTGGAAGACGGTTTTGGAGACCGTCCGGATATAGTCGCGCAGCGCCGCCGGGTCCTTTTCAATGCCGGGGGCTGGCAAGACCCGGCGCTTGATCAGCTTGGCAAGCGAGGGCGCTTCAGTGATCTTGATGGCCAGTTCAACCCCGCGCACCAGCGTTTCGAGATCCGCCGGATTGGAAAAGGAATTGGCATTGAACAGCGCCGAATCCTTGGGATTGGCCGAGCGCAGCTTGACCGTGCCGCGCGACTGCGGGCGCAAGAAGCAAGGCCCGATCGAAATACCATGGCCGGGCACGGTTTCACGCTCGGCGAAACCGTTGAACGATGGCAGAACGTGGAATTGAACGTCCGGCTGACCCGTGCCGCTGGTATCCACGAAGCCACCCGATTCCACCACGGTGGAGGTCAGCAAGCCGGTCTTCGTCAGCAGATATTGCAGCATGTGTGAGGCAGCGGCCAAGCCCTTGTCCTGACCGAACATCGAAATCGGGTCTTTAACCTCGGCCTGCACCGTGGCTTCCAGATGGTCCTGATAGTTCTCGCCCACACCCGGCAAATCCACAAGAACCTCAATGCCGTGCGACTTCAAATGAGACGCCTCACCAATGCCGGAAAGCTGCAAAATCTTGGGAGAGGCAATGGCACCGGCGGACAGCACAATCTCGCCCTTGGCAAGAATTGTTTCGCCCGTGGACAGCAAAACACCCTTGGCGGTTCGCCCGTCAAACAGGATCTTATCGACCTTGGTTTTGGTCATAATGGTAAGATTGGCGCGGTTTTCGGCATCGCGCAAAAACGCCTGGGCAGCGCTCCAGCGGCGGCCGTTATAGGTTGTCGCCTGATAAAAACCGACGCCGTCCTGATCTTCACCATTGAAGTCTTCGTTGTATTTCAGCCCCACTTCCTGAGCGGCGCGAATGAACGCCCAGGAAAGCGGATGGCCAAAGCGACGATCCGAGACCTTCAACGGGCCATCCGCTCCATGATAGTCACCGGACAGCCGTTGATTGCCTTCCAGATCGCGGAAAACCGGCAGAACGTGATCATAAGACCATGAACGGCACCCCATCTGCGCCCAGCTATCATAATCCTGCTTTTGGCCGCGCACATAAATCATGGCATTCAGTGAGCTGCTGCCACCAATTACATTGCCTTGCGGCACAACATTGACACGGCCATTCAAGCCCTTGTCCGGCTCGGACGTATAGAAATTCACATCCCGGCCCTTCTCCAGCACCTTGAAGAAGGTGGCTGGAATGTGAATGAATTTTTCCGTGTCCTGCTGACCGCCTTCGATCAGCAGCACCCTGTTTTTGGGGTTTTCCGACAGTCTGGCAGCGGCCACACAGCCCGCCGAGCCACCGCCAATGACAATATAGTCAAATTCGCGCATAATCACCTCCCGCACGGCAGTTTTCAGCCGTCGCGCACACCGTCAAATTCTTGTGAAATCAGCAGAAAACCGATTGAATCGTGGTCAGTTCCTTGAGGCCATCCGCCCCGAACTCCACGCCAATACCCGATTGCTTGACGCCGCCAAACGGCGCATTCGGCTGAATGGCTCCATGCTTGTTGATCCACACCGAGCCACATTCCAACCGTGCCGCCACCGCCTTGGCGGCCACGGGATCACTCGACCAGACAGAGCCTCCCAACCCGGCTGGATTATCGTTGGCCTTGGCAATGACCTGATCAAGATCCGTGTAGCGAATGATGGGCAATGCCGGGCCGAACTGCTCATGGTCAACCAGCTTGGCACCGTGATCGATATCAGCCACCAGAGTGATAGGATAGAAATAGCCCTTGCCATCCTTTGGCGCACCGCCGATCAGCACACGGCCACCTCTATCAACGGCATCCTGCACATAGGAGGATACGATGTCATATTGCATCTTGTTCTGGACCGGCCCCAGAATGCTGTCTTCGGCCAGTCCGTCGCCCAGCTTGACGCTGGCGGCATAGGCAGACAAGGCGTCGCACACCTGATCATAAAGGCTGTCATGCACATACAGGCGCTTCAGGCAGGCACAGGTCTGGCCGCTGTTGATGAACGCGCCCCAGAAGAGACCCTCGGCAATGGCGTTCGGATCGGCATCGGGCAGGACAATCCCGGCATCATTGCCGCCAAGCTCAAGGGTCAGACGCTTCAATGTATCGGCAGCCGAAGCCATGACCTTGCGGCCCGTGGCTGTTGATCCGGTGAAGGTAATCTTGGCGATGTCCTGATGGGTTGTCAGCAGCGCACCAAGTTCATTGCCGCCGGTTACCACATTCAGCACACCCGCAGGCAAGACTTCGTTGATGAGTTGGACCATGCGAATGGTTGACAGAGGCGTATAGGGCGATGGCTTGATGATCACCGTATTGCCCACGCGGATTGCCGGAATGATATGCCAGATGGCAATCATCACAGGCCAGTTCCAAGGCGTGATTGAAGCGACCACGCCGATTGGCTTGCGGTGCAATTCCACCCGCCCTTCCGGGCCATTCTGAAGAACTTCCACTGGCAGATCCAGCGATGCCGTATGACGGGCCCACGCGACGGCTCCACCGATTTCAAAGCGCGAACCCAGACCATTCAGCGGCTTGCCCTGCTCCAGCGTCAAGAGATGGGCAAGCTCATCCGCATGGGCTTCCAGCGTGTCGGCAATCGCCACACAGGCTTGCGCGCGCTCATCCGATGTCTTGGCAGACCACAGCGGAAATGCAGCCTTGGCGGCGGCAATGGCCTGTTCAAGCTGCTCGGGTGAAGCAAGCGGCATAAGACCGGCCACGTCGCCGGTCGATGGATTGGTAACTTCGGCATAGCCTGCCGTCTCGACGGCCTTGCCGCCAATGATCAGCGAATAATGCGACATGACTTCCTCCCATGCACGTTTTCTGTCTCCAGAGTAATCAGCAGAGAGGTTCACGTCTTGGATGCGGGCGCAGCGTGAATTGGACAAAAACGCGGAAATATACGCCCCAGTGCTGTCAGCTTCTGGAGATTACATCCTTTGGAGAGCAATCGAAAAGCTTGCGAAAGCAGCGGTTGAAATAGGAGATATCATTGAAACCCACGGAGTAGGCAATACCGGCAATGGTGTTGTTATCTTCGTTCCCTTTCAGCCGTTGCAATCGCGCACGCGCCAGATTCAGCCGTCTGAGCTTGATCATGCCAGTCACCGTCATGCCTTGCGCGTTCAGATCATCTTGCAGGGTTCGCAATGACACGCCAACGCGATCAGCCAACCATTGCGGCGACAGCCATTCCTCGGTCAGGTGTTCATCGATCAGCACCTGAACAACCTCAAGGCGGCCCATGGTGCTATCCGCCTGAATGAACAGCGCTTCATCCGTATTGCAGGAAAAGGCTTGCCGGGTGGCATTGAAGAACAGCTCCCGCAGATGCGGTGCGCGGGCATCATTGTGGTCGGTTTTCATCATCTTGGCCACGAGGGCCGCCAGCATCACCGACATCGGATCATCCGAGCCAATTTTGCGGGTCACGGACATTCGGCTGGACTTGTCCGACAGAAGCAGTTGGCGTGGCAAATGCACGGACAGATGATTGGAAAACAAACCGCCGAAATAAAAGGTGGATGGCCGGGCGGAATCCACCAAAACACAATCACCTGGGTCCAGCCGCTCCTGCCGCCCCGCTTGTGCTATTCCGCAAGAGCCTTCGAGCTGTAGCAACAGAAAAAGATTGTCGCCACTATCGGCCCGGATATCATCGGGATCACGGTGGATCAGGTCGAGATCATTGGCAACCTGCGCCAGTTCAAGCCCAGCCACGTCACAGACCGTGGCCCCTCCCCTCACCCTGTCGCCGTTCTGCACTGGACGCGGATTGAAACTACCGCATATGGACTTCAGCTTGGCCGACCAGTCCTCAAAATCAAGTGCAGGCCATTGATGTGGAATAAACCCGGATAGGTTTGCCGTTTGCATGTCCGTCTCCTCCCAAAGCCGGTCGTATTTTTAGTATACATGTTAATAATCTGGCAAATCTGGAAAATGTCAATTCTAACTTTCTGGCGTCAGTTCCGATGTTGGACCAGTGGGCAAATCCAGACCGAACCATGGGACGCGCTTCCTCTCCGGTGTCTGCCTGCGATCAGTGTGAGGTTTTGCCCGCCGGAAATACACCGTCGGAACCAGATAGGCTCAAATCTTTTTGTTGCCATTTGTCTTTTCGGAAAAACCGGGCTCTGCGGTTCCCTGATAAACTCTAGGCGCGCTCAGCCTCCGGTGTCGCAACCAGTTTTGCGGCCTCAATATTTGCCAGTGAAAGTGCATCGCGCATCGATTTTCCCGTGGCCAGGGCTGCGGCCATCACGCCGATGAACATATCGCCGGCTCCGTGCGTGCTTTCCACTTTCACCTTCACGGCAGGCAGGACAATTTCGTCTCCGCCTCGGCTTGCATATGCGACACCCGCGCCGCCTGCGGTGACCACAACGTCCGGGAAGTTCGCCAACAGCCTCCTTGCCGCTTCCAATGCACCATCGAGCGTTTCGACAACCGGGACACCCGCCAGTATTTCAGCCTCGATGGCGTTGACGACGATGATGTCGACCAGGTTTTGAAGGTCGGCTGATAAGGCGCGTGCTGGGGCGGCATTGATCAGGACGCGGCCCCCAGCCTGCCGGACGGCCTTTGCCGCGGCGACATTGGCGGCGTCGGGGATCTCGTTCTGAAGCACAAGAACCGTTGTCCGGCTCAGCAGTTCGGCTGCGGCTGCAACATCCTGATTGCCAAGTGTCAGGTTGGCGCCAGATACAATAACGGCACCGTAATCGCCCTGCGCATCGAAAATCGCCACGCTCATGCCGGTGGCGTGGCCGGTAGACGCCGTGGCATTGCGCCTCACGAAGCGATCATCCACCTGTCGGCGCTTGAGATTTGCCAACAGAAACTGTCCGAAGTCGTCGTCTGCAACTGCGCCGATCATGAAGGTCGAGACGCCGGCCTGTGCTGCCGAGACAGCCTGATTGCCTCCTTTGCCGCCGCTTTTGGGGTGCCAGGACGTGCCTGTAACCGTTTCTCCCTGACGTGGACGGTCTGGTCCGAAGACCGCGATATCATAATGCAGGCTGCCAAAAACGGTGACGATAGGCGAGGATGTCATGGAAGGCGATCTTTCCGTTTGGAGGTGACGGCGGACATGGTGCGATCGAGATTGCGCTCGGCGGCCTGATAGTCGCGCTGGGCGACGGCAACGAAAATGGCGTCGAGAATATTGAGCTGTGCGATGCGTGCCGCGGCATTTTCCCCCATCAGAGGTGAGCCTTGTGCGGTGGAACACAGGACCACGTCGGCGGATTGGGCGAGCGCGGAGGAACCGTAATTGGTCACGGCAATGGTGCGGGCGCCGTTCTTGCGGGCAAGTTGCAGGGCCTCGATCACGGCAATCGTATTGCCTGAATGCGAAAAGCCGATGGCGACATCGGTATCGGCAAGAAGCGCCGCCGACATCAGCATCATGTGTGAATCATCGAAGACGCTGGCGCGCACGCCAATTCTCAAAAACTTGTGGGCCACGTCCCGGGCGATCTGCGCCGAACCGCCGACGCCGTAGAAATCCCGGTGTCGAGCCTTGTGCAGCATGTCCGCCGCCTGGTCGAAGGCTGCCATGTCCAGAATGGCGAGTGTTTCCTCAAGGGCGTGGATCGAGGTGCGAAAGACTTTCTGGACGATTTCCAGCGAGGTATCGTCAACCGACAATTCCTGATGCATTTCGGTTGTCGGCTGGCGGTTATACTGGCTGACGGAAGAGCGGAAATCCCGAAAGCCGGAAAAACCAAGCTTCTTGGTGATCTTCACCACCATGGCTTCCGAAACACCGGCATTTTCGGCGATCTGCTTCAGCGAGGTCTCCTCGCTGAAATCTCGCATGCCGAAAACCGTATCCACGACCTTTGCTTCCAGCGGCGTCAGCATTGGCATCATCATGCGAATGCGCGGCCCTACCGCCTTCATATCAAAGCCATCAGCGTTCATTCCCGTCCCCTTGTCGCGCGATCAATCATCATTGCGACGAGGATTATAAGGCCGGTGGCGAGCAGTTGATAGAAGGCCTGGACATTCATCAGCGTCAATCCATTGCGCATGGCGCCAAGGATGATGGCACCGAGAATGGTGCCGACAATACTGCCCTTGCCACCCATCAGCGATGCACCGCCAATCGCGGCTGCCGCAATTGCATCCAGTTCCCAGAGATTGCCGAGAATGGGTTCGGCAGCCCCAAGACGGCCAATCAGGATGAGAGAGGCGAGTGCGGCCAGGCCGCCGGAAATCACATAGGCGGTAATCTTGGTGCGGGCGATTGGAACACCTGCCACGTAAGCGGCCTCTTCATTGCCGCCGACGGCCATCAGGTATTCGCCAATTGGTGTCTTCTTGAGCAGCACCCAGGCGGCGACAGACACACCGGCAACGATCAACACCGGGATTGGCAGGCCGATCAGCGTACCATTGAACAGCGCCCGAAAGCCGGGCGGAATGCCCAGCACCGGATTGCCACCGGTGAAAATCAGCGCAATGGCTCGGTAGGTGCTGAGTGTCCCCAGCGTGACGATAAAGGGTTGCAGGCCGACATAGGCAACGAGCACGCCATTGATAAAGCCACATACCGCGCCGACACCAAGTCCGGCGAGGATAGCCAGCGGGATGGGCGTACCACCCAGCAGCAGCGTCGCGGTCATCACGGCTGCGATGGCGGCGGTCGGCCCGACCGACAGATCGATGCCGCCCGAAATGATCACCAGCGTCATGCCCAGCGCCAGGCAAGCGTTGATGCTGGATTGCTGGAGGATGTTTGTCAGGTTGCGCTCCGACAGGAAGCCGGGAACGAGCGTTGCAAATACCGCCATGATGACGATGAGGCCGATCAGCGTTCCGGCGTCACGCAGCGAGACGGAAAAGCGGCGAAAGGCCGGGGTGGCCGGGGCCGATTGGCTGGTGGCGGATGAAGAGGCGGTCATGGAGAAAAATCCTCTCTGTTTAAGCAGGATGTGCGGCGGCAGATGCGACACCGGCAATCGCTCCTGGAATGGCATGGGCGACAATGGCGCTTTCCGTCAGCTGGTCGCGCCCGATCTCAGCGGCAATCTGCCCTTCCCGCATCACCAGCACCCGGTCGGAGAGCCGGATGACCTCGGGAAGCTCGGAGGACACGACGATGATCGAATGGCCTTCTTGGGCCAGGGTTTCGATCAATTGGTAAATTTCGGATTTTGCCCCGACATCGATACCGCGCGTCGGTTCATCGAACAGCAGGATTTGCGATTTGGCTGCCAGCCAGCGGGCAATAATAGCCTTTTGCTGGTTGCCACCGCTGAACAGGCGGATAGGACGATCCAGCTGAAACGGTCGCAGATTGACCCGCTTCAGCAAATCCTGCGCGCTGGCACGCAGTTTTCCGGCGCGGATCAGACCGGCAGAGGAAAAGCTGGGAAGCGAGGCGAGCGCCATGTTCAGACTGACCGGACGTAGGGGGATGATGCCTTCGCGCTTGCGCTCTTCCGGTACAAGGCCAATACCTGCGGCAATCGCGTCACGAGGATTGCGCAGGCGCACAGTCTTGCCATCGATGGCCATCGACCCCTCGCTCAGACGATCGACCCCGGCGATCAGCCGCAGCAATTCCGTGCGTCCGGAACCGACCAGTCCAGCAATGCCCAGCACTTCACCTTTCTTCAGCGTGAAGGAGACATTTTTAATCTTGGTGCCTGAAGACAGGTTACTGGCTTTCAGCCTGACCTGATCAGTTACGAAGGAATGATGGGTTTCCTGCATCAGTTCACGCCCGACCATCATGGCAATGACCTGTTTTTCCGATGTGGCTTTCATGTCGACGATGCCAACGAGCTTGCCATCCCGCATGACGCTGGCGCGCTGGCAGATACGGAAAACCTCGTCCATCTTATGTGAAACATAGATGATCGACACGCCGCTAGCCGAAAGATCGGCAATCACTTCAGCCAGCCGGTCGAACTCACTCGGCGTCAAGCTGGAGGTCGGCTCGTCCATGGCGATGACCTTGGCCTTATCAAGCAGGGCGCGGCCGATCTCGACAATCTGCCGCTGCGCGACTTTAAGGCTGGAGATGGGTGCTGAGACGTCAATGCTGCGGTCGATCATTGACAGCGCTTCGGCGGCGCGCTGTTCCTGCTCCCGGCGCGAAACGAAAAGCCCGCCCATATGGGTCAATGAATGGCCGAGAAACATGTTCTGGGCAACACTCAGATGCGGCACCTGTTGAAGTTCCTGATGGATCATCGCAATACCGGCCTGTCTTGCATCAAGCGGCTTGCGAAATGCCACAGCGTCGCCATCGACGAAAACGCTGCCGGAGGTTGGCCGGAAGACACCGGATAGAATGCGCAGAAGGGTTGATTTTCCGGCGCCGTTTTCCCCGAGTAGCCCGTGAATTTCTCCGGGAGCAACGTCAAAGCTCACATCCGTCAGCGCGTTGACGCCCGGAAAGCTCTTGGAGATTGTTTCAAATCCCAGTCTCGGCACCATATCTCACCCTCCTCCTGCTAGACACACGATGCCGACCCTGAAAGCCGGCATCGCTCTACGTTTTTGTTGTGCATCGGATTTATCCAAAAGCCGGTTCTTAACTTTCGGTCTGATGCTCTAGCCTCGATTATTTGGCCGCCTTGGCATCTTCCATCAGCACAGCGCGTAGATCGACGCCCTTGCCCTGGTAGCGGGCGAGGTTGTCGGCGGTGATCAGCGCCTGAGGTGTTGCGACAACGCGCGGCAGCTTCTGGCCTGCAACGAGCCGAAGGGCTGTTTCCATGGCCACCTCACCTGTTAGAACCGGAAAGCTGTCGACGGTCCCGGTCAGTTCACCAGCCTTGATCGAGGTATAGGCATCCGAAATACCGTCGGTGCCGAAAACAGCGACCTTGCCCGCAAGCCCTGCCGCCTTGACGGCTTCGACTACACCCAGCGCCATGCCGTCATTGTTGGCATAGAAGCCGATAAGGTCTGGATGCTGGTTGAGGATGTTGGTTGCTGCATCGTAAGACGTCTGGCGGTCCCAATTGCCGGGAACGCTGGCGACGACCTTAAACTTGCTGTTTTCGCCGATGGTGGATTTGAAGCCGTCGGTACGCTGAACAGCGGCATAAACGCCGGCCTGGCCCTCAATAATCGCCACCTTGCCGCCCTGCGGACGATTGGTGATGAACCACTTGGCGACGCGCACGCCGTTGTCGCGCTGAACATTGCCGACATAGTGCTCGGCTTGCGGGATTACGGCATCATTGACGTCAACAACAGGAATATTGGCCGCCTTGGCCTGTTCGATCACCGGCTGAAGATTGGAATCCGTCTGTGGCGACACCAGCAGGACGTTATAGCCCTGGGTGATCATCCCCTCGGCAATCGTCAGCTGGCCAAGCTGGTCGCCTTCGCTTTGCGCCGCCTGATAGGCGACCGGAACATTCTTCGCCTTGCCGAACGCCGCATAGCCCTCACCGAGTGACCGCCAGTATTCGTTGGTCAATGTCTTTGAAACAGCGCCCGCCTTGGTGCCGTCGGGAAGCTTCGGAAAGGGGCCGAATTTTGCTTCCAGCTGCGACCAGTCCATGCGGTCTTTTTCAGTGTCGGAATTGAGCGGGGCAAGCTGCTGCGCAAAGGCTGCGCTGAACAGGAAGCTGGCAGCAAGGCCTGTGGCAAGCGACATTTTTATCATGGTCTTCATTGGTTCCTCCCAGGTGGTATCATCAGGCACGCCTCTGGCGTGCCTTTGGTTACAAAGGCTTGAAATCTTCTGGTATTTGGAGTGTCGGGTCTTAGCCCAGCATCAGTTCCTGCACGATGGCCTGCGCGGACACGGCATCCTGACGGTCGATGGCACCCAACAAACGATTGTCTTGATCGAGGCGATCGACAATCCGCAACATGCGCTTGACGGTCTGGATATTGACCTCGCATTCATGGACGGGATCTAGACCCGTCATGTCCGGGAACGTGTCGAAGTAGATGGCGCCGTCATAGCCGTCCTTGCGGATCTGGCGCAGAAGCTCAATGGTCTGCTGGGTATGGACCGCGCCTACCATCAGGCCATCGTCGCGCTTGGCATAGCCGTCGTTGAGATGAACGCCGAGAACACGGCTATGGCGGGCAATCAAGGCAGCGGCAAAGGCTGGCTGCTCATCGGCGTAGAGCACGTGGGCAAAGTCCAGCGTCACGCCGAGATTGGGCATATCGACGTCCCTGATGGCCAGCAAGGTGGTTGCTGCATCCGGCATCAGGCTGTAGGAGCGAGGCTCATTCGGCTTGTACTCAATGCTGATTTGGCAATCCGGATCATGGGCGCAAACTTCACGGATTCCGTCAATTTCGTGTTGCCACAGCCTGTGATAGTCGGCCTGGAAGGCATAGTCGAACCCGTCCTGACCAAGCCAGAGCGTCATCAATTGGCTGCCTGCGGCGCGGGCCGCATCGATCCCGGCCTTGGTGAGATCGATGGCTTCCCGCCGGACAGCCGGGTCCGGATTGGTGAATGCGCCGATCTTAAAGGCGGGGTTGGTGTAATAGCGCATGGCGAACCCGTTGATTGCCAGTCCCATATCACCAATTTGTCGGGCCAGGACAGCCGGATCTTCGCCAACATGATCGGGATAATTAAGGTCGAGGTCTGTCAGCCCATCGACTTTTGCGGCACGCTTTGCCATTTGCAGCATGGTCGGCTTGCCGGACAGGTCCGGCCATTCTGCCTTCGGGCAGGAGGCAAAGGAATTCAGTCGGGTTGCAAATTTTAGCTTGGTCACGGCTCTGGCTCACTTTGATCACTACACTTCATACTTCACAAAATAATTGTGATTTGTAAAGTAAAAAATGCCACAAACCCCAGCGAATTGCCTGGAGCCGATCTCAGCGGCGCAGCAATGCCTCGATTTCGCTGCGCTCCGGCATGGCGGGCGCGGTTCCCCGGCGGGTCACGGCGATGCCGGCTGTCGCACATCCAAACCGGACCGCGTCGAGCGGAGTAAACCCATCGGCAAGGGCTGCCGCAAAACCGCCAACGAAGGCGTCCCCTGCCCCGGTCGTATCGATGACAGGCCCGGCTGCAATGGCCGGAACCGCGACCGAACAATCGGGGCTATGAAACAACACGCCTCTGCTGCCCAGCGTGATGATAGCAGTACCGACACCGCGCTCCAGAAGCACATCCCCAGCCCGCTTCGCATCATCGATCGTATCGAGCGGAAAACCAACCAATGCGGCGGCTTCGGTTTCGTTGGGAATGATATAGTCGCACAGCGGATAGATCGCCTCTGGAAACGGCTCGGCGGGCGCAGGGTTGAAAATGGTGGTGACGCCAGCCTTACGGGCGATCATCAGCCCGTGGTGGGCCGCCTCGGCGGGCTGCTCCAGTTGCGTCACGAAAATCGCGCTGGTCTCGATGGTTTGCCGCGCCGCCTCGACATCCTCAATGGTAATGGTTCCAGCAGCACCGGGATAGACAATGATGGCATTGTCGCCGGTCTTGTCGTTGACATAGATGAAGGCAGCACCGGTCGGCTGGTTGTCCATAACTGTCAGTTTCGGCAGGACACCGGCATGCGCATAGGTCTTCAACGCCAGATCACCGAACGTGTCTCGGCCGATCTTTGAGATGAAGGAGACGTTCGCGGCCTCCCCGGCTCCTGCCCCGGCCCTTGCTGCCGCCACCGCCTGGTTGGAGCCCTTGCCGCCTGGACCGACGGAAAAGCCGCTGCCGGTGATCGTCTCACCAACGACCGGCAGCCGTGCTGCAAGATAAGCGGTATCGGCGACAAAGATTCCGAGTATCGAAACGCCCTTGCCCATGCTGGTCTCCTTATACCGTGGCGGGTGGGATCACGCCCTTGGTGAACAGGAAGCAGCCGTAGAAGCGGGTTTCCCCGGTCGAAATCACACAATAGGCCTTCTTTGCAAGATCGTAGAATGCAAACCGCTCAATGCCGTACATCGGCGACGGCTTGCCCTCAGCGCGGTCGATTTCCACTTGCACCTCGCGTTGCACCGGCTGGATGTCGTCCGGCGCACCCATGACTTCCATGCGGCCTGCCGAATTTTGCAAGGGTGTATCGAGCGGCAAAACCGACAGCAGGACACGCACGGCCTCGGCCGATGAAAGATTGGCCATGGACAGCGGACGACCCAGCACGGTCTGGCGCGCCACGCTATCGCTGGGGAAATTGGTGTCGGAAATCACAAGCGTATCGCCATGTCCCATGGATCGCAGCGCATGCAGCACGTCAGCATTCAGGGCGGGATGAAGATTTTTCAGCATGGGACATTCCTTGTTTTAACCGATGTTACTGCGATGGATGGCCTATTTGACTGCACCGGCGGTCAGGCCCTTGACGATATAGCGCTCCAGGAAAATCCCGACCAGAACGAGCGGCATGATGGCGGCGGTGGCGATAGCGGCCATGGACCACCAATTGATCCCTTGCGAGCCGGTCTGGCTGGCCACCATGACGGGCAGCGTCTTGGCGTTCGAACTGGTCAGCAGCGCTGCGAAGAAATATTCGTTCCAGCAGAGAATGACCGAAAGGATGAAGGCGGCCACCATTCCCGGCAGGGCGATAGGCAGGACGATCCGCATAAACGCGCCCCAGATCGAACAGCCATCGACCAGTGCTGCCTGCTCAAGTTCGACGGGGATCGTGTCGAACTGGTCCCGCATGATCCAGATGACGATGGGCAGAACCATCAGCGTGTAGACCAGGACGAGACCGGTCAGGGTATCCAGCAGCATCAGGTGTTTATAGAGCACCAGAAACGGCATGGCGAGAACGACGGGCGGCAGGATCAACTGGGAGAGGAAGAAGAACGAGATGTCCTTGTTGCGCAACCAGAGGAATTTGTAGGAAAACCGGCTGAGGCCATAGGCCGCCAGCGATCCGATCACCACAGCCAGAAACGAGGCTCCGGCTGAGGCGACGACGCTGTTGAAGAACCGCCGCATGAATTCGTCGCGCACCGTCGAGGCCACGAATATCGTATCCGGCGAAAGTCCAAGCGATCGCCAGCCCTTCCAGTCCGGCGTAAAATCCACGAAGGGAATGAGGTGGCCCTGGGTGACATTGACCGCGGTCTTGAACGAGGTGGTGATGGTCCAGTAGATCGGAAACAGCGAGATAAAGGCCCAGAACACCAGCGCCGCATAAATCAGCAGGCTGCCCGTCATGAAGTGAGGGCGGCGAAACCTGGTTTCAGGGCCGCTCTGGCGGGTGAGATTGGTTGCCATGGTCTAACCCTCAGTTGGAACGTTGCAGCCAGCGGCTCGTCACCTTCAGGATGAGCGAGACGAAGATGATGATGATGACGAGATAAAACTCGGCCAGCATGGTGCCGTAGCCGACATTCGAGCGGTCGCGATATTCCCGGAAGATGAAGCTGGAGACCGTATCTGTCGCGCCGCCCGGTCCGCCTGCTGTGACATTGATGACGATATCGGCAAGTTTCAGCTGGAAAATGATCCTCAGGATAATCACGGTGACGCTGACGGGCAGCATCAGCGGAAAGGTGATTTCCTTGAAGCTTTGCCAGCCGGAAGCGCCATCGACTTTTGCTGCCTCCTTGATCTCCGTTGGCAAGGCCTGTAACCCGGCCAGAAGCAGGATCATCATGAAGGGGATCGACACCCAGGCATCCATGGCCATCAGCGAGAGACGGGCGAGCCACGGGGTCGAGAAAAAGGCGGGGTTGTCCCATCCGAGATGTCGGGCGAGTGTTGCCGCCGGGCCGAAGCGATATTCCATCAGGGATTTGCCAATCATCCAGCTGACGGCAACCGGGCTCAACATCAGCGGCAGCAGGAAGGCAACCCGAAAGAATTTCCGCGCCTTGATCTCGGCGTTCAAAAGCAGCGCGAGGCCAAAGGCAATGGCATATTGCACCAGAACCGCCAGAACATAATAGACCATGTTCAACAGCGCATTCCAGAAATAAAAATCGGCAAACAGCGCGCGCAGGTTATCGATGCCGTTGAAGCGCCGCCCTGCGGCAGCGCTGAGGTTCCAGTCGGTGAAGGCAATGTAGAGGCCGAACACCGTGGGAAACACCACCATGGCGACCGTAAACAGCACCGCCGGTAGAACGAACACGGCCCGCTGGCCGCCCTCGCCACGGATCATGATCTGCGCGGCGCACAGAGCCACAGCCCAGACGATATAGGCATAGAGCAAGGGACGCCAGCTGACGAGACCAAGCGATGTCACCCCCGCTACATCGAGAATTTGCAGAACGAGCACGCCAAGCAGCAGCACGGTGGCCGCCGCCAGCAGCAGGCGGCCACGCCGGGCGCCGGTTTGCCGCAGTGATACCCTTTCGGTCGGACGAATGACAGGCATGGTCGTGTCGGACATAAGCAAACCCTTGGGCATAATGCCCTGCATAAACCGTGGCCAAAAGTGGCTTTAGGCGGTCAAAAAAGGTCAGGCGACATTGGAAAGCCGCCTGACGCCGTATAGAAATACCAGCGGCAGTTTCCCGCCACTTGTATGGCTCAAACGCCGAGCGAGGCCTTGTAGAGCGATATTTGCTTGTCGCGGCCAAGCTGATCGGTGAGTTTTTCCCAGGCCGCCGCAATGGCGTCGGCGCCTTCCTGGGGCTTCACCCTGCCCGCAAACACCTTTGCCAATTCGTCTTCCGCCACGCTGTAATATTGGAAAATACCGGGAATACGCGGTTCGATGGCAGCGTTCGGATGGTTGTAGGACTTCGACTGGGAGGCGAGATAATTGCTGATGAACGCTTCCTCATAGCCCGCGGCCACCCATTCCTTGATATCGAACTGGCTCTTGCGATAGCACTGGAAGCCGGAGGGATAGGCCGCCGTCCACAAGGCGAGATCCTTGCCACCGAGATGGGCCGCCGCACTCCAGGCTGCCTTCTTTTTCTTCTCGTCCTTGTCGACACGGGCCATGACGTAAACGCCCCAGCCCAGATAGGCCATGTTGGGCGCATAGTTCGGCCCGCTCGCCAGCGTTTCCCACTTTCCGGTCTTGGCATTATAGACATCGTCAGAGCCGGGAAGAATGTCGAAGGCGATGGTATCGCCGACCACCGAACTGTCGCTGGTCTGGGCGCTCTGCCCGACATCACCCCACCAGGAGACCATGGAGCCGGTTCCAGCCAGAAACTGCTGGAACGCCGTGGTGCCCGGATCGGCGTTCAGCTGGTCACCGGCTTCTGAAGGCAGTGCATCGACCACGTCCTGTATAGCGCGCACCCAGGCCGGATTATTGATGCGCGGCTTCATTGTATCGATGTCGAAAAGCCAGGCCTTGTCAGCCGGGTGCTTGGCATAGGCCGTCGCGCGGCTGCCGAGGAAATAGAACCCAAAGCCGCCCCAGGCCTTTGGCGCGTCGAGATAGCCAATGGCATCGGCGCCGGCGATTTTCTTGCCCTTAAGGAACTTGGTGGCTTCCTGCACCTGCTGCCAGGTTTTCGGCACGCCCCATTCGCCCGCATGGCCTTCGGCTTTCCAGGCCTTGGCGAGATCGGCGTCGGTGAAATAATCCTTGCGATAGTTGAAGTTGTGGCAATCGCCATCCACCGAGACGCGGTAGACCTTGCCACCCCAGGTGCCGACCGGGGCCTTAAGGTAATCGACGTAATCATCCATATCGATCTGGGCCTTCACCCAGTCCGGCATTTCCGAGGCAAGACCCTTGCCGCAGACATCACCCTCAAACGGCGCGCCCATTTCCAGAAGGTCGAAATCCACCGTGCCGGTGGCAATCGCCTGTTGAAGACGAGGGTTGTAATCAGCCTGGGCCAGGTCGATCCAGGTGATCTTGGCGCCGGTATAGTCCTCCCAGGGCTTTAGGAAGCCGCGAAACAGCACATTGTGCAGATTCTGATTGTTGAGGCCCATGAAGGACAGTTCGACGCCAGCGAACTCTCCCTTCTTGACGGTCTTCTTTGTGGCCTCCAGGCACAGCTCGCCGACCTTCTGCCAATCGGCATCGGTGGGAGAGCCCTTTCCAACGCCGGGTATTTGCAGAATCTGGGTGCGCAGGGACGCCTCATCGGCAAGTGCCGTTCCGGCATTGCCCAGCAACCCGCCAGCCGCCGCCACAGCCCCAAGACTTGCACCGGTCTTCAGGATGGCGCGACGGCTCAGGCCTATCGCCATCATTCTCTCGTATTCGCTGACTTTCATGTCTGTCTCCTCCCTTGTTCGCCTATGTCAAATAACTGCTTCCACATGTCCCCTCCCATGGACGGGCGAAAGCAGATTCTCGCGTTTCCCTCACAAACTCTATTCCAACCGCAGCCCCGTTTCACCGTCGAACAGATGGACCATGGCCGGGTTCGGGGTCATGGCGATCACTTGGCCGGATGGCTCTGTCAAACGCTCGCGAAACACGCCGATAACCTTTTGCTGGCCAAGCCGGGCGAAGACCTGGGTCTCCGTTCCGGTCGATTCCAGCACGGTGACGTTGGCGGTGACATCGCCACCAAGCACAAAATGTTCAGGCCGAATGCCGTAGAAAGCCGCTCGCCCGTCAGACCCTGCGGGAGCTGAATTCAAGGGAAGCCGGATGCCCTCTTCGGTCTCGAAAAATGGTGTTGTTGATGCCCGGATATGCCCCTTGATCAGGTTCATCGACGGCGAACCGATAAAACCGGCCACGAACATGTTGGCTGGCGCATCGTAAAGCGTTAGCGGGGAGCCGATCTGCTCGACGCGACCATCCCGCAACACGACGATACGGTCCGCCATGGTCATGGCTTCGACCTGATCATGGGTCACATAAATCATCGTCGTCGCCAGACGGCGTTGCAATTCCTTGATTTCGGCCCGCATCTGGACCCGCAATTTGGCGTCGAGATTGGACAAAGGTTCGTCGAACAGGAAAACCTTCGGATCCCGGACAATCGCCCGGCCCATCGCCACCCGTTGCCGCTGCCCGCCGGAAAGCTGACGGGGATAGCGGGCCAGATAGGGGACCAGATCGAGAATTTCCGCTGCCTTGCGAACGCGCTCGTCAATGAAGGACTTGGTCTCACCACGCATCTTCAGCGCAAAGCCCATATTCTCCGCCACGGTCTTGTGCGGATAAAGCGCATAGCTCTGAAAGACCATGGCGATATCGCGATCCTTCGGCGGCAGGTCGTTGACGACCTTTCCGTCGATGACGACATCGCCAAAGGTGATCGGCTCCAACCCGGCAACCATGCGCAACAACGTGGACTTGCCGCATCCCGATGGGCCGACAAGAACAACGAATTCACCATCAGGGATTTCGACGGAAACGCCATGGATAACCGTCAAGCTACCGTAGGCCTTGCCGACATTGACGATATTCATCGATGCCAAAAGCAGTTCTCCTCCCAGGACAGCGTGCATTGCGCACGCCGTTTAAGCGGTTTTCCGGAAAACCGTAACGGTTGGAGACCTCCCTCTCACCGCCACAGTCCTTACGTCCGGAAAGACGCCGTCTGCGCCGAGAACTTCACACAATCTTTTATTTTGGTAAAGTCCGTTATTGCGTTTCACTCAAATATTTTCGATGCTCACCAAAGTGCAGTCGAAACGGGAGTTTTGGCGACGTTGAACTATGAATTGCGGTGAATACGCCCCTCGTGTTGCCCTGTTTAAGCATCGCCGCATCGGGAAACATCACAAAAAAATGTCAAATCGTGAAGAAATTCACGACAACAAAGGGAAGGCAGGTCAATGCTGAAGGGAATAGATCCGGTTTTGAACGCTGAATTGCTGCATGCCTTGATGCTGATGGGCCACGGCGACCAATTGGTGCTCTGCGATATCAACCATCCGGCAGAGACGATTGCCAAGCACACGACCTATGGCAAGCTCATCAATCTGTCGGGTTGCGGCCTGGAGGTTGCCACGGCGGCGATCCTGACGCTTTTCCCCCTCGATACCTTTGTGGACGCGCCGGTGAAGAGAATGCAGGTGGTTGGCGATCCCGGTGGGCAGATGCCAATCTTTTCAACCATCCAACGTGTGGTGGACCAATCGGAAGGACGGCCGGTCAAGATCGACGCCCTGGAACGTTTCGCATTTTACGCTGAGGCAAAGGCATCCTTTGCGATCGTCAGAACCTCCGATCCCGGTCCCTATGGATGTTTTATCTTCAGTAAGGGCGTCGTTTGATATAAAGGCGCCAAGGCAGAATGACCTATCAGAGGCGTGAATCGATCAGGCTGGATCGATTCAGATAACTCGTTGGACGCTTGCATAGAACCACGCCAGACTCTGGCCATGGAGAAAGAGAACAACAGCCCGGTCCAGCTTCGCCGTATTGATCCGTCGCAGAACATGCGCCGCTTTTACACGCTCGCACTGCAACCGACCCTGTTCGGCGGCGCGTCGGTGATCCGCAACTGGGGTAGGATTGGTACAACAGGCCAGACCCTGATCGAGACTTTTGATCGAAAGGAGGATGCCCAACGGGTGCTTTCGCGCCTGGAGCGGACGAAAAGAAAACGAGGTTACCAGGACGCGGGTCATCTATCTTGAAGACATCAGACATCTTCATGCTTTTTTACAGAGCAGTTGAATTTGAGTACGATTCATCATACATATTCCTCCTAGAGAGACGAAAAGAGCTCTGCCTTCAGCGGTAGGGCATGGAAGTGGTGGATGGTGTGACCGGACAAGTGAAAACACGCGCCAAGGGCGCTGGCTCCCTGGTCGCACAGGTCAGCGAAAGCCTTCGCAAGGCTATCCTTGGCGGGGACTATGCGCCGGGCGATCGGCTTCCCAGCGAGATGGAACTGACCGAGGCCCATGGCGTCAGCCGAACCGTCATCCGTGAGGCAGTCACCGGCCTGCGGTATGATGGGCTGGTGGAGGTGCGCCAAGGGGCTGGCATTTTTGTCCTCAATCATCATCAATCACGCGCCAACCCGTCAAAGCTGGATCGCGCCCGGCTGTCCTCAGATCTTGAGGTTTTGGAGATCCGCACGCCGCTGGAGATTGAGGCTGCCGGGCTTGCCGCACTGCGTCGTTCGCCAGCGCAGGAGGAAGCGATTTTCGACTGCCATGCAAAATTGCTGGCCTGTATCGAGGCCGACCGTTCCATTCGAGAGGCCGACCTGGCCCTGCATATGGCGATTGCTGCTGCCACCAATAATCCGCTGTTTACGCAATTTCTTGAGATGCATGGAGCATCCGCCATCCCTCAGTCCAAAGTGGTCGCGGAAAACCGGGCGGCTGAGCAAACGGCCTATCGCCGCCTCATTCACAGGGAACATCAGGCTGTGGTCGTGGCGATTTCCGACGGCGACGAAAAAGCCGCCCGCGCCGCCATGCAGGATCATCTGCGCGGCAGCCAGTTGCGCTACCGTGATCTGCTCCGTGATCTGCGCGGCATCGGCAGCGAGGCCTGAACTTTCAGGCCTCCGTCCCCCACGCCTCGATCTGGGTCAGCGCCGGAAACGGCGATGGATCGTCGGCTTTCACCAGACTGTGCAGCCGAACCCATTCGGTGCGCGTTTCGGGCAGGTTAAAACACTGGGCGGCAGAGGATTTGACCAGCGCCAACCGCGTTTCTTCTCCACCCGAAAAGCTCAGGACTGCGCTTTCCCACCAGGCATCGTGCGGGAAATCAGCCCGCAGAGTGAGAACCACTTCACAGAGCGTGACCGGGCGGCCAAAAAACAGGGTCAGGGCAGCCTGCGGGTCCCTGTTGATCCCCCAACTGGTGAACGGCCAGAAGCCGTGATTGCTATTGGCTCGCTCACCGTCGATGACATTGCGAACTGCGAAGGCCGCCTCCCCGCGTGTTTCGACATTGGCCTCCACATGCGGAAAAGCTTGAGAATTGGCGTTGTCGTCCAGGGGATTGAAGGCAAGGTTTCTCTGTGCCGCCATCTCTTCCGGCCTCGCCTTCGCAGCGTAAAGCCGGTGCAAATTTCCGCAAAAGGCATGGGGCGGATAAGCGATCTTTCTGGCGCCGAACGGGATGGAAAAACTGAAACGGCCCTGCGGCAAATAGAGGATGGCCGGGGTCATGGCGGCATCGAGCGCCAGACGGATATGACCGGGCTCTGACACGTCAACCAATAGCTGGTCGCCGTCACGGTAGGGCTGGCGATAGACCAGAAAGGCGTCTTGGTCTGCACTGCTCTGCGCCAGATTTCGGCCCGCAGCATCCATCACCGTGAGTGTCACTCTCATCCTCACCTCCTCAAGTAATCGTCAGCGATAAGCGCGATGTCTCAAACGGCAGCAGCGTGCGGAAAACTTTTGCTGGCCATGCCTGCCGTAGCCGGGGATCTTCAATGTCGATGACCTCGATGATAGGCTCTGCCGCACCGCTCACACTGATTTCACCGAGACCATTCAGGATCAGCTTCCCTGCTTCCATATGTGGCGCAATGCAGGTCATCAGTGACAGAACGGCAGGCTTGTCGCCGTCATGCTCATCGATAACCTCGATATGGCTGCCGCGAATGAGTCGGACGCTGCGGCGATAAGAGCGCAGTGCTGCTTCCTTCGGGTAAGCTGCGGCCAGTTCCAGCGAAATGCGTGCCTCCGCTACCTCGAAAGCGGTCTTTACATCGCGTGCGGCACATTCCGGCCCCTCCTGCTGCATCACGCCTGCAAAAGCTGGAAGATTGTGGTAGGCCGACTGCATCGTCCAGATCTCATACCGCTGCGGGGAGAAGGTTTTGGCCGTATAGGTTTCGACGCCGACATCGATGAGAAATGGTTGTCCGTTCTTATAAAGCGTCAGGCTGCCGACATCGTTATGATTATGGCTTTCGCCGTTGTGTCCGCCCTTCACCGCCAGATCGAAACGGCTGTCGCGGGCAATGAAAAGCCCGGTGCCGGGGTAGAAAATATCACCTTTTGCCGCCGGCTTTGCGGGCGCGGGTATAACATCCGGCAACCGTGTCGCTGCCGTCAGCCGGTACCAGAGGTTCCACTCCTTCGACAGCAGCGGATCGGCGGATTGCCGGATATCGGCAGCAGCAAAACCCATCAGCCTTTTCGATCCGACCGCGTCGCCGAACAGATATTCCCGGATGCTACAGGGCTCCAGAACTGCGGATGAATCGGCAAAATTGAAATAATGCCGTCCAGACACATGCATGTTGAGGATGTATTCCGCCATGTTGCGGATCTTGGCTGTTTGCCAAAGCGGACGGCACAGGTCCGGCACGACCTGATCCAGCACGGTCATGGCGCCAAACAAACAGAGAGCGGCATGGCGATAATAGAGCACGCCTTCCTCGCAGGCCCCGTCCTCGGCATAGTCCTTGAGAAAGGCATCGAGACTGCCCAGCGCCTTGACCAGCACTGCGCGGCGGATCTCCTGGCTGGTGGGCAGGGAAAAGGTGGCGATCAGGACGTTCTGGGTGATCCAGGCGGTCCAGTTGTTCATCCGCTCGTTTCCCTGCCCCATCCACCAGAAATGCCGGGTAAGATAAGGGGTGATGATACGGCGGAGGATCTCCTGCTCTATGCGGGCAGGCAGGCGCGGATCGCGTTGCGCAAGGGTCGGTCTCAGCAGCCAAACCAGGGTTGCCAGGTTCGCCGCCGTTTCGGCTGCGAAGAGATCGACCACAGGGTCATCAGGATCGGGCAAGGGCTGGCGCGGACCGCCTCGTCCATAAGCGTTATGCGCTGGCAATTGCCATCCGCTTTCCTCACAGATCAGGATCACACCATCGATAATGGCGTCGATGAAGTCGCCTCCGCCCTCGCCTGTATCCTCGGCGCATTCCGCCAGAACCAGATCGTTCAGCCTCAGGCGGCGGCGAAAATACAGGTCTTCGAAGCGCGAGCGGTTTCCTGTCTGGGTATAGTCACGGTAATGAGAGGCAAGGATTTGCGGCCATTCAGCCTCCAGCGCGGTGCGGCCTGCGGCTTGCAGCGCGGTGAGATGTTCGGCGCCCAATCGTTGCAGCAGTGCATGGACGTCGACACCTGCGACCGGTTGGAAATCGGCAAGGTGGGACGGCAAGCTGCCGATTTGCTCGCTGAACATGGTGTCCACCTTCCCTTCCTCGCCGTCTAACGATCCCCTGCTATCATACCTATTTTCACCTTTCCAGTAAATTTGTCTGATGTTATTGGAAGTTGTTTGACCAATAACCGATCTATGCTATGCAGTGATCGGGAGACGGGTGCAGCCGACAGGCAGACCCGCATGGAACGCTTGAGCATGGCACGATAAGGCTTCGTGCGGGAGGAAAGCTGATGACGGTCATCAGTCCGGTTCTATCTGGCGGCAGCGCCGAGAACGGCAAAGGTGCGAGTTCGAAGCGCCGGGTGCGGATCGTGTCCAGACACCGGCGGCGGATCGAAAATGCGTTGATTGCCTATTCTTTCATTGCCCCAAATTTCCTAGGCTTTGCCGTCTTTACGCTCGGCCCCATCCTCTTTGCCTTTGCGCTGGCTTTCATGCATTGGGACGGCTCAAACCCGATCACTTTTGCTGGGCTCGATAATTTCTGGCGGCTGTTTGACGACAAGGCCTTTATCTCCGCGTTTTGGAACACGGTCATCTATACTGTTGTCTCGGTGCCTGCGACGCTTGCCTGCGCGCTTGGTCTCGCCATCCTGCTCAACCAGAAAATCCGTGGTCGCGATTTCTTCCGCACCGCGATGTTCTTTCCCTATGTTGCGTCACTGGTCGCGGTCGCCGTTGTCTGGAACATGCTGTTCAACCCCGAAATGGGGCCGGTCAACATGCTGCTCTACACGCTCGGCCTCGATCCCAACGACATGCCGGGCTGGGCCGCCGACCGGCATTGGGCGATGGTCACCGTCATCCTGTTCGGTATCTGGAAGAGCATGGGCTATTACATGGTCATCTATCTGGCCGGGCTACAGGGCATCAATGCCGAATTATACGAGGCAGCCGGTCTCGATGGCGCCAATGGCTGGCAGAAATTCCGGCATGTCACCCTGCCGCAGCTGGCCCCGACGACGTTTTTCGTCACGGTCATGCTGACGATCCAGTCCTTCAAGGTGTTCGATCAGGTCTATATGATTACCCAGGGCGGGCCTGGAACCTCGACCCTCGTGCTGGTCTATCATATCTATAACGAAGCCTTCATTTCCTGGGATCTCGGCTATTCCAGCATGATTGCCCTGGTGCTGTTCTTCCTGGTTCTGGCGGTCACCGTCATCCAGTTCCGCCGCCAGAGGGAGGATTGAGCCATGCGGATTGCCGGACGCAGGATCAGGGTTTCGACACTTGCCATTTACGCAACGGTCATCGCCGTCACCATCATCATGTTGCTGCCGTTTGCCTGGATGCTGTCGGCCTCGCTGAAGCTCGACCGCGACGTCTTCGTCTTCCCGATCGAATGGATACCGGCCCATCCGCGCTGGCAGAACTATGTCGATATCTGGACGAAGATTCCGCTGGCGCTGTTCATCTACAACACCTCGAAGCTGACGATCATCGTCACGCTTTTGCAATTGTTGACGTCGAGTTTTGCGGCCTATGCCTTCGCCAAACTGCATTTTCCTTTCAAGAACACGATGTTTCTCGGCTATATCGCCACCATCGCTATGCCTTGGCAGGTCTATATGGTGCCGCAATTCCTGCTGATGCGCGAATTCGGGCTGAACAACACCCATCTGGCGCTGATCTGCCTTCAAGCCTTTACAGCCTTCGGCGTCTTCCTGATGCGGCAGTTCTATATGTCGATCCCGACGGAACTCTGCGAAGCCGCCCGGATTGACGGCATGAACGAGTACCAGATCTGGGCGAAGATCATGCTGCCGCTGTCGAAACCAGCGCTATCGACGCTGACGATCTTCACCTTCGTCACCACCTGGAACGATTTTCTGGGGCCGATGATCTATCTCACCAAGACCGAACTGAAGACCATCCAGATCGGGCTTCGGATGTTCATATCGCAATATTCCGCCGAATACGGGCTGATCATGGCGGCGTCCGTCGTCGCGCTCATCCCCGTGCTCGTCGTCTTTCTCGCTTTGCAGCGCTTCTTCGTCGAAGGCGTCGCATCGACCGGGCTGAAGGGGTGATGTCATGAATGCCATGTTTTCCAACGCGCCACAGCCAATCACCGATCAACAGGTGACCATGGCGCTCGACATCGCGGTCGCCCAGGTGCGACGCAATCTGCCTGACTTCACCTATGCGGCGCAGAACCATTCCAGCGTCTGCAACCGGTATCCGGCGGTGGCCAACGACCAATGGACGGCGGGCTTCTGGCCCGGCGAAATCTGGCTTGCTTATGAGCATAGCGGCGACAAACTGTTTCGCTATGCGGCCCAGATCCAGGTGCAAAGCTTTCTGCATCGTATCGAAAACCGCATTGCCACTGACCATCACGATATGGGGTTTCTCTATTCGCCCTCCTGCATTGCCGCCTGGAAACTGGTGGGCGACGAGGATGGACGCAAGGCGGCACTCCTGGCCGCCGACCAGTTAATCGAGCGCTACCAGCCCATTGGGCAATTCATCCAGGCCTGGGGCGCCAAGGGCAACCCAAACGAATACCGCTATATTATCGACTGCCTGTTGAACCTGCCGCTGCTCTATTGGGCGACTGGCGAAACAGGGGATGAAAAATACCGCGAGATTGCGCTCTCCCATGCGCGCACCACGCTTGCCCATTCGGTGCGGGAGGACTGCTCCACCTATCACACCTTCTACATGGACCCGGTAACGGGTGCTCCGGTACGCGGCGTAACCAAGCAAGGCTATAGCGACGACAGTTTCTGGGCACGCGGACAGGCCTGGGGCATCGCGGGCATGGCCCTGTCCTATCGCTACGAGCGCATTGCCGAATACCGCGACGCTTTTGAGCGGTTGCTGGGCTTTTATCTGCAACGGCTTCCGGACGATCTCGTGCCGGTCTGGGACCTGATCTTTTCGGCAGGGGATGGTGAGCCGCGTGACAGTTCGTCCGCCTCCATCGTCGCTTGCGGCCTTCTGGAAATGGCCGATCTCGTGGAAGACGTGGACGCCGCACGCTACCGCGATCTGGCCCGGCGGATGATGAAAAGTCTGGCCGATCGCTATGCCGTTAAGGACCCGTCCGTTTCCAACGGGCTTGTCCTGCATGGCACCTACTCGAAAAAGACTCCCCACAACACCTGCCGCGGCGAAGGTGTTGATGAGTGCGTGTCCTGGGGTGACTACTATTACATGGAAGCTTTGACGCGCCTGTCGCGCAACTGGTCTTCCTATTGGTGATGCGTGAGGGGTAAATGGCAAGCATTTCGCTAAAAAAGCTCAATAAGTCCTTCGGCGCACTGAAAGTAGTGCACGATATCGACCTTGAGATCGCCGACAAGGAATTCATCATCCTCGTCGGGCCGTCCGGCTGCGGCAAATCCACCACGCTCAGAATGATCGCGGGGCTGGAGGAAATCTCCGGCGGGCAATTGCTGATCGGCGAGGACCTGATGAATGACGTGCCGTCGAAGGATCGCGACATTGCCATGGTCTTCCAGAATTACGCGCTCTACCCGCATATGACTGTCTACAAGAACATGGCGTTCGGGCTTGAGTTGCGGAAAGCGCCGCGCGATGTGATCGAGACAAAAGTGCAGGAAGCGGCAAAGATCCTCGACATCACCCATCTGTTGAACCGCAAGCCCAAGGCGCTGTCGGGTGGCCAACGCCAGCGTGTGGCTCTGGGCCGTGCTATGGTGCGCAATCCGGAAGTGTTTCTGCTAGACGAGCCGCTGTCCAACCTCGATGCCAAGCTGCGCGGCACGATGCGCGCCGAAATATCCAAGCTGCACAAGCGGCTGAACGCCACCTTCATCTATGTCACCCATGACCAGGTGGAAGCCATGACCATGGCCGACCGCATCGTTGTCATGAAGGATGGCCATATCCAGCAGGTCGATACGCCGCAGCGGCTCTATGACCATCCGATAAACATGTTCGTGGCGGGCTTTATCGGTGCGCCGCAGATGAACATGCTCCCCTCGACCATCCGGCGCCAGGGGGATGGTTTCGTCGCCGTTTTCAACGATCATGCCCTGCCCTTGCCGATGACATTCGATCAGAGCCGCATCGCGCCCTATCTGGACCGCGACATCGTTCTGGGCATACGGCCTGAAAATTTTCATGAGCTGGCACCGGGCGATATCGACCCTGCCAATACGGCATCCTTTGAGGCTGTCGTTGAACTGGCAGAACCGATGGGCTCGGAAGTGCATCTCAATCTCGTCGTCGCCGGACGCTCGATCGTCGCTCGCGTGTCGCCGCGCTTCAAGGCCAAACTCGGTGAGCAGGTGCGCCTCACCGCCGACATGACCAATGCGCAATTGTTTGACCCGCAAACCGAGCGGTCGATCCTCTATTGACAGGACAATACCATGCAATGGTTGGAGGCCATCTGGACAAAAGAGGGAAAGGGCATCGCCAAGGATGCGCCGAAGCGCACCGGCCTTGCGTTGTTTTGCGAGATCATCGGGCGCGAATGGTGGGAACTGGTCAAGCTCAACCTTCTGTTTCTGGTCGCCGCGCTGCCCATCGTCACCCTGCCCGCGGCCCTCTTCGCCACCACCAGTATTTGTCGCTCCATGGTGGAGGACCGCAATGTCTACCTGTTTCGTGATTTTGCCGAAGCCTTTCGTCGCTATGTCGCCGTGGCAACGGGATGGGGCCTGGCAACAGTTCTCGCGCTCTGGATCGGCTTTTGCGCAATTACAACCTATGGCGCTCAAGCGCCTGACAGCCTGATCTACGCGGGTCCCCTGGCTGTCAGCCTTGTCTCTACCGGTTTTGTTGGCGTGTGGTCGGCGCATTTCATTGTGCTTACGGTGATGAGCAAGCGCGCCACCCTGGAGATCCTGCGGCTATCGGCGCTGGCAACGCTTCTGCGGCCCTTGCCGACGGTGGCGGCGCTGGTGTTTGTTGCGGCCCTCTGGCTCGTGCATGTGCTGCTCTACCCGGTTTCCGTCTTCATGCCGGCAATGATCAATTTTTCACTTGGAATGTTCGCCATTTCATTCGCCGCGCATCGGGCAGCCGCGCTGGTTCTGGCTGAGCAAGATACTTCGTATCGAACGACAGAAATTTCATAGAAAGCCGCTGGGAGGCGCTTTCAACAAGACACTCAGGGAGGAGAACAGAATGTACAGGCAGACATTTGGGATATCGCTGACCATTGCCACTGCGGCACTGGGAATGGCCACCGCCATGGCAGGAGGGGCGTTCGCACAATCGGCAGCCCCCATCACCCTGAAATGGGCGCTGTGGGACTGGGACAAGGTGGCCTATTACAAGCCGCTGATCGAAGCTTATCAGGCCAAGCATCCGAATGTGAAATTCGAGCCGGTGGATCTCGGTTCGCAAGACTACACGCAGATGATCGCTACCCAACTGACCGGTGGCGCCAAGGATATCGATGTCGTCACCATCAAGGACGTGCCGGGTTACGCAACCCTGGTGCGGGCCAACTCTATCGGCGATCTCTCCGGCTTCATGACCGAGCAGAAGATCGACAAAGCTGGATATGGCGGGCTTATCGAGGAGCTGAGCATCGACGGCAAGGTCTATGCCCTGCCCTTCCGCTCCGACTTCTGGGTGGTCTATTACAACAAGGACATCTTCGACAAGGCAGGCGTTTCCTACCCGACCAATGACATGACCTGGGCGCAATTCGATGAGATCGCGGGCAAGCTGAAGGGCGGCATGGGGGTCAATAAGACCTATGGCGCATTGCTGCACACATGGCGTTCCACCGTCCAGCTTCCAGGCATCATGGATGGTCAGCACACGCTGGTCGGTGGCGATTACGCCTTTCTGAAGCCCTGGTACGCGCGGGCGCTGAAGCTTCAAAAGGAAGGGGCAATCCCGTCCTATGCATCGCTCAAAACCTCCAATACCCACTATTCGGCACTGTTCTTCAACGGGACGGTCGGCATGCTGCCGATGGGTACCTGGTTTATCGGCACCCAGATCGCCAAGGTAAAGTCCGGCGAATCCAAGAGCAAGAACTGGGGCATCGTCAAGTTCCCGCACCCGGATGGCGTTGCCGCCGGCACAACGGCGGCGCAGATTGCGGCCCTTTCGGTCAATAACAACTCAGCCCACAAGGACGTGGCGCTCGACTTCATCAAGTTCGTGACGGGACCTGAAGGTGCGGCAATCATTGCCGACACGGGAACTTTGCCCGCAGTGCGCACCGACGATGTCAGCACCAAGATCACCTCGCTGCCCGGCTTCCCACAGGACGAAAACAGCAAGGCGGCGCTGAAAGCCGGCAAATCCTATCTGGAAATGGCGGTCAGTCCCAATGCGGCAAAGATCGAGGTTGTGCTGAACCGTGTGCATGACGCGATCATGACCGACAACACATCTATCGATGATGGCCTGAAGGAGATGAACGACGGCGTCAAGGCGATCAAATAGTCCACAACAAGTCTGGCCGCAGGTTCACACCTTCCTGCGGCCAATTCATTTGAATCAATTCATGGATATCGATTGTGGTTTACGATCCAGCCCAGGCCAACCCGCTCTACGGCAACCCGTTGCGCAGCCGCGATGATATGGCGAAAGCGCTGCTCGACTTGTTCACGCCGCTCCTGCCCTATTTTTCGCAAGGTGGTGGACGGGTAAGGCTTGGCGCATCCGGCGCGATCTTCGATCATGCGGCAGCTGATCTCGAATGCTTTGCCCGGCCGCTTTGGGGCATCGCTCCCTTTGTGGCGGGCGGCGGCGATTTTCCGCATTGGGATCTTTACCGGCGTGGCCTGGCCCATGGCACCGATCCGCAGCACGAAGACTATTGGGGCGATGTCTCTGATCGCAATCAACGGCTTGTGGAGCTTGCTGCCATCGGCTTTGCGCTCGCCATGGTGCCGCAGCATATCTGGGAGCCTCTGGACGATGCCGCGAAGGCCAGCGTCTCGGCCTATCTGCTCAAGGCCAGAGACCGCGAATACGTCGATAACAATTGGAAATTCTTCCGGGTTCTGGTCGATCTGGGACTGGAGCGGGTCGGAGTAGAATTCGACCACACCAAGACCATTGCCTATCTCGATGAGCTGGAAGGATTCGATATTGGTGATGGCTGGTACCGCGATGGGCCGGTGCGTCGGGTGGACCACTACATTCCTTTTGCCATGCATTTTTACGGGCTGATTTATGCCGTCCTTGCCAGCAAAGACGAGGCCCGCAAAATCCGTCTTCGTGAGCGCGCAACGATCTTTGCCAGGGATATCCGTCACTGGTTCGGCCCAGATGGTGCTGCACTCGCTTTTGGGCGCAGCCAGACCTACCGTTTTGCCGCTGGTGGTTTCTGGGGCGCGCTTGCCTTTGCAGATCTTGACGCCCTGCCATGGGTTGAGATCAAGGGCTATTACATGCGCCATATCCGCTGGTGGTCGGCATTGCCGATTGCCGACCGCGACGGTGTGCTGTCTGTCGGCTACGGCTATCCCAATTTGCTGATGAGTGAGAGCTATAATTCGCCCGGCTCGCCCTATTGGGCGCTGAAATTCTTTCTCCCGCTGGCCCTGCCCGCCGATCACCCGTTCTGGCTGGCGCAGGAAGCCGATGCGCCGTCCTTCAATGCGCCTGTGCCGCTCGAAAAGCCGGGCATGGTGGCCATGCACACGCCGGGCAATGTCGTCATTCTCGCCTCCGGCCAGGAACATGACAAGATGCGCGGCTCCAACGAGAAATACGCCAAATTCGTCTATTCGACCCGCTATACCTTTAATATCGAGGCCAATGATCGCCATTTCGATGCGGCCAGTTTTGATGGCATGCTGGGGCTGTCGGATGATGGCGTGCATTTTAGGATGCGCGAGACGCTTGAAGAGGCGATGATTGCCGATGACAGACTCTATTCCCGGTGGAAGCCCTGGGCGGATGTGACTGTCGAAACCTGGCTCGTGCCACGAAATCCCTGGCATATCCGCATCCATCGGATCGCAACGCCGCGCCGCCTGATGACCAGCGAAGGCGGTTTTGCCATTCCCCGCGCCGACTTCAGCCGCGACCGTATGGAAGAAAGCGCTGGCCGCGCGGTCTGGTTCGGGCAAACGGACATCAGCGCCATTGTCGATCTATCCGACCACCACCGCATCGGCCGCGCCCATGTGTCGATTGCCAATACCAATCTTTTATGGGCGAAAACCAACCTGCCGCAATTGCGTGGCACACTCGAACCGGGCCGAACCGTGCTGGTGACGGCAGCCTTCGCCCTGCCGCTGGGACATGACGCAGACGAGGCGCTTGCCACTCCGCCTACTTGCCCTGATCTCGAGGTGTTGGAGCAGCAGTTTCGAGACGCTGGACGCCGTGTCGCGGCCTTCGATATTGGCTAAGCGTCATGAGCAGGGATAACCACGCCAACGAGGAAGCGGCATCCTTGCGCCGCCAGCGGCTCAATATCCTCACCTGGGAACGGAACGGGCAGGATATCGAGAGCGTGGCCCATCAGGCCCGGCTTCGCCAGCTCCAGACCTATGCCGGCGCAACATTTTCGCCGGGTGTTTATGTGGCGGAAAAGGCTGAAATCCATACCGACAGGCTGGTGATGGGTGCGGGCTCCTGGATTGCCGGTCACGCGCTGGTGCGGGGCGATATCGAGCTTGGTGAAAACGTTTCGATCAATGCCTATGCCTGCATCTCTGGCCGGGTGCGGGTGGGAGATGATGTGCGAATTGCCTCTCATGTCAGCATTGTCGGCTTCAATCATGGCTTCGACGATCTCGAAACGCCGATCTATCGCCAGCCGTTGACATCGCTTGGCATCGAGATCGGCGATGATGTCTGGATCGGCGCCAATGCAGTCATTCTGGATGGCGCCCGGATCGGCAGCGGCGCCATTATCGCTGCTGGTGCCGTGGTCTCGAAAGACATCACACCACAGGCCATCGCTGGCGGCGTACCGGCCCGCGTGCTGCGGATGCGTGGCAAAGACACGACATCTCCCCGCAAAACGGTGGTGGTCGAAGCCGCGCTTGCCGCGATCAATGCTGCCGCTTCGGCTGATTGGCGAGCGGTGGTGGAGCGATATCGTATCGGAGATGATTACAGCGCGCCGGATGCAAGCGGCAAACCCGTTACCAGCGTCCGCCATCTCTGCGACGCCATCGAAATTGCCGCAGCCTTCGGTGATATCGGCTCGATGTTCGATGTCGATGCCACCATAGCCCGCCTGCAAGCCATTCAGGACCCAGAAACTGGGCTTTTCCCGGACCCTTATCGTGCAGCACAACAGCCTCTGCATCACGATCCGATTGCCTTGTACAATGTTTTGGCCGTTGGATACGGTCTTGAGTGCCTGGGATCAGCGCCACCTCACCTCTTCCGGTTCATCGAACGCATGAGTGCAGGTGATCTCGTGCAATGGCTGGATGAGCTGCCCTGGCAAACACGCGCCTGGCATTGCGGCGCGACCGTCGATGCCATTGCAACCGCCTTGCATTTCAACGGTCGCTATTTTGACGCAGGAGCCAACCGGCACAGTTTGTTTGGCTGGCTAAGCCTCAACTGCAATCCAGCATCCGGCCTTTGGGGTACTGAGACACCGGAGGAAGGACTGTTGCAGCCGGTCAATGGTTTTTACCGGCTGACGCGCGGCGCTCATGCGCAATTTGGCATACCGGTTCCTTATCCGGATGCCGCCATCGATTCCGTGATCGCCAATTACCGGGCTCATGACGGATTTCGTGGACAAGGCTTCAATGCCTGCAATCTGCTCGACACGATCCACCCGCTGCTCCTTTGCCTGAAGCAGACACCTCATCGCCGCGACGAGGCGATGGAAATCGCAACCGGCATCATTCTGCAACTGTCTACACGGTGGCAAAGCGGGCAAGGCTTTCCGTTCGCAGACGGTCATCGGCCCGGGTTGCAGGGAACTGAAATGTGGCTCACGACCTGTTGGCTTTCAGCCGAACTCCTGAACCTCTCCAGCAGTCTGTCATTCAAGCCACGAGGTATTCATCGGTATCAAGGGTGAGACAGCATTTTCAAACGCTACTCCCCTCGCCAACCTCTTTGCTGCGAGATGTCGATTATGTCATTTTCTACGTAATTTGAAGTGGCCTCCCGGGGCGTATGATCTCGAAAGGCCTGCCATATTCGGGTAACCGCGCAAAGTGTCGCGATAAGGCCTCTATGTTTTCCTTCTATATTGACCTTCCCGCCTCATCGAACCGGTGAAGGCATCCGTCCATCGGCTTAGCGCTGATGGTTTCACCGATCCTTGGCTCGTAGCTGCCGCTGGTGCGTATGAGCAGCTTTCCATACAGGGCAGAGTCGATGGTGATAAAGGTATCGCTTCCAAGGCATTCCGCAGCCACAACTGCACCGCTCCAGGCGTCCTGGTCCTCTGACAACACGAAATGCTCTGGACGGATGCCAATGGTTGTTGCTCCGTCTCGTTGGGCTGCCTCCCCCGACACGAGGTTCATTTGTGGCGAACCAATGAAGGCAGCAACAAACAGATTGGCTGGCCTGTGATAAAGCTCCAGCGGCGTGCCCAATTGCTCAAGGACGCCCTTGTTGAACACCGCAATTTTGTCGGCCATGGTCATGGCTTCCACCTGATCATGGGTGACGTAAACGGTTGTTGCTTTTAATCTTTTCTGTAATTCCCGTATTTCCGAGCGCATTTGCACCCGCAGTTTGGCATCGAGATTGGAGAGAGGTTCATCGAACAGAAAAACCTTGGGGTCGCGGACAATGGCCCTGCCCATAGCAACGCGCTGACGCTGCCCGCCTGAAAGAGCTGCGGGCTTGCGTTTAAGATATGGTTCAAGACCCAGGACCTCGGACGCCTTTGCCACGCGGGTGTTGATGTCTGCCGCAGAATGCCCTGCGAGCTTGAGGGCAAAACCCATGTTCTCGGCTACGGTCATATGCGGATAGAGCGCATAATTTTGAAACACCATGGCAATGTCGCGCTCGCGTGGGCTCAAGTCATTGATGCGAGTACCATCAATAAAAATATCGCCGCCGGATACCTCTTCCAAACCTGCAATCATCCGTAGGAATGTTGATTTTCCGCAACCGGATGGTCCAACCAGCGCCAGGAACTCCCCGTTCCCGACTTCGAGATCCACACCGTGGATGACCTCCAAGGCCCCGTAATGCTTGCGTAAATTTTCAATCCGCACCACAGCCATGATTTCCTCCCAGACAAATCGCTTGACGCAAAACAAAAGTGATTTAATCTATTTATTGCGTTCAGGGAAGATGCCTGTTGAAGGAGACAGCAGGCATCGGAGGACGAAGCGGGGCGGAGACTTGCCCGCGATTGAGGGTTTAACGCATGGCACTCAGCGGCATGCGACTTTGGGAGGAGCACACATGAAGAAGAACAGGCATGCGTTGACGCTTGTCGCGCTGTTGGTTGCCCCCGTGGGCGGGAATGCCAGTGACATGATCACCGGCGACACGGTTGGCCCGGCTGACGCGCCCAATAAAATGACATTTCGCATGACGACCGATGGTCCGCGCAACAATGATCCGGTTGTCGCTGAAGGCTATGGCAAGCTGTTCAATCAGTTTATTGCCAAGCATCCCGGCTGGCGCATTGAATTGCAGATGATGACGGGGGACATCAGCCAGGAGCAGGCCCGCATGGTGGAGCAGGCCAAATCCGGCAATGCACCTGATTGCGCTGCCGTGGACTCTTTCGTGCTGCCTGTTTTCAAAAAAGCTGGCGTGCTGAAGTCTTTCTCACCGTACTTTACTAAGGAAGAGATCGACCAGCTTTTCCCCTTCATTCGCGAGGGCGTTACCGGAGCTGACGGCCAGATTTATGCCTGGTGGTGGTCGACCGATCTGCGTGTTCTCTATCGCAACAAAGAAATCGTTCCAGACGCGCCGCAGACATGGGACGAGACCAAAAAGGCTGCGCTGCACTCCGTGGAAGAGGGCATGGAAGGCATTCTGTTCAACGGCTCACGCTATGAAGGCACCACCTTTGACTGGCTGGCCAATTTCTGGGCCGAAGGTGGCAAGTTGGTCGATGAGAACGGCAAGCCGATCTTTGGCGAAGGTGCTGAGCGGGAAAAATTCGTCAAGGCGGTGAATTACTACCGCGACCTGGTGGAATCTGGTGCTGCCCCCAAGCGGGTGGCCACCATTGGCAATTATGATGATTTCAATGCCGCCGCTGCCGCTGGCACCACGGCGCTGTTTGTCGGTGGAAATTGGCAATATGGCCAGTTGCAAGCCGCCCTTGAGCCGGAAGAACTGGCCAAATGGACCTTCTCACCCCTGCCCGGTCCCACCAAAGATCAGCGCTCGACCGGCACAGGTGGCTGGACTGTTGCTTCTTTTGCCTCCGATCCGGCGAAAGTGAAAATGTGTGCTGATCTTGCCCGCGATGTCTATATGGGACCTGCCAATGAGGTTCAGGGGCAATTGCCAACCCGCGCGGACCTCTATGAGAAATACAAGATTTTCTCCTCCGACATCAACAAGGCTTTCTCGGAGGCCCTCAAAGTCGGCCAAGCCCGGCCCGGCGCGCCGGTCTATCCCGAAATCTCCAATCAGATTCAGATCATGATGGGCAAGGTATTGACGGGAACGCAAGCCACGGATGCGGCTGTCGATGAAGCCTTCAAAGCTTCGCTTGCGGCATTTGACAGCCATTAACCGCTTGTTGAGACTGCGGAGCCAAAGGGCTCCGCAGCGCTTTGTGGTCTGAATCCAATAGGTGCACTCCATGGCAACACTCAGCTTTCAGGCAGGCAAACAGACGGGTGCCGCCCAAAGTCGGCACCGACCGAAGGCAGCGCCCTGGCTTATGCCGCTGATTTTGGTGCTCGGCATTTTCTACCTTTATCCAGTGCTGGATGTGCTGCGCCTTGCCTTCACCAGAGCAACACTGCTCGGGGATGACGGTGGCTACACCATCACAACATTGATCAACACGTTGACCCGTGCGGAAATTCCGCAGATCCTGTGGGTCACGCTCACCTTCACGGCGGGGTCGGTGGTTGCGCAGCAACTGTTTGGCCTTGTGATCGCATTGGTGGTGGTGCGGGCCGAAAAACGGGGCTTGTTTGGTGCCACAATCCTGCGCACCACGGCGCTGATTGCCTGGGTGGTGCCGGGCATTGCTGGCGGCATTATCTGGAAAATGCTGTTTAACGAGGCTCCGTTTGGCGGGCTGAACAGCCTGCTCCGGCTTGTAGGGGCTGGCCCCGTGCAATGGCTCTCCGATCCCAACCTCGTGATGTGGTCGGTGGTGTTGTCGAATGTTTGGCGCGGCACCGCCTTTTCCATGGTGGTGATGTATGCCGCCATCAAGGCGATTGATCCGGTGCTTTACGAGGCTGCGGCTGTGGATGGGGCGCGGGCCGATCAGCGACTGCGCTATGTCACCCTGCCACAGTTAACATCGGCCATTCTGGTCAATCTGATTTTGATCACCATCCAGACCCTCAACACCTTTGATGCGATCATCTCACTCACCGGCGGTGGACCGGGACGGGCAACCGAAGTGCTGTCGCTCTATACGTTCAATGTGGTGTTTCGCAATTATGATCTGGCGGCAGGCGCTGCGCTCTCCATCCTCATGCTGGTGATCTCGCTGACGCTCGCCTTGATCTATGCCGCCTTCCTGCCAAAGGGAGATGACCAATGAAAGCCCGCACAAGTGAGCGCCTCGGTGATGCGTTGAGCTATCTTTTCATGGCCATTACCTTCGCCTTCTTCGCATGGCCGCTGCTGTGGCTTTTGTCTTTGGCGCTCAGAACCCGCAAGGAAGTGTTTCTGGGCGTCAGCCGCTTCATTCCCAAAGCACCGACGCTGGATAATTTTGCGATGATCCTGTCCTCGGACAAGTTCATCTCCTACCTGTGGAATGCGCTGAAGCTTTCATGCTTGTCGGCGGCAGGCTGCCTGATCGTGGCCCTGCCTGCGGCCTATGCCTTTTCGCGCTTTCAGTTCAAGGGCAAGGGCGCGTGGATGATGGCGCTGTTGTCGGTGCAGATGATCTCCCCGCTGGTGATCATGGTGCCACTCTACCGCTACATGGCGGCGATGGGCCTGCTGGACAGCCATTTCGGCACCACCATGGTCTATGTGGCCCTTGCCGTTCCGGTCTCGACCTGGATTTTGAAAGGCTCGATCGACGGCATTCCCAAAACCCTGGATGAAGCGGCAATGATGGATGGCTGCACCCGGTTTGGCGTGTTTATCCGTGTCATCCTGCCGCTGTCTACGCCCGGCATTGCTTCGGCCTTCATCATCGCCGTGATCAGCGGCTGGTCGCAATTTCTGGTGCCGTTCCTGCTGATCACCAAGGAATCCCTCACCCCGATTGGCGTCGGCATTTTCCAATATGCCGGCACACAAAATGACTCCTCCATCCAACTCCTCGCGGCGGCCTGCCTTGTCTCGGTGGTGCCAGCCATCATCGCCTTCCTCTCGCTCCAGCGCCTTATTCTTGGCGCGATGACCGCCGGAGCCGTGAAGGGCTGAACCCATCTTGTTGAAAGATTTTAGGAAATTATCATGAGCTTAACCTACACCCAACGCCTTGAACGGATCGAAGTTCGCAACGCAGAATTCCAGTTCTGGCGCGCCCGCAAAACAGTCGAACTGATCGGCTGGAATTTCAATGACCAACCCATTGCCGTTGGCGAGGCCTGGCCACACAAGACCCCACCCATTGGCTTCACGGCAGATGTGACCGTGCCGGAAGGCTGGCCGCTGGCAGACACCTATCTTTATCTCAACCTCGGCGGCGAAAGCCTGTTGAGCATCACAGCGCAAGATGGCTCTATCAAGCGCTATGGGCTGGATCCTTACCACCGCGAATTTGCAGCCCCTTCGCAGAGCTTTTCGCTCCATGCGCAATCCGTTCCGCGCCTGCCGTTTGGTGAGCCGGTACGCGCACCCAAGCTTGAACGGGCGGAGCTGTTCTGGATCGATCGTTCCGTGGACCGCATGGGACTGCTGATGCGCCAGATTGCCGAAGCACTCAGGGTCTTGCAAGGCCATGATGTGGTGCCTTATCTGCTGGATGCCGCAGAACAGGCCTTCTACGCCATCGATTGGCCATCAGCGACGGCAGACTATGTGGCGCGCACCGCCCCTGCGGTGATGCAGCAAAAGATCTGGCAACTGCCAGAGCTGAAACCCGACCCGGAAGGTCTGACCGACGCCCAGCGCGCCACACTGGATCAGGCCTATGAGGCGCTGATGGCGCGTCTTGGCGAACTTCGTGAACGCTTCCCTCCGCAGGGCAAGGTGGCATTGACCGGCCATGCCCATATCGATCTGTGCTGGCTGTGGCCCTATGATGAGACCCGCCGCAAAATGCGCCGGACCTTCCACACGGCACTGTCGATCATGGAAACATCGAAGGATTTCCGCTTCAACCAGTCCACCGCGCATTATTACTGGCAGCTTGAGGAGGATGATCCTCACCTGCTCGACAAAATCGTTGAGCGCGCCAAAGACGGCCAGTGGGAAACGCTGGGCGGCATGTGGATTGAGCCGGATACCAATATGCCCACAGGCGAAAGCCTGACCCGGCAAATCCTCTACGGTCAGCGCTATTTCGAAAAACGTTTTGGCACGCGCCACAGTGTTTGCTGGCTGCCGGATTGCTTTGGTTTTGCCGGAGCACTGCCGCAGCTTCTCAAACAGGGCGGAATGAAAAGCTTCTTTACCATCAAGGTCAATTGGTCCGAAAGCAACCACATCCCCGCCGATCTGTTCTGGTGGGAAGGGCTGGACGGCAGCCGAGTGCTGGCCCACTCGTTCGACAATCCCATGGAAGGCTATAACGGCTTTGTGCGCCCGGATTGCATCACGCCGACATGGAAAAATTATCGCCAGAAAGACCGGCACGACACGACGCTGCTGTGCGTCGGCTATGGCGACGGCGGCGGCGGCCCTAGCCCGGAAATGGTGGTGCGGGAAGAACAGCTTCGTGTGTTTCCTGCGATCCCGGAAGCCCGCTGGACCCGCGTGCACGACTTTTTTGAAGATGCCCATGCAATGGCGAAAACCACGCCCGTTTCCGTGTGGAAAGGTGAGATCTATCTGGAGCTGCACCGCGCCACGCTGACCACGCAAAGCGCCATCAAAAAGCTCCACCGCAAGGCCGAGCGCAGCCTGATTACAGCGGAAACGCTGGCATCCCTTGGCCATCTTCTGGGGGCCGCCAAGCCACGTTCGCTGGAGCCGGAATGGCGGGTGGTGTTGAAAAACGAGTTTCATGACATTTTGCCAGGCTCGTCGATTGCCGAGGTTTATGTGGATGCGAAAGCCGAGCTTGAGCAGGTGCTGATTGATGGTGCGGCTGCGCAAAAGGCGGCTGTTGAAGCCATCCTCAAACAAGTGCCTGAAGGCAATGATGGCGCGGTGCTGGTGATCAATCCCACACTGAGCGCCCGACCAATCCGGCTGACGCTGAATGATAAAAGCATAGCAACTGACGGCATGGTACCTGCCCTTGGTGTGAGCGTTTTGCCCGCCGGCGCTCTTGGCCCCAAACCGGGCCTGAAGGCCACGCAAAACACGTTGGAAAATGACATCATCAAGGTGACGCTGGCCGATGATGGTTCCATCGCCTCTATCCTGCACAAAACATCTGGCCGCGAAGCGGTCGAGGGTGGGGCCAACCGGTTGTTTGCCTATACGGCGGATAAGCCGCGCAATTGGGACGCGTGGGATGTGGAAGAGGATTACGGCCAAAAATCCGAGGAGTTGAGCGGATACGAATCCATCGAACTTGTCGAAAACACCGCCCACCGCGCGGCCATCCGTATCAAACGCCGTTGGCGTGATTCCACTATTGTGCAGACCTTGAGCCTTGCTGCCAACGCTCGCCGTCTCGATATTTTCACCGAAATCGATTGGCATGAACGCCGCGTCATGTTGCGCACGGAAAATGGCGTGGCTGTCAGCGCCGCCCGCGCTACCTGCGAAGTGGCCTACGGCGTGGTGGAACGCCCCACCCATTCCAACACCTCGTGGGATGAGGCGATGTTTGAGGCACCTGCGCATCGGTTTATTGATCTGTCCGAGCCGGGGTTTGGCATGGCGCTGCTGAATGATGCCAAATATGGTCACTCGGCCCGTGGCAATGTGCTGGGCCTTTCCCTGCTGCGCTCGCCGATCTATCCTGATCCGTTGGCAGATGAAGGCTATCAATCCTTCACCTATGCCCTGATGCCCCATGAAGGCACATGGTATGAGGGGCAGGTGCGCGAAGAGGCCGATGATCTGAACCAGCCGCTGATTGCCATTCCTGTGTCAGATAAAGCAGCGGGCGAATGGTGCCCTTTGCAAGCGGCAGGGCTGGAGGTTGCTCTCTCGGCCATCAAACCTGCCGAGGATGGCGATGGCCTGATCGTGCGGGTGTATGAGCCAGCTGGTCGCCGGGGCGGCTTCCAGCTTACACCACCTGAAGGTTGGGCGGTAAGCGGCGCACTCAGCATTTTGGAAGAACCAATGGAAGCGGTGGACGCGCACGCGCTAAAACCCTTTGAGGTGAAGAGTTGGCGTCTGTCGAAAACCGCTTGAAAAGGCTTTCGTCCCGCACGTCTATGGTGCATGGTTTCCCCGCCGCCGCAGTCCGGCGGCGAGGAGATTGACGATTACGATGAGTTATTCCGGAGCCAATGGCGAGCAGGCCGCAGCCCTGAACAGGGCCATCATCCTGAACGCCATTCACCGTGGTGGGCCAATTTCGCGCACCGAAATTGCCAAGCTCTCGCGCCTCACAAAGCAGGCTGTCACCCGGATTGTCGATAAACTGCTGGATGAAGGCCTGGTGATGGAGGCGCGCCGCCGGCAAGGCTTGCGCGGCCAACCGGCCATCGAGCTGGAGATTGACCCGGAGGGGGCTTTTGCCATCGGAGCCAATATTGACCGCGATCACCTGACAATTGTGGCGGTGGATGCGGTGGGTAATGTGCGCGGGCGGATTCATCATGAGGCGCGGTTTTTGCTGCCAGATGCCTTTGTAAAGCTGATGGAAGATGCCGTATCGTCCTTCCTGCGCCGCAAGGTTATTACAGAATCACGGCTTGCGGGCATTGGCCTTGCCATTCCCGACTGGCTGGGAGAGGTGCAGGTGATTGGCCTGCCAAACGCGTACAGCCATTGGAGCGGCTTTGACGTGCGTACCGCTCTGTCGCATATCACCGACCACCCCATCTATATCGACAATGACGCCAATGCGGCGGCTTTGGGCGAGATTGAATATGGGCTGGGCACCGAGATGCGCAGCTTTTTCTATATTCTGATATCCGCCTGTCTTGGTGGCAGTCTGGTGATTGACGGTATGCGCCACAAGGGCGCAGGCGGACTGGGTGGCGAAATCGGCTGGCTGCCCACGGCGGTCACAACCGGTCCCTTTGCCGGGGAAACCAGACCGTTGGGCGATATGCTGTCCATGTTCGTGCTGCTCGACTACCTTGCCGACAATGGGGTGGATGTTGCGACACCTGCGGATCTGTTGACGCTGGATGGACGGGGACGCGCCCTTCTCAGCGGTTGGCTGAAGAAAATGGCCATCAACCTTGCCGAAGCCGTCAGCGACATCGGCATGGTGGTGGACCCCGATGGCATTATTCTGGGCGGACGCCTACCTGTGCGGCTGATTGATGAATTGCTGCTCTACGTGCATGAGGAAATCAGTCGTCGAGGAGCCTTGGCCCCAAGCTTACACCGTGCGGCCGCCTCCGAGGATGCCGCAGCCCTTGGCGCTGCCGCCATGGCGCTCGCAGACCGGCTCTGTCTTCCCTCTGCCGATCCAGCGCATCTCAGTCGCTCACCGTTGGCGACAGCGATCCGGCCTTCATCGATCAATTCGGTTTTGGCAGCAGCAGTTCGATAAACGGTGCTATGGCAGCACCGTAAGCGGCGTCACGGTCTGGAAAGCTTAAAGGGCGTACGGGCGGTATCCAGGCTGCGGGCACAAAATATCGCTCTTTGCCCAGCCGAGCTTCAGCGATTTTGTCAATCAGCCGATCAATCACATCGGCGGGCAATTGTCCGCCCAGTAGCATGGCTCCCGGTGATATAAAACCTGCAATGGTGACAACACCGTCCAGAAGCCGGCTGGCGGCTTGTTCAATCCAGCGATCAACCTCGCTTTCACCCTGTGCGGCAATGAAAGCCCTGTAAGACGCAGCACTCGCCATCATATCCAGCGTTCCTTCCGCCAGGCCGGGACGCATGGCACCAATTGCGCCCGCTCTGCCATGGGTGCCGCGATAAAAGCGGCCATTGATGATCAGACCCGCCTGCACCTGATCATCAATCAGGACCACAACTAGCCCACCTTCCGGCTCGCCAATGCCAAACAATCTCTCCCCTGCCAGCACCGCTTCGGGTTTGGACAAGGTAAAGCTTGGCAATTCGCCAAAAATAGCGCTCAACCCGTCATCCCTGCCCGCGTTCATTACCACCCCGACACCGATGGGGGCGGGAAAGCCTATCTCTGCCTGCACAATTTGCCTGATAGCCGCAAGCAAGGCTTCATCACACTCAAAGCGTTGATAAAGCACCATATCACCGGCGAGATTGCACAGCGCAAGAGAACCACCATTCTGGCAATGCTCGACACCAAGACCGTACGCGCCAGATGACACAAGCGAAAATTCCGCCGCTTTATAGCGTGCGGTAGTCTGGCGATTGCCTTTGCAGACAAGGCCCGCCGACAGCAGCCGTTGAAGAATGCCGGTAATGGCAGGCTCGGTGAGCTTAAGCCTTGCCGCAAGCTCCTGACGCGTCATCGGCCCTTCGCGTAGCAAAAGCGCCGAAACGGTGCGTCCGTTATGATCTGCGATATCTTCAGGACTGAGGCCCTGAGCATCGCGATCCTCCAAGGGCCGAACCGTCTGATGCCTTACAAGTCGTCGTCCCACACTCAAATTTCCATCGGCGATTTCATTGCAATCTTTGCTATCAGCAAAAAAGAAAGCAAACAGGCTTTGCTGCGTGCAGTCAATCACTCCCGTTCAAGTACCGACAGGCCCTACCTCAGTTTTTTACAATTCTAGGAAATCGCTGGTACAAAATGTGTGGAGCGAACCCGTCAAGCGAAGATAACTGAGCTCGAATGATGCATTCTCTGACCCTTTCTCATCTAAACGATCTGCGATAACCACTATGCTGCGGCTAATAATAACCGATCTACCGTTGAACATTTCGAGGCATTGATGAGCAACACCCAGCGAAATCCCATGGCCCTGGCCATCCATGGCGGCTGCGGCGTGATGAACAAGGCAGACATGCCGGAAAGTGAATGGCAAGCAGCACGCGCCGATCTCAAGCGTTCCTTGCAGGCCGGATGGGCGCTGTTGCAGCGAGGGGCATCCGCGCTGGACGCTGTCGAGGCTGCCGTGATGGTGATGGAAGATTCTGAGCATTTCAATGCGGGCCATGGTGCCGCCTTGAACACGCAGGGCGATCACGAGCTGGATGCCTCGATTATGGATGGCAACACCCTTGAGGCCGGGGCCATTGCCATGGCACGCAGCATTCGCAACCCGATCTGTGCCGCGCGCAGGCTGATGCACAGCGGTGAGACCGTGATGCTGGGGGCAAGTGCGGCCGATGCCTTTGCCAGACAATCTGGCTTGCCCATGGTAGATCAAAGCTATTTCACGACAGACCGCCGGGTAAAAGCACTGGTATCGTTAAAGGCCCATGCGAAAGCCGGAACCGCCGCCCAAGCAAGCGAAGCCGAAAAGCATGGAACAGTCGGTGCTGTGGCACTCGACAGCCACGGCCATCTGGCTGCCGCAACCTCCACCGGGGGCTTCAACAACAAGCCAGCCGGCCGCATTGGCGATACTGCTGTGATTGGAGCTGGAACCTATGCCCGGGATGGGGTCGTGGCAGTCTCTGGCACCGGCAAGGGCGAATTCTTCATTCGCCATGCCGTGGGTCACGAGATTGCCAGCCGCATGCGCTATCTCGGCGAAAATCTGGACGATGCCTGCCAGCACGTTATCTTCACCGATCTTGCCCCGCATCAGATCGGAGCCGGATTGGTGGCAGTTGGCGCAGATGGCTCCGTTACCGCACCATACAACACAGCGGGCATGTTTCGCGGCTGGATCGGCCCGGATGGGCGCATGGTTGTGGCTAGCCATGACACGCTATTTGAAATGCATGTCTAATGACTTTGAACCCAAGGCAGGATTAGCTTCACTCGGTGTCTGAAAACCGGCAGCAGGCCAGGCTTCCTGAGCTGACCGCGATTTATGCCCGGCGCACGAGCCTGAGGAGCAGCAGAAGGACGATCGCCCCGACCGTAGCGTTGACAATCGCTCTGACGATGCCCGTACCCAAGCTGAAACCGAGGCGGGGAAAGAGCCATCCGGCGATGAACGCACCGATGATACCGACAAGGATATCTCCGATCAGACCAAAACCGCCACCACGTACCACCAGGCCGGCAAGCCATCCAGCAAGGGCGCCAACAAGAAGAAATACAAGCAGGCTCTCATTCGACATCATAGGATATTTCCTTGGCTGGTGAGATTAGGCAATGCTTTGCATTGGCAGGATCGCCTTTCCTAATTTCTATAATGCCTATCGTGATCCTGCCCTTGCGTCAAACAGCCAAATAGCCCGACCGTGCTCTTGCTTGGCGGCGAGAGAACGGTTTGGATCGAGGGTACTCAGAGACGTTACCTTCTGATCCACTTTATGGCCGCCATCCCTTTCTCAGTTTTTGATCGAAATGCCGGCCAGCTTCTTGCTGGAATCCACGACATAATTGAGCGGTCACGGACGCCCACCACATTATCGTTCAGTGGTTATGCCCTTTCTTGAAAGTCGGAATCCTCAGCATCAGGCCCACCCATCGACATGTCGAGCACCCAGCCTTTTACGCGAGCCTGCTGGCCTGCAACGGAGTGGCCGGGTTTGGACATCTGGGCCATGGCTGCTGGTTTTGTTGGGATATTGCTCTTGGGCCGGGCCTTCGCCGGGTGGTTGCGTGACGCTTGCACTTTAACGTCAGCAGCATTGTCGACCTTAAAGAAGGCGATGGAGGTTTGAAGCTCCTCGGCTTGCGCTGCGAGTTCTTCTGAGGTGGCCGACATTTCTTCAGAGGCTCCAGCATTCTGCTGTGTCACCTTGTCGAGTTGCTGGATTGCCTCGTTGATCTGCGAAGCACCGATATCCTGTTCACGGCAAGCCGCGGAGATTTCCGAGACCAATTCGGCAGTCTTGCGGATGTCGGGAACCAGACGTGAGAGCATTCCACCCGCTTCCGTGGCAACCTGCACCGTCTGTCCTGACAGGCCACTGATTTCAGCGGCGGCTGATTGGCTGCGTTCGGCAAGCTTTCGCACTTCAGAGGCGACAACGGCAAAGCCCTTGCCATGTTCTCCCGCGCGGGCTGCTTCCACGGCGGCATTCAGAGCGAGAAGGTCGGTCTGTCGAGCAATTTCCTGCACGATGGAAATTTTCTCGGCAATCGTTCGCATCGCAGCCACAGCCCGATTGACGGCCTCACCGGACGCTTCGGCATCCTTTGATGATTGACGGGCAATCTTTTCGGTTTGAGCAGCATTATCAGCGTTTTGCTTGATATTGGCCGCCATTTCCTCCATGGATGCAGAGGCTTCTTCTGCCGCCGCCGCCTGTTCGGTCGCACCTTGCGAAAGCTGCTCTGCACCGGCGGAGAGCTGCTGCGAACCCGCTGAAACATTTTGACTTGCGGATAATGCATCGGCAACAACGCCGCGGAGGCGCTCAACCATGGACACAAGAGCAATTCCCAGCGTGTCCTTGTCTGAAAGCGGCTCCGGCTCGACCGTCAAGTCGCCACTGGCAATCTGGTCGGCGATGGCTGCTGTGTTGCGCAGGTTGTCTACCATAGTGTTGATCGCATTCTTCATGCGCTCATGATCGCCTTCGCATTCGATGTCCACATGCTGCGTGAGATCACCGAAACTCACCTGACGAAGGACGCGATTGCCCTCAGAGATCGGGAGAATGATGGCATCCAACATGCCGTTGATTCCGGAGACCAGTTTGGCGAAATCACCGACGAAATGATCGGCGGCGCCACGCTCAGAGAGCTTGCCGGCTGTAGACGCCCCAATCAAGCGCTGAAGTTCAGTGGTAATCGCCCGTAAATTTCCACGCAACGTCTCGATGGTCTGATTGATGAAAGCCTTCTTGCCGGGGAACTGCTCGAGCGGTGCTTCAAAATTGCCCTCGCCCAGTTCTTTGATGCAGGCCATGGCCTTCTTTTTGACGGTGATGTGGCTGATGACCATATCGTTGACGCCCTTGGCCATTGCGGCAAAGTCGCCCTTGAATTTCTCAACCGGCACAAAGACGTCGATGTCGCCCTTATCGTGCTCGATCGACATCGTATTCATTTCGGAAATCAGGCCTTTGAGATTGGCGCGCAATGTTTCGATTGTCTCATTGATGAAAGCCTTCTTGCCGGGGAACTGCTCGAGCGATGCTGCGAAATTGCCCTCGCCGAGTTCCTTGATGCAGGCCATAGCCTTCTTTTTAACCGCGATGTGGCCTGCGACCATATCGTTGACGCCCTTGGCCATCACGGCAAAATCGCCGTTGAATTTCTCAACCGGCACGAAGACATCAATATCGCCCTTATCGTGCTCGATCGACATCCTATTCATTTCAGAGATCAGGCCTTTGAGATTGGCACGCAATGTTTCGATTGTCTCATTGATGAAAACCTTCTTGCCGGGGAATTGCTCGAGCGGCGCTTCAAAATTGCCTAACCCAAGTTCCTTGACGCAAGCCATGGCCTTTTTCTTGACCGCGATATGGCCATCGACCATGTCGTTAATGCCTTTGGCCATCACAGCGAAGTCGCCCTTGAAGACTTCTGAGGGTAATCTGACATCGATGTCACCCTTGTCATGCTCACCTGACATGCCTGCGATAGATGCTCCGAGCTTCTGCATCGGCTGCATACTGGCCTCAAGTAATTCATTGACAGCAATCAGCATCTCTCTGGCCTCGCCAGTGACGGCATCGAGATTTGCACGCTCGGCTAGTTTTCCGTCTGCGATACTAACTTTGATGCGCTGTATCTCAGCCACAGCCGCATGAGATTTGGAAGATTTCTTCATTTGAGTGTAGAAAGACATTGTATATCCTCTATCCGAAGCTGTTTAGGATTTGCTGTAGCTGATAAGTCGTGGGCGCCCTGCGGCGACCGTCCTGTAAACAACAGACCGGCTAGGTATCTGCTGAAGCCCAAGTAAGTCATCAAAGCCACCAGGGTCGCGCACTTCATCCCTGCGACCAAGCCCGCTTCTTTTTTGATGGACCGCTTCATAAATGCGATAGCCAGTACACTGTTAGCAATGACGAAACCGCGCGCGAATTCCTCTCACAGCTCGAAGCTTAAGAGAGTGTCTAGTCAACTCGGTCTCAAAACGTGATTTTGTGTCGCGTCATGCGAAGGAACATCGCAACTCGATGCTGTGCGATCTCAATTCTAAGATGTAATTGTTAATCATGCCCTAAAGTACCCCTTTTTTTAGTGGGAACTCATGTGGCGCTGATGATTCTGTCTCAGTTTTTTTAAGGGCTTCATAAATGTCTCTCGCTCTACGCATTTATGGGACAATATTGTGAGTTGGCTGGAGCCGCCTATTATTGCCCGATCATCTGCCCTGACGTTTGAGATCCTGGGCGAGGTGTGAAACAACTTCAGTGAAAGCGTTGGGACAGAGACCAAAAACGGGTTCAACGGTCCGGGTTTCTCCGCGGATGTCGCCGATCAGATTGAAAATTGCAGCTTCGCCCATGGATAAAGCTGGTATGAACTCGACGCCCTTGATCACGGCACAGGCCATATTCAACAGTGAACTGCATTTCCACTTGGTGGCGATCCGGTCTGCCTTCAGTCGTGACTTGAAGCGGTTGAACGCCTCAACGTGGGCGAGGATTACGGCGGCCAGCGCATCATAGAGCGGTTGCGAACCGCGACCGAGCTTGAAGCTGCCGAGTGCATGGCGGGTGAGGAAAGTCGCCTTGGTGGCCAGCAGGCATTCAACGCCAATGATCTTCGGCAGGTTATTCAGCACCTGCTGCGCTTTGCGGCACGAGCATGTGACCATGGAGGTATGGTCTTCCTGACTGCTCTTGGTGCGGATGGTGTGGACGACCGAAGGAACGGCTAATATCTTGTTTTGTGAAGCCATGGCGGTGGCAGTTGGGGAGATAATGCCGTAACCGTAGTTAAGCCCGATGGGCTTTCCGGCGAGGTTGGGCGACAGGCCATAATTCAGCGTGGTGTCGCACAGCGCAAACAAACGCCGCTTGGAAATATTGCTGATTTCAATCAGGGCATTGGCCAGAAGATCCATGGCAAAGCGTCGGTTCTATCTCGTCGAGATAAAGCGTCCGTTCGGCACCAAACAATTGATTAAGTCTCTGACACATTTGAGATATTTTCAATTTTTTTAAGTCGAGAATGCGTCAGCATCTTCGAGATTTGGTATGAGAGGGTTCAAGACATTGAAAACGGCCTATGTGACGATCAATGGGTTCGAGGCCATGCGAGCACGACGCAAAGGCCACGCTACGATTTTCAACCTGACAAAATGCATCCGTGGGCGGGTCCACATCGTTGAGTGCTCCTTCGCCCTTCAAAAGGTTTGCAACAGAGCTGGATCGGTATCCGTATTGTCAACCGGATAACAGAGCCAGAAATTGTGGTGCCGCGGCTGACCAAATCTGACGGTTTCTGCATGGGGTATTCGGGAACGTGTCCGACGTCTCCCCTTGCGAAGATCTGAGCGGCTTTATACGAACATCGGCAGAAAATTGCATCGATCACCTGCTGCAAACACTGAAAGCTGCCAGAAATGTCTCTTGGATGTTACGATATCGAGATGCGCAAGCGGAACGCCGCCGTTCTCGTGGTGCTGTTCTCCCATTCAACCAAGCATCATTTCAAGTCTGTCGATTTTCCGGCGGATGTTTTGAGCATTGCGGATAAGGAAGACACCTATTTCACAAACACGCCAGACATTCTGGCGAATTTCATAGAAAATGTCAGTGCCCCCTACGATCTGGTGATGACGATTGGTGGAAGCAAAGGGGGGCATGGGGCGCTGTATCACGGCACTCTTCTCGCACGCAGGATCGAAAAACCTGTTCGTGTTCTCGCCTTCAGCCCGGTTGTCATGCTCTCGGATAATCCGAATGACATACCATATGTGTCCTACCAAAAGCTGATGGAGCGCGCGCAGACGACACCAGAACTGGCAGAAAACCTGCGCCAGTCAACCCAGGTGATAACAGCAGACCCGCCGCCCAATCTCACGGCCTTCTGCATCGTCGGGGCCGACAATCAATGCGACTGTATCGAGGCCAGCCGACTGATTGGCGCACATATCTTGACGCTGCCTATGCATCACCATGAAACGGTCATCCCGTTCCTTTGCGATACCAGCGATGCCAGAGCAGTGACGAAAACCGTGCTGGTGCTGTACGATAGAGCCGCAGAGGAGGCCGACGTTGCGCATCTGCTTGAAAAAGGCAGTGTTGACAAAATGATCGCGGACCTTTCCCGCGTTCCCAAACAGCCTCGCCTCGATGACCTGACGAATCTTGTCATAAAGGGTGATGCCAGTATTGTGAGGCAGGCTGTGACAACGGCAAGCGCCGGATCGTCCCCATCTGAATCCTGATAGGACGCTCTTCACACCTGATCGAATCGACCGAAAGCCTGCGCTTGCATCAATCGCTACCGTCACAGGCATCTCACAAGGACCGAAGCCTTGTCTTGAACGACAAAGCTCCCACGCGGTCGAAAAAAATCTTACGCTATAGTCCCAAACCGAACCGGTTACACGTCTATCTCTCAGCAACCGGACGTGGTGACCCCTTGGGATGCACGTTTGTTATGCTGCATAATTTCTCAAGCCAGAGTTGGTTCATGGAGAAATTATGAAGCAAATATAAGGCGTTACGGCTTATATTGTGCGTTTTCACAGGACGTGCGTCGCGTAAGCAATGTGTTGGGGAGAGAGGGATGATGCATTTCACACGCGAAACCATGACCGTCCTTGCGGTCCTCACGGCCTGTGCGTGCAGACCCGGCCGTAAGCTTGCCTTCCGGGAACTGACCGATTTGCACAATGGCCCCACCGGAGAGGTCGTCAAAAGCATCTTGCTGTTGCTCCGGCATGAACTGTTGCACCGCGAGCCAGACGGCCGCGTGATGCTCGCCATCAATCCAGCCAGCGTCACACTGGGTGGCATTCTGCGGCTCACCCAACCCGATCTTCTCCAATGGGATAAACAACAAAGCCATAGGCAGCGGAATGTATTCTCGCTCGCCGTTGAAGCCGCCTCAGTGAATTTCGTGCGGATGGCTGACCAGTTCACGCTCGCCGATCTCATCGCGGACCACCCATCCGGGACATGCCACGCGGCATGAACGCCGTATTCGCGTCTTGAATCCTACGGTATCGGGTCTGTTCACGGATATCCATCCGTTGCCTCAGGTCGATCAGGCGTCGGTTTCCAGACTGTCGTCTGCGGGGGACAACTGGGGCACGGGCAACCGCATCAAACGCTCGCGAGCCGGGCGGGCGGTCACGAGGCTACACTCGAGACAAGCGATAGCGGAGCTATCGGGCGAGGCCACGAGGTCCGCGACAGTGAAACGGTCGAGCAGCCTGACAAGAAAGGACGAGGCCGCTGCAACGATGCCGTCAAGCAAGGGCTGCCCTTTGAGAGTCCCGGGTTCAGGCTCTTGCGCGTTGCTGTCGAGGTCCGGCTGGGTGATCCGCAGCACGTCGGCGAGCTTGATGTCCTTGGGATCACGCGCAAGGCGAAGGCCACCGCCCGGCCCGCGATCGCTGGTGAGAAACCCGTTGCGGACCAGAAGAGCGACGACTTGATAGGCATGATCCCTCGTCGCGCCGACCTCTTGCGCCAGATGCTGGGCAGGGTGCTTCGTCAATGGACTTTGCGCGCAGGCTGTCAATATACCGATCGCAATTTCGGATTGCCGCTTCAGGCGCATGGATGGCACTATCAGGTGAGTTACTCGTTGAACCATAGTCGCATATTTGGATGATGGTGACCATGGGCTTCATTGTGCAAAACAATATCAGGCAATGGCATTGCGCATCCATCCGCGCCCGTGCCAGCGCGAAAGCATGAAACCGGCCTTGAGTGTCTCCTCAATAATCAGCGCGTACCAGACACCTTCGACCCCATAGCCCGCCTCCACGCAAAACAGCCAGGCCAGTGGCAGACCGAGCCCCCAAGTCAACCCGATACTGACGAGGACCGGGACCCGTGCGTCGCCGACAGCCCTGAGCGAATGCAGCAGCACTGTATTGAAGGCGAAGCCGGGCTGGATGAAAATCGTCAGCAACAAAAGGTAGGTGGAAAGTTCCAGAACCTCACCGCCCTGTCCGAACAATCCGAGATATTGATCGGACAAGAGCCAGAACAGAAGCGCGATTGCCATCGTGACCACGGTTGCGGCAAGGCTGGAGCGCAGCGCCTGACGATAGGCGTCCTGCCGTCGGCCTTCGCCCCAGCGATAGCCGACGAGCACCTCGTTTCCTTGGCTCACAGCCATGACGACAAGGATGAGGAACGTCATGGCCAGCATGACATAGGTGCGGCTCAAGACACTTGAGACGCCGAAGCCCGCAACAAAGCCGAGCAGGACAAGCTGGTAAAAACCGTAGCCGATATAGTCCGAAACACTGGGAAAGGCGAGGACGAGCATCCGCCGCACGAGCAAGAGCCGCGCCCTGATCGGCCCAGCCACGAAACGAAGACCGAGAGTGTAATAGACGGCAAGGCCGAACATCAGCGCCATTGCAATCCTTGAGCCGAGTGTTGCATAGGCCGCACCTGTCACTCCGAGCGGGGGAACCGGCCCGGCACCAAGCACAAGAACATAGGTCGCCCCAATGTAAATCACCGACAGGAGCAAGCCGGTCATCACAATCACCCGGCTGCTGCCGAAAGCCCTCAGGCTGGCAATCGCAGCCGTGGCAAGCGCATTGAAGGCCATGGCAGCGGCGGCGACGGAAAGATAAAGACTTGCATCGTGAACGATTGATGCCGGGACATCGAGAATCCGCAAGATCACCGGTCCACCCAGAAACAGCAGACCGCCTACCAAAAGGCCAAGGAGCGTATTGGTGAAGACCGCAAGCGCTGCGATCTGCCGCGCGCCCTCCTCGTCACCGCGCCCGAGACTGTGCGATATCAGGATGACCGCGCCGATCCCGACCATGCTCGAAATCTCGAAAACAACCTGAAGCACTTGCCGCACAATCGCCACCGCCGCTGCCGCATTGGCGGAATAGGCACTGACGATCAGCATTTCCGACAGCATGACCAGAAAGGTCAGCAGCGAATGCACGAACATCGGCAGGCTAAGCCGGAAAAGCGACTTTGTCGTTCGCGCGGATGGCGGGCGGCGCGGCAGGTCCGCATCGCCAAGGGTTTCAACTGTCTGCATGCGTCAGGCACCTGTGCGTTCGGCCCGCAGGCCACGGCGACCTGCAAGGCGATCGCGACCCGTCTGGCGCAAGAGGGTTCGATCACCTCCAGACCATTCGCCTTCACGACCGGCTTGGAGCTGCGCGATATGGGCGGCCATTGTTTCCAGCGTCGGAAACTGGAAAAAGGCCGTAATATCAATCGATACTCCAAAACGCTTGTCGATCACACCCTGCAAAGAGACAACAAGCAGCGAATGGCCGCCGCATTCGAAGAAATTGTCCCCCGGATTGACGTGGTCGAGTTTAAGCGCCTCTCGCCAGATTGCGGCAAGCGTTGCCGCGGGTTCGCCGGAGATCGGCAGGTGCGTTTGCCGCTGTGCCGGTTTTGGTCGGCAGGCCGGAAGTGCGCGGCGATCAACCTTGCCGTTTGGCGTCAGCGGGAAGGCATCAAGCGCGACATAGGCCGATGGCAGCATGTAGAGCGGCAGGCTGTCGGCCATATGGGGTCCAAGCTCCGCGCTCGCCTCCCCGGCAAATGGCTCTCGCCAACGCAGATAGGCGACAAGCTGCTTGCCAGCACCGCCATCTTCGACAAGCACTGCCGCTTCGGCAACGCGAGGATGGGCCGCAAGCCTTGCCTCGACCTCCCCGAGTTCGATGCGATAGCCACGCAGCTTCACCTGATTGTCGATCCGTCCGAGAAAATCGAGCGCGCCATTCTCCGCCAAGCGCACAAGGTCGCCAGTGCGGTACAGATGGTAGCCGTCCTGCGGACCACGCCGGAAAGGGTTGGGGATGAACCTGTCTGCCGTCAGGCCGGGTTTGCCCCAGTAGCCCGGGCTCAATCCCGCACCGCCGATGTGCAATTCTCCCGGCGTGCCCGGTGGCACGGGTTCCCCGCGCCGGTCGAGAACATAGAGTTGGGTGTTCTGAATGGGGCCAGCAACCGTGACACTGTGGCCATTGAGGTCTTCACGCCGCACCTCAGTGGCCGCAGACCAGATGGTTGTCTCGGTTGGACCGTAAAGATTCCACAGGCAATTGCCCCGATCCAGTAACTCGACTGCCAGACGGCTGTCCAGCGCCTCGCCGCCGCACAGCATGCGAAGCCCCCTCGCTCCGCGCCACCCCGTCTCGATCAGCATGCGCCACCCGGCGGGCGTTGCCTGCATGACACTCGGCTGCACACGATCGATCAGCGCGGCAAGACGCCGACCATCGCGGGCAATGGCGCTCTCAGTAAGCAGCACTGTTGCGCCTTGCGAAAGAGGGGCGAACAATTCCAGCCCCGCAATGTCGAAGCCAATCGTGGTCAGCGCCAGCAGGCGGTCGCTCGCATCGATCCCGGGCCTGTCGGCCATGGACGCGATGAAATTGGCAAGGGCACCATGGGTAATTGCCACGCCCTTGGGCTGGCCGGTGCTGCCGCTGGTATAAAGAATGTAGGCGAGATCATCGGCCTGAACCGCAGCAGGTTTGAAGGATGCCGACGCACCGCCGAATATCTGGGTCGGGTCCATCACCGGAACATCTTGCGGCATCTCCGCCCGCTCACTGTCCGCAAGATCCGTTAGCACCAGCGCTGCACCGGAATCGGCCAGCATGTAGGCAATGCGCTCTGCCGGATAGTCGGGATCAACAGGCAGATAGGCAGCACCCGACCGCATGACGGCCAGCAGTGAGGGCAGCAATGCGCTTCCACGCCGCTGATAGACCGCAACGACCGCGCCCCGGCCAATGCCTTGCTGGTAAATGTGATGGGCAAGAGCATCCGCGTGAAGGACGAGATCGCCATAGGACATGGCGCTGTCGCGGCCCTCACCCACCTGAACGACGGCGGCTTTGCCCGGTTTGCTTTGCGCCCGCGCGATGATCTGGTCGTGAACCGCCACACTTGGCTGCGTCTGCGGACCTCGGCCCGTCTGGAGCAGGATGTCTCGCTCATCGGGATGAAGCATCTCGATTGTGCCAAGGCAGGCTTGCGGATCATCAGCGATGGATGAGAGCAAAGTCTCGTAATGGCGCAGCAGACGATCCGCTCTTGTGGATGACAGACGGGATGGGTCCGCGGCAAGCGCAATCTCAATCTCGGTCCCGGGAAAGACCCGGAGCGACAGCGGATAATGCGTACGCTCATAGCTGCCGGGATCGGTGAGGGTGAGCGTGTGTGTTCCTTCCGCGAAAGCAGCCTGCATCGAAAGCGGTAGATTCTCGATGATAAGCAACGTGTCAAAAAGCGGCTGATCGGCGGTCTTGCCAGCCCAGCGCTGAATATCGGCAAGCGCTGCATGCCCGTGCTTTTCCCGCTGGCGATGCGCAGACTGGAGGCCTTGAAGCCATTCGGCCACCCTCTCATCCGGTCGCGTGCGGGCGCGGAACGGCACCGTGTTCAGGAACAGGCCAATCATTCGGTCTGCATCTGGCAGGTCCGGCGGGCGGCCCGACAAAACCGTTCCGAAGATCACATCGTCCTCGGCCCCATAGCGCGATAGAAGCAGCGCCCAGGCCCCCTGTAACACGGTCGCCAGCGTCAGCCGCTCCCGCCGCGCCATCACGGTCAGCCGCGTTGCGAGGCTGGCATCAAGGCTGCGCCGGATCTCGACAATGGCCTCCTGTGCCGCCTCGCCCGTTTTCGTCTCCCCGAACAGGCCGCCTTGCGGCAGATCGGCAAGAGCGTGCGACCAATAGGCCTGCGCAGAAGAGATATCCTGCCGGTCGCGCCACGCGACGTATTGCCGATAAGACGGGGGAGGCGCTGGCAGGCTTTCGCCGGCATAAGCCTTCAACATTTCGCCGACAAGCAGCGAGCCGCACCAGCCATCCATCAACAGGTGGTGGAAAGTCCAGACGAAGCGATGGCGGCCAGTTCCGAGCCGTATCAGCGCAAACCGCAAAAGGGGTGCCGCATCCAGCGTAAAGCCACGGCGGCGATCCGCCTCCAGCCATGCCGCAAAGGCTGTCTCCTGCCCTGCCGCGTCTTCGCCCGACCAATCCGCTTCGCGCCATTCGGGCACAACATCTTCCGCAATGACCATGACTGGCCGCTCGACATCCAACCAGCGGCAGGCACCACGCAAAACCTCATGGCGGGCGATCACCCTCCCCCACGCCGATTTGAAAGCATCGGTATCCAGCGGGCCTTCCAGCACGCACCAGCATTGCTCGATATAGGTGCCTGAGGCTGGGGCCATCAGACTGTGGAACAGCATGCCCGCCTGCACGGGCGTCATCTCGAAGCTAGGTCCGCTTTCGGCAACCTCACTTATCTGAACCTCAATTGCCTGAACCGCGTTTTCGGCAACGGCAACTGCGGCCTGTGCTGCAATTGTCTGCAACTCGAAAATCTGGGTCGGTTCGAGCTTCAGCCCCTTGGCTTGTGCCTTCGCGACGATCTGGACGCCGATAATGGAGTCACCACCGAGATCGAAGAAATTATCCTCGATGCCAAAATCCTCGCGCCGCAGCACGGCCTTCCATATTTCCAGCAGCGTCGCCTCAATGGCATTGCGGGCTGGAACCGGCTCCGTACGCGTTGTGGAAAGTTGGGGGATCGGAAGCTGTTTGCGATCCACCTTACCGTTCGGGTTGAGAGGAAATTCATCCATCAGCACGAAGGCCGTCGGCACCATATAGCGCGGCAATTGCGCAGACAACGACTGGCGTAGCTTACGCTCAATCTCACCATCGTTCGTCGTCGGCCAATCGCGAACGAGCACATAGGCAATCAGCCGCTCGTTTTCCGCGTCGAGCGTGACGATGGCCTGCTCAACGACGCTTTCGCGCAGCAATTTGTCTTCGATCTCGCCGATCTCGATGCGGTAGCCGCGCAGCTTGACCTGAAAATCCGTGCGTCCGATAAATTCGATCTCACTATTTGCCAGACGAACAACCGCATCGCCGGTGCGATAGAGCCTAAGCGCAGGGCTGTTTTCATCGTAGAACGGGTTCGGCACGAAGCGCGCGGCTGTGAGAGCCGGGCGGTTCCAGTAACCGGGGCTGAGGCACGGCCCACCGATATAGAGTTCGCCGCCAATGCCGCGCGGCAAGGGCTGCATATAGGCGTCGAGAACGTGGAGGTGGGTATTGTCGAGAAGGCCACCAACGGGCACTTTGCCGCTTTCCGCGTGGGCGTGGGTGACCTTCAGCGCGCTTGCCCAGATTGTCGCCTCCGTTGGCCCATAAACGTTCCACAACTCTTTCGTGCGGTCGATCAGCTTGCGGGCAAGCGGCGCATCCAGCGCCTCGCCGCCGCAAAGGGCGATGAGATGCGGCAATCCCTCCCAGCCACTGTCGATCAACATGCGCCAATAGGCGGGCGTTGCCTGCAAATGCGAGATACGATCCGTGACAAGCACGTCGGCAAGCCGCTGTGGCGCAAGCAGCAGGTCTTGGCCGTAAAGCACGGTGGTCGCGCCGACGCTGAGCGGCAGAAGCATTTCCAGAATGGAAATGTCGAAGGTGGGCGTGGTGATTGCCAAAAGCCGATCACCGGGCGCAAGCCCCGGCGAGACGGCCATGGAGCGCAGATGATTGAGCAGGCTTGCATGGCCAATCGGCACGCCGTTCGGTCGGCCCGTACTGCCGCTGGTGTAGAGAAGATAGGCGATGCGCGCGGGATCAGAGGGCGGCAGCGCGGCAGGGGTGTCGCTCACCGGCATTGGGCGGGTCGGATCAAGGGAGCGATGGGCCGGATAGAGGTCTGCCCTGTCCGTCAAAACCAGACTGACACCGGAATCCTCAAGCACATAGGCAACCCGATCCGCCGGATGATCGGGATCGAGCGGAACATAGACCGCACCCGCTTTCAGAATGGCAAGGAAGGCGATGACGGATTGCCCCCTGCCCGGCAGCGAAACGGCGACCCTATCGCCGGGGTGAACCGAAAGGCTGACAAGCGTGTCAGTAAGTGCGTCCACATCTGTCTGTAGTTCGCCATAGGTCCAACTGCGGCCCTGACTTTCAAGTGCAATCGCATCGGGTTGGTGCCGGGCCACGTGTGCGATTGCGTCGTGCATGGTGATGTCAGGCACGGGCCGCGCGGTTGGCGTTCCAAGCGCAACCACGGCGGCATGCTCTTCCTTTGATAGATAGGCGAGCGTTGGCAGCAAAGCATTAGGAGCTTGCAGGATGGAGCCGAGCAAAACCTCGAAATGGGCGGCCATGCGCTCGATCCGCCATGAATCAAAGATCGCCATGCGATATTCGATGTTCAGCAGATAGCCGGATTCCCGCTCCATCACATACCAACTGAGATCGACCTTTGTTTCACTCAGCCTTGCTGGCTGTTGGCGAACCTTGAGACCGTCGATGCCGAAATCGATCTGCTCGGCATTCTGTGCGCGGTAATCTTGCGACTGCAACTGGAACATAACCTGCGAGAGCGGGTTCTGCCGTTGGTCGCGGCTCATGCCAAGTGCCTCAGCAATCAGCGGAAAGGGAAATGCCTGATGGTCGAGCGCATCCGAGAACCGCTCCTGAACCGCCCCGACCCACTGCGAAAACGTCATCCGCGGATCAAGTTGCGCGCGCAGCACCAGCGTGTTGGTAAACAGACCAATCAGCCCTGCGGCATCCGGATCGTCCCGCCCGGCGACGGGCACGCAGACCGACAGGTCCCGCTCGCCACTGTAGCGATGAAGCAGCAGCGAGAAGGCCGCAGCCATCACCACAAAAGGTGTGGTTCCAAGCTGGCTGGCAAGCGAGGCGACCTGCGACGACACCGAGACGGGAATAACCCGTGTCACGGTGGCCGCCGTCATCTCAACGCTGCTGCTGCGGGATCGGTCGCTTGGCAATTCCAGCGGCTTGAGATCGGCGAGGGTTTGTTTCCAGTAGTCGCGAGCGCGTTCGCAATCCGGGCGCTGAAGCCATGCGTGTTGATCAAGAACCAGATCACCAAAATCACGGTTGATGGGCGAAAGCGCGGGCGCGGCACCCATACGATAGGCGCGGTAGCAGGCCGTCAGCTCGCGCATCAGCACGCCGCGTGACCAGCCATCCGCGACAATGTGATGAAGGGTGATCGCCAGCAGATGGTCGCTCTCATTCTGCCGGAAGAGATGCGCCCGGATCAGCGGTGCCTTTGAGAGATCGAAAGGGTCAGTCGCAACAGCCAGCGCCAGCGCCTCACCATCCTCGCCTGTCGCCTCCAGATCGGTAAAGCCCAGAGCAAAAGCGTGGTTCGGATCAACCTCCTGCCAAGGCTCACCTGCCTCCACGGGAAAGGCGGTTCTGAGCGGCGCATGCCGGGAGACAATTGTTGCAAGGCTGCGCTCAAGGGCTGCGCGATCAAGCGGCCCCTCAAACCGCCAGCGATAGGCAACGTGATACGCAGAACTCTCGGGATAGAGGCTCTGCTGGAGCCAGAAATGCTTCTGGCCGGGTGTCAACGGCAGGCGCCCGGTGCGCGTTGACACCCTTGGCGTCTCTTGTGGCGTCTCTTCCGGGGCCACCCGTTCCCAGGCGATCCCACGGGCTTCGAGCTGGCGGCGGAAGGCCTCGCGTTCCGCAAGACTGAGCGCCGCAACGCGGGCGCGCAGCGCCACAATAGGATCGACAGAGTTCACGGGCAGTCTCCCTATACGGCTTCGGCGATGGTCGGCTGCGGCGCATGCTGGCGCGCAAGCCGCGCGAGATGCGGCAGACCGCCCATGACGAGATCGTAATCCTGCACGAAGTCGATCAGGCATGCGATTTCATCGATCCCCGCCGCAGCCAGCGCCTGCACTGTCTCTGCGGTGCTTTCCGGCGTGCCGATGAGCGAGCGGCCCTTGATGAAGCCCTCAACCCCGAACTCGATCAGGCTGTCGAGATCGTCCCGGCTGAAATTCTCGAGCGCGATATCAAGACCCATGCTGCGGGCCAGCCCTTCGAGCAGATGATAATGGGTTCTGAGATAATCGCTGAAGGGGCCTTTGACATTGGCTTTCACGGTTTCGACATCACCGCCGAGATAGGTGTGCACCATAATGCTCACGGTGCCCGCAGCCGGATCAAAACCGTTCTTTTCCAGCGACCGGCGGTAGGCGGCGATCTTGGGTGTCAGGCTTTCCAATGTCTCACCGAGCAGCGCCGTCAGCACGTTGATGCCGCGACGGCCCGCTTCCACAAAGGTTTCCATGGACTGGCACGCCACCCAGAAAGGCACGCGCGGTTGCACCGGGCGCGGCAGTGTCTTTGCCTCAACGGCATTGCCTTCCGCATCCTCAAAGGTCAGCGTCTCGCCAGCAAGCAGCTTGGTGACCTGATCATAGCTCCGCCACATCAGGCTGCGGCGGCTGCCATGCGGCTCACGCGACAGCACGAATTCGTTGCGCGTCCAGCCCGACGCAATCGCCACACCCACACGGCCTTGCGAGAGATTGTCCACGACGGCAATTTCTTCTGCCACGCGCACGGGATGATGGAGCGGCAGAACAATGCTGCCGGAGCGCAATTGCACCTTCTTCGTCACCATGGCCAGTGCGGCATGGATCATCGACGGATTGGGATAGAGGCCGCCGAAGGCATGGAAATGGCGCTCCGGCACCCAGAGTGCGCTCAGGCCATTGTCATCGGCAAACCGTGCGCTGTCCATCAGCAGCCGATAGCTGTCACCGTTCGTAGCGGAGCCATCGCCATCGAAATAGAAGAGGCTGAATTTCATCGTCGTCGTTCCTTTACGTATTACTGATGGAAGGCAGGTGACAATCAGGCTTCCTTGCGGAGCGCCTCTGCCTCAATGTCGTCCAGGAGGGCGGCAAGCTCTGCCTGTTCTTTCCGTGCGGCCTCGAGGCGCTCACGGATAACGGCCGCGATGCCCCCTACGGTCGGTGCATCAAACAGCAGGGCGCGCATGGGCAGCTCGATTGAGAATTGCTTGCGCAACCGTGTCACGACCTGCACGGCAAGCAGGGAATGCCCACCAAGCTCGAAGAAATTGTCATCGATTCCGACACGCGAAATGCCAAGAAGTTCCCCGATAACAGCCGCCACATCGGTCTCAATGGGATCGCGCGGGGCGATGAACGCTGCCTGCACACGCTCGCGCCCGGTGTTTTCCTTCTGATCCACGGCCACACCGGCCCTTGGTTCCTGCCGTGCTGCGGCCATGCGATGCCGCAGATCAACCGGCGTCACGGCGAGCTGGGAGACTTGGCGGTGGGCGAGAACCGCTCGGGTTGCCCGCCAGACCTCGTCGACGTCAATCGCGTCGTTAAGAAAGCCTGTTGCCTCCTCTCGCGTGGTGCCAAAAGGAAGGCATGTATCCCAGGCGATTGCCTGCCAGACCGGACGCTGTGCGCCGCGCCGCGCATCAACGAAGGCATCAAGAAAGCTGTTGGCCCCCGCATAGGCGGCAAGGCCCGCGCCGCCGACCAGCGTTGAGAGGGAGGACTGGACGAGGACGAAGTCGGGGGTGTGATCGGCAAGCGCCGCTGATAGAGCGTTCAGGCCGTCAACCTTGGTTGCGAACAATGCAGCATTGCGCTCCGCTGTGGCCTCCGTGAGCGGGCAGTGGTAAACCTCGCCCATGCCCGCTGTCTGGAAAACCCCACGGATCGGGCCAAACGGTGCGCCAAGCGAATTGAGGCATGCAGCAAGCCAAGCGGGGTCAGCGAGATCACCGCTGAACAGAATATAATCCTCGCCCGGAGTGCCAATGCCGCGCAAAGCCCGGATCAACGCACTAACCGGATGCTTCGGCCCATGCGATGCAAGCCAGTGTTCCCAATCCGCAGCATTCGGAAGCCCGCTTGGTCCAACAAGGACGACCTTCGCGCCCAATGTTTGAACGAGCGCCCGGGCATAGACGAGGGCGAGACCATCGAGGAGATCGCCTGCGATGAGGTAAGTGGCCCCCGCCGTGAGAGCCGGAACATCGGCTGGCTCCGGCAAGGGCGTCGGCACATGGCTCTCGACCCAGCAATAGCCATTGCGCAGCGCCATCACGGTCCTGTCGTCGCGCCAAGGGTGTGATAGCGCCTCAGCGAGGCCGTGCACAGTGGCACCTTCTGCCGATGGAAGATCGATGCTTCGGCAGGAAATGCCGGGAATGTCCTGCGGCAAGACGCGGAGCATGCCAAGCACCTTGGCCGCCTGCGCATCAACAACCTCCGCGCCAGTCACACCATGCAGGCCACATGCCAGAACGGTCAGAAGCGGCGGGCGGCTCTCGGTCGTGGTCAGGGCTTTCGCGAGCGCAAAACTGCTGGTGAAAGCTGTGTCCGGGGCCGCATTGGCATCAAGGGAGAAGCCATTGACGATCTGGGTCAGTGTTGCACCGTTCGCTGCAAGATCGGCAAGAACTGCGCTGTAGTGCTGCGGCTCAGCGGGGTCGATGTGATACGCCCCCCCGGCATTCTCATAGGCTATCCCAGACCGTACCCGTGTGACCTTGATCTGATCCGAAACCGGACCGATTGCCGCAAGGGTCTCATCGCCGCCAAGAATCAGCCAATGCTCGTGGCCGCTCGTTGTGAGATGCTCAAACGGCGCACGTTGCCAGACCGGCTGGTTGAACCAGTTCTCGATTGACGTGCGCCGGGCGGCTTTGTCGGGCATGGATTCGGTGGGTGCAATCCGCGCAATCGCGTAGGAACTGCGCTGGAAAGGGTAGGTTGGAAGTGGCACGCGGCGACGCGGACCTGCCTCTTTTTCGGCAACAAGCTCGACATCGATACCCGCAATCCAAAGCTCCGCCAATGCCAGCAGCGCGTGGTCGCAGGCATCCAGCGGTGCCTTCGCATCGGGCAGCGAAGTGGCAACGCGAAGCAGCGCTTTTCCCTGTTGGCGTGCAAGCCGGGTCAGTGTCGAGCCGGGTCCAACTTCGAGAAGAAACGGGGCCGGCAATTCAAGCGCCCGCGCAAGGCAGGGGCCAAACAGAACTGTTTGGCGCAGATGGGCCACCCAATAGGCCGGGTCGGTTGCCTCCTGCGCCGTCAGCCAATTGCCTGTCAGGTTCGAGACAATGTCAATCTGCGGCGGGTTGAGTGTCACCGTGGCGAGCACCTGCGCAAACGCTTCAAGCGCAGGCTCCATCATGAAACTGTGAAAGGCATGGGAGGTTTTAAGCTCATGCCTGCCGATACCGCTGCGATCAAACCGCTCCGCGAGTTCTGCAATCGCCTCTGCCGTGCCCGCCAGAACCGTGCTGCGCGGACCGTTGACGGCGGCAAGTTCCACGTATGGCGAAAGCGAAGCGCGCGCCTCCTGTTCCGAGAGCATAACGGAGAGCATGGCACCGGGAGGGCAGGCCTGCATCAGCCGCCCGCGGGCAACAACCAGCTTCACCGCGTCTTGCAGCGAGAAGACCCCGGCAAGGCAGGCCGCAACATATTCCCCGAGACTGTGACCGACCATGGCCCGTGGCTTGATGCCCTTGGCAAGCCACATCTGCGCCAGCGCGAATTCGACGGCGAACAGTGCTGGCTGCGTTATCTCTGTGCGGGAAAGTTGCTCTGTCGTTGTGCCATCGCCAAAGATGATGGCCGCGAGGTCAAGTTCGGTCGGCATCAAGCGCAGGCAGGCATCGAAGGCGGCGCGGAACGTGGCATCCGTCTCGTACAGCGCCCGCGCCATTCCCGGATATTGTGCACCCTGTCCGGGAAACAGCAGGATCAAACTTGCATCGCCAGCCAGCGGCTCACCCGCGACACAATCGGGGCCTTCACCGCTGCGGATGATATGCGCGGCCGCGTCTCGCTCCCTTGCGAGGGCGACAAAGCGATGCTCCATCTTTCGGCGGCCCTGCCGGAGGGTGTAGGCAATATCGGCAAGCTGTGCGCCATCATCGGTGCCAAGATGATCGGCCAGCGCGTTTCGCATCGCCGCCAGCGCGTCCGGCGTCTTGGCCGAGAGTGGCAAAAGATAAGGCCCGGTGGTGTCCACTTCGCGGTCCCGAACCGGAGGCTCCTCAAGGATCACATGCGCATTCATCCCGCCCATGCCAAAGGCGCTTATGGCCGCGCGACGCTTGCGCAACTCTGTCACCGGCCATGCCCGCTGCTGTGCCACGATGTCGAAAGGGCTTGACGCCAGATCAAGGGCCGGGTTCGCGCTGGTAAAATTGATGCTGGCGGGCAGAATCTGGTGCTTCAGCGCAAGAATGGTCTTGATCAGCCCTCCCATTCCGGCGGCCACATCCATATGCCCGAGATTGCCCTTCACAGAACCCAGACCGCAGCGGCGGCCCTGCTGTTTCAGCGCATCGCCATACACACTGGACAGGGCACGGATTTCGATGGGATCGCCGAGAGCCGTGGCGGTTCCATGTGCTTCGACATAGTCCACCTCAGAGGCTTCAAGGCGGGCGTCGGCAAGGGCTGCCTGAAGCACCGCCGTTTGCCCGGCAACGCTGGGTGCCGTCAGCCCGACCTTGGCGGAACCATCGTTGCCGATGGCCGATCCGCTGAGAACCGCATGAATTGTATCGCCGTCAGCAATCGCGTCGCTCAACCGTTTGAGAACGAGGACGCCGACGCCATTGGTGAAGACGGTGCCCTTGGCATTGGCATCAAACGGACGGCATGCCCCGTCCGGGGAGGCGATGCCTTCGCTCTTGTAGAGATAGCCTTCCGGGCGCGGCTGCCCGATGGCAACGGCACCGGCCAGCGCCATATCCGCCTCGCGTGCCAGAAGGCCGCGTGCTGCGAGATGAAGTGCCACGAGCGCCGTGGCACAAGTCGCCTGTACCCCAACCGTTGGCCCGGTGAGATCGAGGTGATAAGCGACACGCGAAGCAATCATGCCAAGCACATTGCCAAGGCCAGCATGGATCGGGTCCGTTGCCTCCCGGAGCGCCGGATTGGCCTGTATCTGGCTGAAATGATAGTTCAGTGCACCACCGGCATAGACGCCGATACGACCACCATACGTGGCGCTGTTATAGCCCGCATGGTCGAGAGCATTCGCTGCGCATTCGAGGAAGACACGATGTTGGGGATCAAGCAATTCCGCATCGCGCGGCGAATAGCCGAAGAAACCGGCATCGAAAGCCGTTGGATCATCGAAGCCACCCCAGACCCGGACATAATCCGACCGGGCCGCCATCTTGGGATCGACGCCAGCCTGTTGCAGTTCGTCATCCGTGACAGAGCGAAGGCCACTTTGACCTTGCTTCAGAAGGCCCCAGAACGCGTCGAGATCATTGGCTCCGGGAAAGCGCCCGGCCATGCCGACGATTGCCACGCGCTCGTCCTTCTCCCTTTGCGCCGCCTCCAGACGCGCGCGCGCGTCCTTCAAAATCGAGAGGATTTCATCCTGTTCAACGATGTCCGGTGTCGGGGTTTCAACGTCAGTCATAGGGTTTCTCTCGTTCAAATTGCGGATGCTGTGCTCAACGAAGCAATGCCTTCAGGGCAGCAAGTTCCGAGGTAATAGTGGAGCTGGCGACAGAGGAAGACGCGGGCGGGTTCTGAACCACAGGCCCATTGCTCTGGAGCTTTGCGTCCTCAAGAGACACGGTCTCCGATTGATCGTCTTCAATGAGGCCATAGAGATGGTCCGAAAGGGCCAGGATGGTGGGATGTTCGAAAATCAGTGTTGGGCGGACCGGCACGCCGAGTTCCCGCTCAACCGTCGCGCCGATATTGACGAGCGCCACAGAATCGAGACCAAGATCGAAGAAGCCAGCGGAATTTCCGGGCAAGTCGCCTTCGCCCAGCCGGGCAAGCATAGCCACTTCCTGCCGCAGCAGATGCCGGAGCGCTTCCTTGCGAAGCGCTTTGGGCGATTGCTGAAGCTGGTCGCGCCAGCTTCGTTGCTCGACAATTGCCGGGGCATTGAGCACGCTCTCCGGCTTTGCATCCCAGCGGGCAACGATGCGCAGATCACCCGTTGCGATCCCCTGTCGGCAAGCGAACCGGCGGACTTTTCCGCTCGGCGTGCGTGGCAGGCTGCTTGGCCGCAACAGCGCGATGACGGCGGCCCTGACATGGTGATTGCGCGAGACGGCACCGCGCACGGCGCGGATGACATCATCGCTATCAAGATCGCGCAGGCCCTCGCGGGTCAGCTCACAGACCACGCCCAATTGCTCCTCGCCATCGACCTCGATGGCAAAGACCCCTGCCCGGCCTTGTGCAAGCGCCGGATGGCTGGAGAAAACGGATTGCTCAATATCTTCCGGGTGATGGTTCTGCCCACGGATGATCACCAGATCTTTCAGCCGACCCGTGATATAGAGCTGCCCGTCACGGCGAAAGCCCAGATCGCCGGTCCGGCGCCAGCCGCGCGATCCATCCAGCATCTGATCAAAAGTCTCTGCGTTCAGCTTGGTGCGGCCCCAATAACCGGGCGTGACATTCGGACCCCGGATCCAGATTTCGCCGACCGTGCCATCATCCACACGCCTGCCCGCTTCGGGATCAACAAGCGCAAGGTCAAGCCCCTCCGCAGGGCGGCCGCAGGCGGCGAGGGCGAGCCTATCATGCTCGTCGCTAGCATCTGCTTCAACAGCGGCCCCGGCTTCGACAAGCGCCTTGCGGCTGACGGACAGGATCAACGGTGGATCGTCGGGACTGTTGCCCGTCTGGAACAGCGTGGCTTCTGCCTGCCCATAGCAACAATAAAAGGCCTTGCCACGGAAACCATGGGGAGCAAAGGCGGCTGTGAAGCGCTCGAGCGTTTTCGGGCGGATCGGCTCTGCCCCGTTATAGGCGATGCGGACGTTGGAGAGATCAAGTCCGGCGGCAGCCTCTGGTGAATATTTATCGACGCAGTGCTCGTAGGAAAAATTCGGACCGCCAATAACCGTAGCACGCACATGGCTTGCCAGCTCCAGAAAACGCAGGGGCCGACGCAGGAACGAGGCAGGTGCCATCAGCGCCACTGGAAAGCCGTTGAACACAGGCGACAGGATGCCGTCGATCAGCCCCATATCGTGATAGTGCGGCAGCCAGCAGGCGGATATGTCGGATGGGCCGTATTCGAAGGCAGTGCTGATCTGCCGCAGATTGACGATCAGGTTGCCGTGCGTGACCATCACGCCCTTCGGATCGCTCGTCGAACCCGACGTATATTGCAAGAAAGCGACATGCTTTGCCTCCGGCGCATGGAATGGCGCACCGTCATCTTCAAAGACAACCGGGGTTGCCGGATCGGCGGCCTTCGGGGCAAGCGCAAAGCCATGGCCGACCGCCTGTTGCAGAGGGCGAAGAACATCCAGAAGCTCAACAGCGCAGAGAATTCCGCTTATCCCGGCGTCTCGCGCAATATGCAACGATCGATTGATTCCATCGTTCCGCCGTGGGGCCGGGACAGGGACGGGAACGGCACCTGCGTAAAGGCATCCAAGGAAAGCCGCGATGAAGCCAAGGCCTGGCGGATAGACCACGAGAATGCGCGCGCCGGGGGTGATAGACCCCGTCTGCGCAATCTCGCCACCAACAAGCCGCGCCCGATCACGAAGCATGCGCCAGGTCCAGCAATCCGGCTTTGCCTTTGCCGTTGAGACGGCATCATCATGAAAGAAGCGCATGGCAACATCATCCGCCATATTCCGAGAACGATTCTCAAGCATATGAATTATTGACGTAAATTCCGTCACTCTTTCCGAGATTCGTTGCGTCCGTGACGTATCGTGCACTGCCATCCACTCCTTGCTGAAGAGCGCCGCGGAAAATCCGCCCATTGCCGAACCACACCCTTTTGCGTTCACCAAAGGGCATTCAGCCGCTTGAAATTTCGGTGATGGCAATCTGCGTTCGCCATCGAATTGGCACTTGCATATAATTCTTGAATATCTTAGTCAACAATATAAACACCCTTTTGACGACTGCTTAATCAAAATTCACAATCCAATCTGAGGTTGTAATGACTCTCAAAATAGCTCCGGACAAAGTCTTCCCAAAGACGGCCGTTTCCACACAGAAATCGTGTGGGCAACAGGTCCGGTGCGCGCTGCCGGAGGCATGCCGATGACTGCTCCCGAAACGGTGGAAGCGCTGCTGTCGCGCCTGTCGGAAAAAGGCATCCGCATCACATGCGTGGATGGGCGTCTGCGACTGTCCGGCTCCGAGAGCGTGCTCACGCAGGATATCACCGACGCGATCCGCGCCCGCAAGGCGGAGATTATTGCGAACCTCTCCCTGGACGCAGCGAGCCAAGACGCGACACATAACGAGACGATCCCGGCCCGTCATGCGGACGCACCGCCACTTTCTTTTGCCCAGCAGCGCTTGTGGTTTGTGGAACAGATGATGCCGGATGCTGGCCTTCACCACATATCGCTCGCTGTTGAGGCGCTCGGCAGCATCGATCTTTCCGCATTGCAGGCAGCGCTTCAGGCCGTCGCAGAGCGCCATGCAATCCTGCGCACCCGCATCAATATGCGGGATGGCATGCCCTCTCAACGCATCATCGCCGACAGCGATATTCCGCTGCAATTGATCGATCGGCAGGACGATATGCCCGATGAGGCGGAAATCGACAGGATACGGCAAGAGGAAGCGCGGCGACCCTTCGATCTTGCCTGCGAGCCACCGCTGCGTCTCACGGCAATCCGCCTTGGCTCCGAGCGAACCCTTTTGCTGCTGACGCTGCACCACATTGCCGGGGACGGTTGGTCGATGGATGTGCTGCTTGGCGATCTCTCAGTGATCTATCAGGCCAAGGTGTCGGGCGTTGATCTTGATTTGCCAGCGCTTCCCATCCAGTACGGCGACTTCGCTGCATGGCAGAGCGACCATCTGGCAGGCCCGGCGCTTGAGCGGTCCCTCGCCTTCTGGACCGATCATCTCGAAGCTCCGCTTCCCGCCACGCAATTGCCGGGGGATTTCACCCGGCCACCTGTTCAGGCCAATGCCGGAGCCTTGCATTCTATCGCTTTCGATGCTGGCACGACGGCCCGGTTGAAAGCGCTTGCGAAAGCGGAAGGTGCCACGCTGTTCGCCACGCTGTTTACGGCCTTCAACACCCTCGTCTATCGCTATACCGGGCAAAGAGATCTGGTGATTGGCACACCCGTCGCCAACCGCCGTCAACGGGAAACGGAAGGGTTGATTGGCCTCTTCGTCAATCCGCTGCCGGTCCGCTCACGGCTTACGCCCGCAGCGAGTTTCCGCGAGACGCTGCGCCAAAGCCAAGCGACCCTCTGGTCGGTGCTTGACCATCAAGACCTGCCTTTTGAGCAATTGGTGGAAGCACTGAAGCCGGAGCGCGATCCCAGCGTCCATCCGCTTTTCCAGCTGAAATTCCAGCTCGATACTGAGCCGCAGCAGAGGGTCGGACTTTCGGGCCTCACGCTGACCCGCCTGCCACGGCGCGACGGTGTTGCGAAACTCGATCTCAGCCTCAACCTGATCGATGCCGGAAGCACGATCCATGGCACTTTCGAATATGACACAGCCCTTTCCCGCCCTGAGACAATCGCGTCTCTTGCCGCCCATTTCGGTGTGCTGATCGAGGCGATTGCCATTGAGCCGGACACGGCCCTCGCTGTTCTCCCCTTGCTGGAAGCCGAGGAGCGTCAGCGCCAGATCGTCAGCTGGAATGCAACGGCAACGCCTTTTGATGAGAAGGCCTTTTTCCACACGGTTTTCGAGGCTCATGCGGCCCGCACACCAGACGCAATCGCGCTTGTTCATATCATTGATGGCGAGCGACACACACTGACCTATGACGACCTGAACCGACGCGCCAACCAGATCGCACACCACTTGCGTGGACTCGGTGCGGGTCCAGAGACCATTGTTGCCATCGCGCTTGAGCGTGGCTTCGATATGATTGCCGCATGGTTCGGCGTGCTCAAGTCTGGTGCTGCCTATCTGCCGCTTGATCCGGCCTATCCGCCGGAACGCCTCGCCATGATGCTCTCAGATTCGCAAGCCCGTTTGGTTCTCACCGAGAGCCGCCGGACATTGCCGGAGACGGTAACCCGCATTGATCTCGATACAGATTGGCCACGGGATGCGGCGACGGACAATCCTGATCTCGTCAACAGGCCCGATCACCTTGCCTATATCATCTACACCTCAGGATCGACCGGGCGGCCAAAAGGCGTGCTCGTCGAGCACAGGGGTCTCGTCAACCTGACGCAACACAAGATCCGTATTGGCGGGGTGAAGCCGGGCGATTGTGTGCTCCAGTTCTTCTCCTTCTCGTTTGATGCCTCGATTCCAGAACTCGTCATGGCCCTCGGCGCGGGCGCGTCACTGCTGCTGCTGCCCGCCAGCGAGCTTCTGCCCGGACCGGCGCTTGCCGAACACCTGAAAACGCAAGCCGTGACGCATGTGACAATGACACCCTCCGCGCTTATCGCGCTGCCAGCGGGCGATTATCCAGCACTGCGCATGGTGCTGACCGGCGGCGAAGCGCCAACGCCCGAATTGATCGAACGTTGGGGAACGGGGCGGCTGTTTATCAACGCCTATGGCCCGACGGAAACCACGGTTAATGCGAGCATGGTTCCCTGCGGCAACGGTCATCCCATTGAGGCGACCTTGCTGCCCGCTGCCAACAAGCAACTCTATGTGCTCGACGCCAACCTAGAGCCGGTTCCAGTCGGTCAACCGGGTGAACTCCATATCGGCGGGCTTGGCATTGCCCGTGGCTATCACGGTCGCCCGGCATTGACAGCCGAGCGCTTCGTGCCCGATCCATTTTCGCCAACAGGCGGCGTGCTCTATCGAACAGGCGACCGTGCCTGCCAACTCGTGGATGGCCGCATCCGGGTGCTTGGCCGCCTCGACGATCAGGTGAAAATCCGCGGCTATCGCATTGAGCCGGGTGAAATCGAAGCCATGGTGCTGGCGCATCCCACCATAGTGGCTGCGGCAGTGGCAATCCACGAGATTGATGGTGAAAAGCGCGTCATTGCCTACGGCGTCGCCAAGGATGCAACCCCTATCAGCGCCGTGGACATGAAGGCATTCCTCGCCGCACGTCTGCCCCGCTACCTCGTGCCGGATGCCTTTGTCTGGCTTGATCGCTTGCCACTCACCGTCAATGGAAAGATCGACACCAAAGCACTTCCGCTTCCGGATCTGGCGCAACAGGCTGGCCGTCCGCCGGAAGGAGAGACGGAAAAAGCAATTGCTGCGATTTTTGCGCAAATCCTCGGGTGCGCGCCTGTTTCTGCCACGGATGATTTCTTCGCAATCGGCGGTCACTCGCTGCTGGCCACGCGGCTATCGGCGCTTGCCAAATCGGCCTTCGGCCTCGACATCGCCATTATCGATCTCTTCGAGGCCCCGACGGTCGAAGCACTGGCGGCAAGAGTGAGCAACCGAAACCAGAGCCTCATGACGGAAGAGGAGATGTGCCGGGCCGATACCGAGCTTGATGCGGCCCTCCGCATTCCGGCGCGGATTGTGTCTACTCATCCTTTGAGCCATGTGTTTCTCACCGGAGCGACAGGCTTTCTGGGCGCGTATCTGCTCAGCGAATTGCTCAAGGACACGTCTCGCACAGTCTCGTGCCTCGTCCGGGGCGTGACTGGGGCGGATCGCCTGCGCCAATCGCTTCAATCCTACGGTCTGTGGCGGGATGAATTTGCGGAACGTATCAGAGCTCTGCCGGGCGATCTCTCACAACAGAGGTTCGGGCTTTCTGATGCTACGTACACTGCACTTGTCGAAAGCGTAGACGCCATCATCCACAATGGTGCGGAGGTTCATCACCTGCATCCTTATGAACGCCTCCGCGCTCCCAATGTTGGCGGCACGGTCGAGGCGATCCGGCTGGCGGCGGCAGGCCGGGGACGGCCCCTGCATCTTATCTCCTCGCTCAGCGCCCTGACACGGCGAGGCGCTGGCGAGGCCATTGCCGAAAGTGCTACGATCCGGGACTTTCCCTTGCCTTCTGGCGGATACAACCAGACCAAATGGGTTGCGGAGCATCTTGTGGAGGCCGCCAAAGAGCGCGGTCTTCCGGTGACGATCTACCGCCCCGGCGCGATTTCGGGCGACAGCCGCACCGGCACCTTTAACAAAGCCGACATCCTGTGCAGGCTCATGCAGGGCTATCTGCGCTCAGGCCTTGCGCCGGAGGGTGACACCCCGCTGGAAATGCTTCCGGTCGATACCGTTGCGCACGCGATCATCGCCCTTGCGGACAGGCCGTCATCGCTCAGTCAAACCTTCCATCTGGTCCATTCCTCTCCGGTCTCGTCTGCGCTGCTGTTTGAGGCGGCAGCCGCCGAAGGGCTCCATCTGCGACGCATTCCCCGGCTGGAATGGCGTGCCGAACTTGATCGCATTGCGCGGGAAGAGACCGATCATCCGCTTTACCCGCTGATGGGCCTTTTCGAACAACGACCTGCCAGTTCATCGCAGGGCGCAATCCGCACCGTTGAGCGCAGTGAAACACATCGCGCGCTGGCGGCTGTATCGATTGTCGAGCCCGCGCTCGATCTTCGCCTTTTTCGCTCCTATCTGCGCGCTTTCATTGTCAATGGCGCGCTCAACCCTTCCAAAGAAAATGAGCAGAGATATGCTTGAACAAGCAAGCAAATACGATCACTGGGCGTGGCTTTACAACCGCACACTTGGCCCCCGCTACGGCGCATACAAGATCGGTCCGATTGAGCGTGTGGTGCTGCCCCATGTGCCAACTGGTGGTGCTATTCTGGATCTGTGCTGCGGCACCGGCCAGCTCGCGGCGGCTCTCGCTGAGCGCGGTTTTAACGTGACTGGCCTCGACGGCTCCGCCGACATGCTCCGCCATGCCCGCGAAAACGCCCCGTCGGTGACCTTCACGGAGGGCGATGCCTGCAATTTCACCTTTGACACCCCCTTTGACGCCGTGCTCTGCACCAGCGCCTCGCTCAATCACATGCAAAGCGTCGATGATCTGGCCGCCGTGTTTTCGAGCGTCAGCCGCGCATTGACGCCGGGCGGCATCTTCGTCTTCGACGTCAACCATCCGGCCCAGATGTCGCGCTACTGGCGCGGCCATCCAACGGAGGGCGAGATCAACACCGACTTCGCGTGGTTGATTACCCCGCAATATGACCCGGCAGCAAACCGGGGTGCCTTCACCGTGGAGATTTACCGCCGTCCCGATGCGCATCCCGTTTCCGTGCTGGATCGGCTGTTCGTCCGATTGGCGCGGTTCAGGCGTATCCGCCTAGCGCTCCTCTCCCGCTTCAGCCGCTTGCGGACCCGGTGGGAGCATCATTCGGTCGTCAACCGAATCTGGGGTCACGATCTCAACGCCATGTCACGCGCCCTGCATGAAAGCGGCTTTTCCACCGAACTGCGCAGCACGCAAGGCGGGCCGGTCGATGACAGCCATGCCGCCTATTTCTTCTGCCGGAAAGCGCCCTCGGCCGAAATGCAGGCTGAGACTGCAAAGGAGACCGCCCTATGAATGCGTTGACGAGCAACCCAACGCCCGCCCAAGCGGCAGCCGCCATCATAGCCGCGTTCAACAGGAAGACAGAAAAGTCCAAGGCCGCAAGTGCGCAAAATCGGCACGTCCTCGCTGATAAATCAGCAATCGGCGTTCCCTTCTCGCTGATGGCCAAGGAGGCGCTCTACCCGATTGTGGTAGACCGGGCGGAGGGAACAGTACTGCACGATATAGACGGCAATCGCTATATCGATGTGCTGATGGGGATGGGCATCAACCTCTTTGGCCACAATCCGCCCTTTATCCGCGACGCGATTGAGGCACAGCTTGCCAAGGGATTTGCGCTTGGGCCGCAATCTGATCTGGCAGGCGAGACTGCTGCACTCTTTTGCAAGCTGACGGGCAAGGAAAGAGTAACCTTTACCAATACCGGGACCGAAGCCGTGATGACCGCCCTGCGGCTGGCGCGGGCGGCCACCGGGCGGCGGAAGATTGCGATGTTCGAGGGGTCTTATCACGGCCATTCGGATCAGGTTCTGAACCGCATTGCTGGTCCCGATGATGCCCGGACCGTGCCCGCCTTTCCCGGCATTTCGCCCGCGACGGCCGAGGATGTCGTTTTGCTCCCCTATAACGATCCGCGTGCACTGGAAATTCTGGAGCGGGATGGCGAAACCTTTGCCGCCGTGCTGGTTGAGCCGGTGCAAAGCCGCAATATCGACGTCCAGCCCCGTGCCTTTCTGCACGCGCTGCGCGACGTGACGCAGCGAACAGGTGCTGTCCTCATCTTCGACGAAATGATCAGCGGTTTTCGCGTGGCACCCGGCGGCGCGCAGGACCATTTCGAAGTTGAGGCGGATCTGGCGACCTATGGCAAGATTGCCGGTGGCGGCTTGCCGCTGGCGCTGATTGCGGGCAGCAACCGTTTGATGAACCATATCGACGGCGGCCCCTGGTCTTTCGGGGATGAATCTGTTCCCCCAGCCCAGCCGACCTTTTTTGCCGGAACCTATTGCCGTCATCCTCTGGCACTTGCGGCAGCGCGCGCAGCCGCGACGTACATGCTCCAGCAGGGCCGGTCTTTGCAGGATGGCCTCAACGCACGCACGCGCAGCCTTGTCGAGCGCCTCAATACATCGCTTGCGGCAGCGCGGCTTCCCGTTGTCTTCACGCAGTTCGGCTCCTTCTTCTCGATTGCGGTCAACCGCAGCCGCATTCCGCCGCTTGCACTGGGATTGCTGTCGCTCGAACTCCTCACCGCTGGCATTCACCTGCGCAGCGGCGACAAGGGCGGCTTCCTTTCCACCGCCCATTCGGATGGCGACATCACAGCCATCCACGATGCCTTCCTGAACGGCCTGCAATCGCTTGCAGGTTTCGGCCTCATCCCCCTATCCGATGGAACAACACCATGAGCAACCAGGACCAAACCATTGATTTTCCACACCGCGTCGTCATCAGCGACGAGGAGCGATACTCGATCTGGCCGACCTACAAGACCATCCCCCTTGGCTGGCGCGATGGCGGCTTCGAGGGGTCGAAACAAGCCTGCCTAGACCACATTGCTGCGGTTTGGACCGATATGCGCCCGCTTTCACTTCGTCGCCAGATGGACGGCGACATGTCCGTCAACCAATAAGGAGGTGCCGCCTTGAGCCAGTATCAACGCGCCCTCGACCCGGATGCCGCGCGCGAGGAGAGCCGTCCTGTCGAAAGCCCGGTTCGCGGCCAGATCACCCTGAAAGAGGTCAAGGCATCTGGTCCAATGGAGGCACCAGCCGATGATGGCTGGCTCGACCTTCCGCTTCCTGACGGACTGCCCGCTGAAACCCCGCTCAGCGAGATCGAGAAACGCCGTATGCATGACGTGCTTTCCGGTCTGCTTGAGGCGATGAAGCTTGACCATCCGCAGATCACCGCACAGTTGGACGCGCTGCTGACTGAGCTGGGCAAGGCGGCAGGCGAAAGGCCGGAAATCGAAACCACGGGGCTGCCGCTCACGCCCTTTCAGGCAACGGACTATGATCGCTATTTCCGCGTCAACCGTCAGTCTGCGGAAGAACCCGCCGTCGCCATGGTGCGGAGCCTCATTCAGACGGTGCGCGCCGTCACGCAGCTCTTTGCCCGCAGCCCGGACCTTCCCGTCGTCCACGTCCGCCACCAGATGGAAGGCTTTGAAAGCCACGCACATTTGCTCGCCCGGACCTTCGGTCTGGAGCCGCTTCGATGATCGCTCTCAGCCCTCCCTCTCCCTATGCGATCTGGCGGGAGTTTCACTGGGCATTCTTTTTGAACGTTCAGGGGCTCATTGTTTCGCTGCGCCGGTTCCAGCTGCTGGTGGAGCGCGGTCAGCTCACGTCTGCCGAGCAGGAGCTTAATACCGCCTCGACGCTGCTTGTCTCCTCGGCTGCGTCCATGGAACTCGCCGCGAGTTTTCCGAAAGACGTCTATGAGGCGACGGTGCGCGCCTCCATGACCCAGCCGCATGTGGAATCGGACGATTTTAGCGGCCTGATGTCGTGGGATCATGCCGTCCTCATCAGCATCTGGCGGGATCTCCGCCCGATTTTTGAAACGCTGCCGAATGAGCTCGTCAGCGCCCATTCCAAGTTTATTGCGGCCTATAAATATCTCGCCGAGAGCCATGCGGGCGTCTGCTCGCGCTTCGTGGATAGCGGAAGCCTGCGCTTCGAGGACCGCAATGCCGTCGATACGCTGCGCCGCTTTGAGCGCGGCCGGCTCGGCCTCATCGACCCCAAGGGCAAAGGTTGCCCGTTTCATTCCTGAGCGACCCCAATTCTTGAGTGACCCCAATTTTTGAGCGCCCCAAGAGAACAGATCAAGGAACCTTGTTATGAATGACCTGTCCGCCGCCCCTCTCTCTGATGACAACAGGCATCATATTGCCGTGATCGGCATGGCTGGCCGCTTTCCCGGAGCACCGGATGTCGAACGCTTCTGGCAAAACCTTGTAGATGGTGTGGAATCCATCGAGCGCCTCTCGCCGGAGGTTTTGAAGCAACGCGGCATCTCTGCGGAAATGGCGGCATTCCCGGATTTTGTCGCCGCCAGCACACCGCTGCCGGGTGCGGATCGCTTCGATGCGGGGTTTTTCGGCTATAGCCCTGCCGAGGCTGAAATTCTCGATCCGCAGCAGCGTGTCTTCCTCGAATGCGCCTGGCAGTCGTTGGAAGCCGCCGGTTATGTGGGTGATCGTCACAAGGGACCGATTGGCGTTTTCGCTGCCGCTGGCATCAACACCTATGTCTTCAACCTGCATGACAATAGCCGCATCCGCGAGACCGTCAGCCCCTATGAGCTGTTCGTCGGCAATGACAAGGACTTTCTGGCCACCCGTACAGCCTTCAAGCTGAACCTGCGAGGCCCGGCCATCACCGTGCAAACCGCCTGCTCCTCCTCGCTCGTTGCCGTCCACATGGCCGCGCAAAGCCTGCTATCCGGCGATTGCGACATGGCGCTGGCGGGCGGCATTGCACTGTCGCAATCCTCCGGCTACCGCGCTCGCGAGGGCGGAATCCTGTCTCCTGATGGCCATTGCCGCGCTTTTGATGCGGCCTCAAGCGGCACGGTCCCCGGCAGCGGGGTGGGCATCGTGGTTCTGAAACGGCTGGAAGATGCGCTTGCCGATGGCGATACGATAGACGCCGTCATCCTTGGCTCTGCGATCAACAATGACGGTGCGTTGAAGGCAAGCTTCACCGCGCCACAGGTCGATAGTCAGGCGGCGGTGATCGCCGATGCGCAGGCCATGGCAGGCGTGCGCGCTGACACCATTGGCTATATCGAGGCCCATGGAACGGGCACCAAACTCGGCGACCCGATAGAGGTTGCAGCACTGACCAAGGCGTTTCGTCGCGATACGCAGCGTCAGGGCTTCTGCGCGCTCGGCTCCGTCAAAACCAATATCGGCCATCTCGACACCGCCGCCGGTATTGCAGGCTTCATCAAGGCGGTGTTGGCCCTGAAAAACCGGCGGATTCCGGCAAGCCTCCACTACGAGAATGCGAATCCGCAAATTGATTTCGCAGCCAGCCCCTTCTTCGTCAATCAACGTCTGCGCGATTGGGACAACCAGATCGGCACGCGCCGCGCAGGCGTAAGTTCCTTCGGCATTGGCGGGACCAATGCCCATGTTGTGCTGGAAGAGGCCCCACCCAGCCCGGCATCAAAGGCAGGCAGCGGCCCGGAACTGTTGCTTTTGTCGGCACGAACCGAGGAGCAGCTTGCAGCCAGCAGCGAGGCCCTCGCAGCACACCTTACCGCAGGCTCAGATCATACAGCCGCCCCGACGCTTGCGGATGTTGCCCACACTCTGCGTCATGGCCGTCGTGATTTTGCCAAGCGCCGCTTCGTCATCGCACGCGATGCCAAAGAGGCTGTCAACAACCTGCGCAACCTCTCTCAAATCGGCACCGCCGCAGGCGAGATAGCGCAAGCTGTTTTCCTGTTTCCCGGTCAGGGCAGCCCGTATACGGCGATGGGCAAGGCGCTTTACGCCGACCTGCCAGCCTTTCGTACCCCCTTTGACGCCTGCGCATCTGAATTGGATCGGCTGATGGGGATCAACTTCAAAGCCTGCCTGTTTTCCAATGCGGATGACCTTGCCAGCACGGCATTTGCCCAACCGGCGCTGTTTGCCGTTGAATATGCGCTTGCGCAAGCCTTGATGAGCAACGGCGTAAAACCCGTGGCCTTGCATGGCCACAGCATTGGCGAATATGTCGCCGCCTGCCTTGGAGGTGTCTTCGACCACGAAACAGCGCTTCAACTCGTTGTTGCACGCGGGCGGTTGATGCAGGCGCAAGCACCCGGTGCCATGCTCGCGGTGATGCATGCGGATGAACCGATCTCGCCATGGCTTGACGGGGTCATTACGCTGGCCGCTGCCAATGCACCCGGTGTCAGCGTTGTCTCCGGCCCGGTGGAAGCAATCGCAAGCCTACAAGTGCGCCTGAAAGACAAGGGCATTGCCGCACGCCTGCTGAAAACCTCCCACGCCTTCCATTCGCCGATGATGACGAATGCTGCGGCACAGTTCCGCGATGTCGTTGCAGGCGTTCGCCTGTCGGCGCCGCAAATTCCTGTGATTTCCAATGTCACGGGAACATGGATGACGGCACAGGATGCCACCGACCCGGACTATTGGGCGCGTCACCTGTTGCAGCCCGTCCGCTTCGAGGACGGAACACGCACGCTGCAATCCCTTGCAGCACCTGTTTTCATAGAAATCGGCCCCGGTCGCGCACTCGGCACGTTGAGCGCTGCGGCGGGCGTGGATGCAAGCCGGATTGTGGCGACGCTTGCAGAAGGCAAGGATGAATCAGGGCAGGTTTTGTCTGCTGTCGGTCAGTTCTGGCAATTGAACGGCGTTCTGGATTCAGCCGAAGTGGCTGGTCGGCGGCGCGTACGGCTTCCGACCTATCCGTTCCAAAGTGAGCGTTACTGGGTCGATGCGGATAGCGAGCCTGCCACGCCCAAGAGGACGGCCGCGAAGGTTGAAGGCCCCGGCCTCTACCGCACCAATTGGCGGCGTGCGCAATTGAGCCACAGCCCTAATCGATTGAAGGGCCGCGTGCTTGTTTTTGACGATGGTCAGCTTGGCTCCATCCTTGCCTCTGAGCTTGAGCGGAGCGGTGCTGAACCCTATCGCGCAATGATCGGCACCGGTTTCAGTGAACCAGACTTCCGCTGCTTCAGCCTCCGCCCCACGATGAGCGAAGACTACGCCAGCCTTTTTGATAGCCTTGATGAGCGGGGAGCAAGCCCGGACCATATCGTCTTCGGCTGGCCTCTCACACCTAACGCACAAGAAGCGCCGGAAACTGCTGCACAAGCCCTTCTGGCGCTGGTGCGGGAACTGGCAAAGAACGACCGCGCGGTCACTCTGACGCTTCTGACTCGGTCGGCAGCCGATGTCACGGGTCTGGAAGACCTCGACATTCCGCAGGCTCTGACTGCGGGCACTCTTCAGGTGATCGCCCAAGAATATCCATCGCTCCATTGCCGTCATATCGACATCGACGCTGCACGGCCTGTTGATATCGCGAGGCGCATTCGCGACGCCCTGTCGGGGAAAGACGATGTGCTCGCCTTGCGCGGCGCGCATCGCTGGCTGCCGGAAACGGAACGGTTTGACGTGCCGCAAGGCGGCCCGGATTTCAAGCGGAACGGCGTCTATGTGGTGATCGGCGATATCGTTGATGGCGTTGGCAAGACCTGGGTTGATGCTCTGTCTGGGCTCGGCGCAGCCGTCGCTCTGCTTCAAGACTCTACGGCACCGGCTTTCGAACACCCGGCTCGTCTCAAACGGCAGCTCGATTGCGGCGATGCCGCCGCCTTGAAAGGCGCTCTGGACGATGTTTTGGCAGAACTGGGCCGGATCGACGGCATCTTTCTGAGCCTGCCGCAGTCGAACCATCAATCCGCCGCGCTGATTGGTGAGCTGGCGGATGCCCATTGGGCCTATAATATCGCGAGCAAACTGCGCCCGGTTCATGCGCTCAGTGAAGCTGTGGCGAAGCGGAAAATCGGCTTTTGCTGCGTTCAGTCCTCGCTCTCAACCCTCGTTGGCGGGCTTGGCCTTGGTGCCTATGCCGCCACGCACCACGCCATCGACCGGATTGTCGCCGAAGAGAACAAGAACGGCACCACGCCATGGTTCGCGATTGGCTATCCACTGATCGAGGCAAATCCCGGCACCACCTTGCAGGCAACGGGCCGTGCGAACGCCTTCGCGATATCGACGGAGGCCGCATGGGATCTGACGCGATGCCTGATTGAAAACGGCGCAACCGGACAGACCATGCTTTCGGGTGGGGCCATTCCCCCGGTCGCGTCCGACATCGACGCGCAAGAACCAGCCGCCAATGATGGCGGGCGTGGACGCCCCGCACTCAGTGTCGCCTACCGCAAGCCGGGCAATGACACCGAAGCGAGGATCATCGGCATTTTCGAAGAGATCCTTGGCCTGTCACCCATCGGGGCCGATGACGGCTTTTATGAACTCGGCGGCCATTCCCTGCTCGCCATCCGCGCCGTTGCCAAACTTCGGGAGGCCTTCCCCGTCGATATTGCCATGCGCGAGCTGCTTTTTGACAATCCGACAGCTGCGGCCATCGCCCAATCGATTTTGGAGCGCATGACGCAGAAGACCGACCTTTCTGCCCTCGCCGATCTTCTCAACGAGGTTGACACCCTGTCCGACGCCGATGTGAGCAGGCTTCTCGCCGGAGGAAATGCACAATGAACGAACTTTTCGCAAAGATCGCCGGGCTTTCGCCAGAGCGGCGGGCGCTGCTGGAACAGAAGCTGAAAGCACAGGGCATCACGGTTCCCGCCCCCTCCGGCATCCAGCCTCGGGCGGATCGTGAGGCTGCGGTTCCGCTGTCATCGGCGCAAAAACGCCTCTGGTTCATGCAGCAGCTGGAACCCGGCACCGTTGCCTATAACATGAACCTCGCACTTCGGCTGAAAGGCCCGCTCGATCGCGCAGCCCTGTCTCGCGCCTATGCCGCCCTGATTGCTCGGCACGAACCCCTGCGAACGCGATTTACGATGGGCGAGGATGGCCAGCCGCAGCAAATCGTCGAGGCATCCGGCGCGGCTGATATTGGCTATCACGATTGCCGACAGCATCCAGAGCCGGAAAAGGAAGCCCGTCTTCAGCTCAAAGCATTTGTCGAGACGCCCTATGATCTCACCCGCCCGCCGATCCGCGCGACGCTGGTTGCAATAAACGATGACGAGCATGTGCTGGCGCTCGGCATGCATCATATCATCAGCGACCGCTGGTCGATGGGTGTCTTTGCCCGTGATCTCTCAACGCTCTACCATGCCGAAGCCACAGGAACAGCAGCAACACTCGCGCCCCTTCCGGTGCAGTTTGCCGATTGGACGCTCTGGCAGCGCGATTTACTGGACGGACCCGCCCTTGCCAACCAGCTCGCCTACTGGACAGAAAGCCTTGCGGGCGAGCTGCCCGTACTGGAATTGCCATTGGATCGGCCACACAGCTTGAGCGCGAGCTTTAGCGGCGCGCATCTTCCCGTTCTGATCGACCGGGCATTGTCGCTCAGGCTGCGCGCACTTGCTGCCGAGCAGAATGTCAGCCTGTTCACATTGCTGCTTGCCGCCTTCAACGTGCTCTTGCATCTCTATACCGACAGCGACGATATCATCCTTGGCAGCGAGGTTGCCAACCGAGACCGGCCCGAGACACAAACCATGATGGGGCCGCTGGTCAATACGCTCGTCTTCCGCAACGACCTGTCCGGCGATCCGGCCTTCACGGGCCTGCTCCAGAAGGTAGCCGATGCTGTGCGCCGTGGCCTTGCCCATCAAGATATTCCGTTCGAGCGCCTTGTCGAAGCGATCAATCCAGAGCGCTCGCTCTCGGACCTGAACCCGCTCTTCAACGTGAAATTCGACATTCAGCACAGCATTGCCCCGCCGCCGGGCCTGCATGGACTGACGATTGAACCCTATCCGCTACGCGAAGTGGCAACAAAATATGACTTGCGCTTCAACCTCGAAGACGACCAGCCGGACATCAAGGGCAAGATCGAATATTCGAGCCAGATTTTCAATGAGAGCACCATCGCCTCTATGCTTGCCCGTTTTGAGCGCCTGCTGGAGCTTGTGGTGCGCGACCCCTCGCGGCGGCTCTCCACACTTTCTCTGCTGAAACCTGAGGAAGAAGCGGCCATCATCGCTTCCGGTTCCGGTCCAGTGCGGGATTATCCGGTGGACGAATGCCTGCATGATCTCTTCCTGAAACAGGTCGAGCAAACGCCGGATGCGGACGCGGTGACCGATGGCGACCTCACCTGGTCCTACCGCGACCTCGAAGCGCAGTCTTCGCGCATTGCCGCAAGTCTGGTGGCCGCTGGTGTGAAACCCGGCGACCGGGTGGGCATTTGCATGCGCCGCTCACCCCGGATGATCGCAGGTATCCTTGGCATCATGCGTGCAGGTGCGGCCTATGTGCCGCTCGAGGCCGATTATCCACCAAGCCGCCTCGCCTTCATTGCCGAGGATAGCGGGATTACCATCCTGCTCACTGATCACCGCCCATCCTTTGTCACGCAGGCGCAAACCCTCGTTGACGTCACGACATTGCCGGACATCCGACTGGAGGTGCCGCCCACAGTTTCACCGAACCATCTCGCCTACATCATCTACACATCCGGCTCGACGGGCAGACCCAAGGGTGTCGCGATAGAACATCGCTCTGTCGTCACCTTCATGTATTGGGCGCGGGAGCGGTTCACCCGCGAAGAGGTGGCGCGCATGCTGGTGCCAACCTCGATCAGCTTCGACCTGTCGATTTTTGAGCTTTATGCGCCCCTCGTCCTCGGCGGCACGCTCGTTGTCGCAGATCATTTTCTGGCACTGCCGCAGCTTGCCGCCAAGGTTGATGTGACTTTCATCAATACGGTCCCCAGCCTCCTGCAAGAACTGTTGCAAGAACACAGATTGCCAAACAGCGTGCAGACTGCAACCTTCTGCGGCGAGCCATTGCCAGCAGCGCTTGTCGCCATCCTGAAACGCGATTATCCGAACCTGCGTATCCTCAATCTCTACGGCCCTTCCGAGGATACCTGCTTTTCAACGGAAGTCCCGTTACAGGGCGATCATTATCAGGGCGGCGTCGTACCCATCGGCAAGCCATTGCCAAACACGCAAGCCTATATTCTCGACCGCACTGGCCGCCTTCGCCCGCCGGGTCTTTCCGGCGAGCTTTATCTCGGCGGTACGGGCCTTGCACGCGGCTATTTTGGCCGACCTGAGCAAACCGCTGAGCGGTTCATTGCCAACCCGTTCTCGAGTGAACCCGGCTCCCGTCTTTACCGGACCGGGGATCGCATCCGCCGCCGGGCCGATGGCAATCTGGAATTTTGCGGGCGGCTTGACCATCAGGTCAAAGTGCGCGGCTTGCGCATTGAAACAGGCGAGATCGAGCACAATCTCGAACAGATTACCGGCGTCGAAAAGGCGGTTGTGGCTGTCACGCAAGGCACTGATCGGCAGCTTGCCGCCTTCATCGAACCCCAAGACGGCGTAAGACTTGACGAAACCGAGCTGCGCCGGGCGCTGTCCGATATCCTCCCTGTGCATATGGTGCCGACGCTCTGGTGCTTCTTGCCGCGCCTGCCACAGCAGCCGAACGGCAAGATTGATCGCGCAGCACTGCCATCGCTGGCCGCAACAGTCGCCACCGGGTCCAGCCCGCCAGAGACCGAAACGGAACAGCGTGTCGCTGATGCATGGGCCGATGTGCTGGCCATCGATTCGATCAGCCGGGATGACAATTTCTTCCGGCTTGGCGGTCACTCGCTGCTGGCCATGCGCATGATTGCCCGGCTGTCGTCATCGCTTCCGACAAATGCCGTGTTGCGAAAACTGTTTGAGTTTCCCCGCCTCAGGGATTTCGCCGCCGCCCTTGCGCGTGACGAGACACCGATGGCGGCACCTTTAAGCGCCATCGATGCCCTCCCGGATGGTGCGCCGATACCTCTGTCCTTTGCCCAGCAACGGCTTTGGACATTGGCCGAGCTGGAGCCAGACAGTGCCGCCTACACGGTTCCCGCCGCAATCCGCTTTCATGGCGCGCTTGATCTGGAAGTGCTGCAACACGCGTTCACAGCCCTTACCGCACGCCATCCGGCATTGCGCACGCGGATCGTCAATCGCGATGGCCAACCTGCTGTCGAGATCGGTGCGACCGACATTCCAGACATCGCAATCGTAGATGTGAATGAGGCCACCCTGCCAGAGGCGCTTGCCGCTGCATGCAGGCAGCCGTTCGACATGGCGACGGGTCCGCTCTTCCGCGCCCGGATTTTCCGTCTCTCCACTGACGAGCATGTTGTTTTCGTAGCACTCCACCACATTGTCTCGGATGCGCAATCGCTTCAGCTGATGCTGCGGGATCTGACGCGGTTCTATGATGCTGGCCGACAGGGCAAAGTGGCAGACCTTCCACCGCTTACCCTGACCTATGGTGATTTTGCCGCTTGGCAGCGAAAGCAGCCGCTGGGCGAGCAGATCGACTATTGGCGCCGCCTGCTGGAACATGCCCCCCCGCTTCTGGAACTGCCGACGGATTTTCCACGCGGTGCGCGCCAAGAGTTCAAGGGCGGGAGCATTCCATTCCATCTCGATCATGCGCTCACGGCCCGTCTGGTCAATTTTGCCCATGAACGGGACGCCACACCTTTCATGGTGCTTCTCTCGGCCTTTTCGACCCTGCTATCGCGTTATTCCGGCGCGTCCGATGTCGTCATCGGAACCCCGGTATCCGAGCGGCCAAACCGCGCGCTGGAGGATGTCATCGGGCTGTTCGTCAACACGCTGGCGCTGAAACTGACGCATGATGCTGCAACAAGCTTCGAACAGCAAGTCGCGGCCACACGTTTGCTCGTTCTGGATGCCTTCCGCCATCAGGACGCGCCGTTTGAATGCGTGGTCGATGCCCTCTCAGTCGAGCGAAGCTGGAGCCACAATCCCGTGTTCCAAGTGATGGTCACCTGGCAAGCCGACGAGCCGCATAGCCCATGCCCCGATGGCCTGACGGTTACCCCGGTGGTGCTCGCACAGGAAACGTCGAAGGTCGATCTGACGCTGGATCTGCGCCATCGCGGCGATCAGTTTTCCGGCACCTTGATCTATCGCAGCGATCTCTTCCGCCAAGAGACGATCCACCACATGGCAGAGGCTTTCACGGCCTTGGTCGAGGCTCTTCTATCGGCCCCTGAGCGAGCACAGGTCGAAATAGACGGACTGCCCGAGCGCCAGCGCCAGCAGATCGCCGCTTGGAACGCGACGGCAAAGACCTATGATGCGGTGCCAGCAAGCCTGCATGGTTTCTTTGCGCGTTCAACCGAGCGCACACCAGATGCCATTGCCGTGACTGATCGGAACAGGAGCGCCACCTATGCAGAGCTTGATCGGCAAGCGGAGGCGCTCGCCCGGCATCTCGCCTCCCTTGGCATCGGACGCGGCAGTGCCGTCGGTATTTGCCTTGAACGTACCATCGACCTCATTGCTTCGATTCTTGCCGTCTTGAAGACGGGCGCTGCCTATGTGCCGCTCGATCCCAAATATCCGGCGGAACGGATCGCCTTTGTCGCAAAGGACGCAAGCCTCTCCCTGCTTTTGACGCAGGAGGAGCGCGATGACTTCGCCGACATCCGAACGCTCGATCCGACCACCATCTGGAACGGAACGCAGGCCGTCTCCGGGGCCCCTCTCCCCCATACGACCGAAGGCAGCGACCTCGCCTATCTCATCTACACCTCCGGCTCAACAGGGCTGCCAAAGGGGGTTGCAATCGAACATCGCAATGCAGTTGCCTTCACACACTGGGCGCTCGACACGTTCCCGGCGGAAAGCTTTGTCGGAATGCTGGCGTCAACATCGGTCTGCTTCGACCTCTCCATCTTCGAAATTTTTGTGACGCTCGCCGCCGGTGGGCGAATCTTCATCGTTGACGATCTTTTCGAACTGCCGGACGCAGAATTCGCAAACGAGGTCACGTTCATCAACACCGTGCCGACCCCGATGACCGAACTCATGCGGTTTGGCCCGTTGCCCGCTAAGGCAAAGACGGTCTGCCTTGCGGGCGAACCGCTGCCACCGAGCCTAGCACGCGCGATTCTGGACACTGGACAGGTCGAGGCGCTTTACAATCTCTATGGTCCCTCCGAGGACACAACCTATTCCACGGGATGCCGGATCGATGACGCGGGGCTGCCCATCCATATCGGCAAGCCCATCACCAACACCACCGCCCATGTTCTTGACGCAGCGCTCAATGAAGTGCCAATCGGTATGCCGGGCGAGCTTTATCTGGCGGGCGAGGGTATCGCACGCGGCTATCACAATCGCCCGGATCTGACGGCGGAGCGCTTCTTGCCGAACCCGTTTGACAGGGCTGGCCAAGCCCCTGTGCTCTACAAGACCGGCGACCGCGTTCGTCGGCTGGCCGACGGCAATATCGATTATCTCGGCCGCGCCGACCGCCAGATGAAGATCAGCGGTTTTCGGATCGAACCGGGCGAGGTCGAGGCCGTGCTGATGCGCTATCCGGGCGTGACAGGTGCTGCCGTCGATGCCTGGCGGGACAATACCGGCTATGCCCGCCTCGCCGCCTGGATTGAGGTGGCGGCACCTGTCGGTAAGGCGGCGCTCTCTGCCCATCTGAGCCGAGAACTGCCGCGCCATCTGGTGCCGACGTTTTTTGCGATGCTGGACAAGCTCCCGCGCCTGCCGAACGGCAAGCTCGACCGCAAGGCGCTGCCCGACCCATCGGATGAATCCACGACGGTCGCAGAAGACCAGACACCGCACCACGGCTATGAAGAGAAAATCGCCGCGATCTGGGCGAAACTTCTTGGACGCGAAGCGATTGGACGCAACGACAACTTCTTCGCGCTCGGCGGAGATTCAATCCTCGCTATTCAGGTCGTGGCTGCCGCCCGCCGCGTTGGCATTGCCATCAAGCCACGCGATATTTTCCAATATTCAACGCTTGCAGCCCTTGCCGCATCCGTCTCCGATCTGGCGACAGAATTGCCCGAGGCGAGACCGATGCGCGGAGACATTCCGCTTGGCCCGGCACAGCACTGGTTTTTTGAGCAGAATTACCCTGATATGGCCCATTGGAATCAGGCATTGGTGCTGAAACCCGGCAGAGTGATCAATGAGAAGACGCTTCAAAACGCCATGGACCTTCTCCACCAGACCCATGATGCGCTGCGCGGTCGTTTCTTCCAGCAAAACGGACAGTGGCGTCAGGTCGTGACGGAAGCCGAAGGAGCGCCGCCGCTGCGTTCCACCCGTTGTACGGCAACCGAAGCCGATGCCGTGCTTTCTCGCGAAGCGAATGCGCTGCAACGCCGCTTCAATCTCGCCGAAGGCCCGCTCTGGGGTGCCACGCTTGTGACCATCGACGGGTGTGAGCAACGGCTGCTGATCGCAGCGCATCATCTCGTGATCGACGGCGTCTCATGGCGCATCCTGCTTGATGACCTTCAAACATGCCTCGCAGCTGGCGAAGCCGGCCTTGAGATGAACTTGCCGCCCAGAACAACAGGCATTGATAGCTGGGTGCGCAGGCTGAAAGACAGCGCGGTGTTCGATGGTGAAAAGGACCATTGGCGCACGATGACCGAGGCCAAGACCGCAGCGATCCCCACGGACCGTTCGGGCAGCAATTGCGCTGGCGACACTGAGATCATTGATCTGACAATCGATCCTGACCTCACCGGACGCCTTCTCCGGGACGTGCCGTCCTGCTATCCAATCGATGCCGAAGAAGTCATGCTTGCGGCACTTTATAATGCAATCCGCGATTGGACCGGACACGACAGGCTCCGGCTGATCCTTGAAAGTCATGGCCGGGCAGACCTGTTCGAAGGCGTCGATCTGAGCCGCACCGTCGGCTGGTTCACAGGCCTTTATCCCGTTCTCTTCGATGTCACCGGGCGCGACACCCGAACCACTTTGCTCTCGGTCAAGGAAAGCCTCCGCCGTGTTGCGAACGATGGCATCGGCTATGGCGTCCTGAAATATCTGAAGGGCGTGGCATTGCCACGGCTGGAGGATATCGCCGAGATCCGCTTCAACTATCTTGGTCAGACGGACACGCTGTTTTCCGGCGATGCGTTGCTGTCACGCGCAACTGAACCGGCGGGTGATCCGCGAGGTGCTGGCAATCCGCGCGGGGTGCTGCTTGACATCAATGCAATCATCAGCGGCGGGCATTTGCGCATTCGCCTTGCCTATTCCCGGCAGGTTCACGATCGGCAGACAATCGAAACACTCGCAGCGGGGCTGCAAAACCATCTCGAAAGCCTAGTCGATTTCTGCCTGACTTCAACCGAAGCCGGCTATACACCTGCGGACTTCAAGCACATGACACTTGATCAGGATGACCTCGAAGCCATCCTGCGCAATCTCTGAGGACACCATGCAGAATGCGAGCCAGCGCTTTGAGCGCAACAACATTGCCGACATCTATCCGCTTGCCCCGATGCAGGAGGGCATCCTTTTTCATTCGGTGTCTTCCCCCGGCGACGGCCTCTACATGCCGCAAACGGCGCTGCGCATCACCGGACACGTCGATGCGGACGCTCTGAAGGCGGCGTGGCAAGGCGCAATCGACCGCCATCCGATCCTGCGTTCGGGGTTCTTCTGGGAGGAGCGCGACGAGCCATTCCAGATCGCCTTCCGCAGCCTTGCGGTGACATTCAATAGGCTCGACTGGACCGGCAGCGATGCTGCTAGTGAGCGTGAACGGCTGCAAGCGCTGTTTTCCGCCAACAGGGCCGAGCCGTTTGACCTGCGCCGTCCGCCTCTGATCCGGGTCCAATGGATTCGAACCGGACAAGACCAGTCGATCATGGTTGTCTGCTACCATCATATCATCCTCGACGGCTGGTCGATCCGTCAATTGCTCGACGAAGTGCTCTCGCTCTACCGACGCGCAACAGGCAAGGCCGAGCCAGCCCTTCCGCCCGCCCGCCCTTACGGCGATTACATCGGTTGGCTTAAAAAACGCGAGCGGGCCGTGTCGCTTCGCTTCTTGCAGGATCGACTTCAGGGTTTTGCGGGCACAACCCGGCTTCTGGCAGGGGAAGCGACAGGCCAGTTCGAGCGGCTCTGCCGGGAAGTCCCAAAGCCACTGCATGAGGCCGTGCTGGCCTATGGTGCCGCCCATGGGCTGACGCTCAACACACTGCTGCAAGGCGCGTTGAGTTTGCTGATTGCACGCCAGACCGGCAGCCGTGATCTGATTTTCGGCACAACGACAGCCGGGCGCCCGGCGACGCTGGAGGGCGCGACGACGATGATCGGCCTCTTCATCAACACGCTGCCCGTGCGTGTCCGCCTCGATGAGGGCCAATCCGTCTCGGACTGGCTTGCGACCATTCAGAAAGCCCATGCCGAAACGGGCGAGCACGACCATGTACCCCTCGCCGCTATCCAAGGCCCAGGCGTTTCGCTTTTCGACACGCTGCTCGTTGTTGAGAATTTCCCGGCGCAGGCGAAGCGGACGGATGCGCCTGCACTGCTCAAAACTGAAGGCATCGACTTTGACGAGCGAACCCATTTTCCGCTCACGCTCTGGGCAACACCGCACCCGACGGGCCTGACGCTGATGGCCGGTTTCAGCCGCGACATGCTCGCATCTGAGACCGCAGCAGATCTGCTTGAACGACTGGTTGATATTATCTCCATCATGATCCGCTCATCCACCACAGATGTGTGCGCAATTCTGGATGAACTGCCTTCGGCGATGGCGGTCGGCGGTCTCTCTGAAGGCGGTTCTGGGGACAGCACCCATTTGATGCCACTGAAACAGGCAGTATCGGGCATCCCGACATCCGCAACGCCTTCCGCGACTGAAATCACACTGGCGCAAATCTGGACGGAGGTGCTCAAATGTGGTCCCCTTGATGGGCAGGCTAACTTCTTTGAGCTTGGCGGCCATTCGCTGCTGGCCGTGCGCGTCGCCAGCCGACTTCGCGGCGCGTTTTGCGTTCCGGTGCCAATGCGCGTCCTGTTTGAGCACCCCGTCCTTGCGGAACTTGCGGCCTATATCGACAGCCTTCGCCCGCAGGAATCCCAGACCACAGACCATATCGAGATTGACATATGACTATAACGCCATCACGCCCCGTGCTTCTTTGCCTGCCGCCAGCAGGCACCGGGGCCGGGCTTTTCCGCAACTGGGTACAAACCGCGCCGAGCACGATGACGGTGCATCCGGTCGCACTGCCGGGCCGCGAAGCGCGCTATAGCGAACCGGCACCGAGGTCAATTGATGCGCTTGCCGATCAGCTGGCCGTTGAGCTTGAGCCATATATCGGCGGGCGGTATGCGATTTTCGGCTATTCGATGGGTGCTCTCCTCGGCTATGAAATCGCCCGGCGCTTCTTGGGAGCGGGTTTGCGGATGCCGGAAGTGTTTTTCGCGCTCGGCTGCAATGCGCCGGACCGTATGGTCTATGAGCGAGAGCCGTTCCACACGATGGAAGCCGCTGCCTTTCGACAAGCGCTCATTGATCTCGGCGGAACAGACGCTGAAATCCTCAATAATCCCGACGCCATGGAGCTTTTCGAACCCGTGCTGCGCAATGATTTCAGAATATGCGAGACCTATACCCATGACGCGACGCGCGGCACGCTCGATTGTCCCGCCCATATTTTCCTCTCTGATGGAGACGCCTTTGTAAACCGGCAGGCCGCCGCAGCCTGGTGTGATTTCGTGACAGGCGGCACGCGCCTGCATCAGGTCGCGGGCGCGCATATGCTGGAGCGCCCGGTACTTGACACGCTGCCCGCACGACTGGCAACTCTCTGGTTAGAAACTGGGGTTCGGAACTGGCGAAAATCGCCTAAGGCGTGAGGGTTAAGCGATGACGGCCGCGATCGACATACCAACATCGGAGGAGGCATTGGTCCGCCGCGCCCTTGATGCGCAGGCCGCCTATATGCCGGATGTCCGTGCGGATATCGGTCCGGCTGGCGCAGAATGGACGACGACCGAGGCATTCTTTTCCGACGATGCGGCGCTTGGCGAATTTCTCGCCTTCGAACAATCGCTGAACGAAGGCACCGACATCAAGACGGCTGCGGCGCTGTTGATGACCGACTACGGCTACATTCTGGCCGCCGCTACTGTGCCGATCTTCGCTGGTTTTGGCCTCATTCCTAACCTATCACCGGCCTGCGTCGCTCTTTCATTCTACACGACGCAAGAGCAACATGAGGGGGAGACGCACCGGGTGCGACGCGCCCATGTCCGTTTCCTCGAAGAGACATTCTGGCAGGGCCAATTGGGCGACACCGCTGCCGAAGAACGGTTCCGGGCCGAAATAGAGCGGCATTTTCGCCCCGTCATCGACGCGATCCACGCGCGCACGCGCCTTTCTCGCTCGGCGCTCTGGCGGCTCGCCGCTGATGCGATTGCCGGTCGCTTTCTCGATTCCGGCCGCCGTTTCGCCAGAGTCGAGGCGGCCAAGGCATCTGCAATGCAGATCCTCAAAGTGCCCGGTTCGCCGCTTGCCAACCGTCAGCTCCACTATTTCGATCTGAGTGTACTCGACAAAAACCAGCAGGAATTTTCATACACCTTCCGTCAACGCGGCGGCTGCTGTCGATTTTACCTCGTGAAGGGCGGAGAATACTGTCCGACCTGCGTCCTGAAGGCACCTGCAGAACGGGACGAAGAGTTGCGCCTGGCCATGCGTCAACATCTCGGCGTCGCTGATGAGAGTCTGTCAGGCTAAAATTGAACCTGACTGCCTTATCGATTTTTTTTAACGATCGGAGTCCCAAACCGGGAAAAGCAATCGTCTACCTCCCGAGCACAATGTGGAGTTGCTCCTTACGGTGGGCTGAAAAGCCTTGAGTACCGGAGAGTTTGGGGGTTCTATGACGAAGATTTTTTCCACTACACGCGAGGCCCGGGCGAGCCTCAGAGCCGTCCTTTTAGCAGGATCGGCGCTTGTGATGTTGACACCGCCCGTGCCGGCAATGGTGCGTGAGGCGCAGGCTCAAATGTCGCAGCACGCGATTTCCGTACCGGCCGGTCCGCTTACGCCGGCGCTCAACAGCCTTGCTGCACAGACGGGCCTCCAGATTCTGTTCGACGCGTCGGTTGCCCAAAACAAATCAACCCGCGGCGTGAATGGGACGTTGACACCCGAACAGGCCTTGAAGGCCGTGCTTGCAGGGACCGGCGTCGATGCGCGCTTTGCCGGCGAAAACCGCGTCACCTTGCAGAATGCGACTTCTGCCTCAGGAAACCCGGAGCAGGACGGGACCCTGCTCGAACCCATCGTGATCTACGGTGCCCGCAATGCGACCACCCTCGGCGGTACGACAAGCAGTGTCGCTATTCTCAAGGCCGAAAGCCTGGCGAACAGCCAGATCCGCACCACGCAGGAAACGTTTCGTCGCATGGCGAATACGATGGACAGCGCCACAGTCAACGCTGGTTTCGTGATCCGCGGCATGAGTTCCGAGGGTCTGGTATCGTCCGGTGGGCCAGCAGGCTCCATCTATATCGATGGCATCCTTCAGACGCGCTACAATGCCCGCTTCGGCGCACGCAATCTCTGGGACGTTGAGCAGGTCGAGGTCTATCGCGGCCCGCAATCGACGCTCTCCGGCCGCGCCGCCATGACCGGAGCCGTCTATATCAAATCGAAGGATCCGACCTTCGAGAAAGAAGTCGAGGTTTCCACCACCGTTGGTACCGATAATCTCGTGGGCACCGCCATCACGGTCAATACGCCTATCGTCGAGGATCAAGTCGCGCTACGGCTCTCCGGGTCCTATGAACGTTCGAAGGCCCAGCCTAGCTACTCCGATTTCAAGTCATACGACAATTACGACGATTTGATCACCGATATCAGCGGCATAGCGCGCGCCAAGCTGCTGTTGACGCCGTCAGAGCTGCCGGATACCCGCGCAGTGCTCACCTATTCCTATTCGAAGGACCGGCCGAACGACGCACTCGTCGGGCTCTATTCGGGACGGGGCGATTTCAATAACGCGCCTGTCACGTACACCGAATATCGCTGGACCGAGGCCCATAATCTCGGACTTGAGGTCACCCACGACATTTCTGAAACCCTGCGCTTCACATCGCAGACCGGCTATCAATATGGCATCAACAACCGGCGCTCCATTGATTATGGCACCGAAAATGTCGTCAACGGTATCACCGGCGAAGATGACAACTCCATCCTCACCCAGGAATTCCGCCTGAACTACGAAGGCGATCGCTGGAAATGGGTGACCGGCATCTATGGCAGCTACGAAAAGTGGGATGGTGCCACGGATATCGTTGCGTTCGATTATTACCAGCAGAATGACACGCAGCACCGCACAACCGCGAACCTGGCCATCTTCGGTGAAGCGACCTACGAATTTGCGCCGACCTGGTTTGCGACGCTGGGCGGACGCCTGGATTACCTGAGAGACAAGGACCACCAGCAGAATTATTCCGGTCTGATCGATGACTCCCCTGTCCTGACTGGTGACCCGACGTCCCTCACCGAGTATAATTTCGTTCCTAAAATCGGCATATCCAAGGAGTTCGGCAGCAACCAGAAGGTGGGGCTCACCTATACTGAAGGCTTCCGCTCGGGTGGGTCCTATCTCGACCGCGTGACGGGTGAACTCGGCACCTATGATCCCGAATACTCCAAGAACATCGAACTCTCGTACAAGGGAACGCTGCTGGACGACCGCCTGACGTTGAATGCCAATCTGTTCTACACCAAGTATTCGGATCAGCAGGTCGAGATCCGGCCTGACCCCTCGATCCCCGGTTATCGCATCATTTCGAACGCCGCCACATCTCGGTCCTGGGGTTTCGAAATCGAACCGTCCATGCAGGTCACGGACCAGTTAACGACCTTTGCATCGATCGGTTACCTCAACACCAAGTTCATCGACTTCAACCATGCCGCACTCAGCGAACCGCAGGACGGCAAATCCTTTCCCGAAGCACCGGAATGGAGCCTGGGCTTTGGCGGACGTTACGAGTTCCAAAATGGAGTTTTTGTCGGTGCCGATGCCAAATACACGACCAGCTATAATTCGCGCTTCGGTACGAATGGCATGTACAAGATCGATGCGCGCTTCATCGTCAACGCGCAGGTGGGCTTCAAGAAGAACAACTGGGAAGTGACGCTGTTTTCGGAGAACCTGACGGATGAAAAATACTTCACGTTGATTGATCCGGATTACTCTCTGCCTTACGGCCAGGCTGGCAAGCGTCGATCATTCGGATTGAACCTCCGGGCGAAGTTCTGATTATCTCGGGCTGCGGGGGCATTACCCCGCAGCCGTTTTCGATTTCCGGCGACAAAATGGTGGCCCTCTTGCGTTTCTGTCTGTTTCTCCTCGCGTTTCTTATGACCGGTTCACTGGCGCAGGCCGCCTGCCAGGGGACCTTTCTGACCGAGGACGTCTACAATCCGCCCCTCTGCATTCCGGCTGCGCCAAAACGGATCGTCACGCTCGACCCGCTGATCACACTTGGAATGCTGATCGAACTCAAGGCGCCTGTCATCGCCACCCCCTATATGGCAATCACGGAAAGCGAAGTGCTCGAGGTGGTCAGGGCCGAAAAAATGGTCGATCTCGGCAATCCCAGGGAGCCAAGCCTGGAACGTGTCGCAGCCTTGAAGCCGGATCTTATCATCGGTTCTGCGGAGGCTCATTCAGGCATCTTTGAGCAGGCTGCCAAGATTGCACCAACGGTGCTTTTCAAGCACATGGACTGGAAGGTCTATCTCCAGCGCCTTTCCGAAGTGACCGGTCGTGAAGGTGTGGCAAGGAGTGCCTTGACGGCCTATAATGACCGTGTCTCGGCCATTCGTGAACGCGTGAAAGACAAGAAACTCACGGTCTCCACCGTCCGTTTGGCCCCTGATCGGTTTGTCGTGTTTGTCGACGGACCGAACGCCTACGCCCCCTTTGCGGTGCTGCATGAAGCAGGCGTGAAGCGCACGGCCTATGAGACCGTGACCGACGGCACGATCGTGAAGCGGCCAGACTGGGAGGAACTGGCAAATCTTGATGGCGACGTGCTGCTCTATGTTTCCGCCAGCGGTTTCGAAAGCGGGCCGGATGACGCGTTGGAAAAGCAGGTAACGGAAAATCCCCTCTGGCAATTGCTGCCCGCTGTTCGCGAAGGTCGCGCCCATCGGGTCGATCGCGGCCCCTGGCAGAGCTTCTACGGCATCAGTTCGGCAAACCGTATCCTCGACGATGTCGAACGCTTCATCCTGACGGCCCCATGACCGACCGCACGGCTGGCTATATTGCAGAAACCGATGCTGGACGGATGCTTGCGCTTGCCGCATTGCTCTGTCTGCTCATGCTCGCCACCGTGTTCGCCATCTCGCTGGGCGCGGCGATGATGCCGCCCGCCAAAGTCATCTCTGCACTCTTCGCATCCGAGACGTCGCGGGATCACCTGATCGTCATGACCATTCGCCTGCCACGTGCCCTTGCGGCATTGCTTGCAGGCAGCGCACTGGCTGTCTCCGGTACCATCATGCAGGCAGTGACAAACAATCCCCTCGCCTCACCGGACCTGCTGGGCATCAACGCAGGCGCGGCCTTTGCAGTGGTCTCCATCATGGCCATTTTCGGCTCCGGTATCGGCGACATCTACGTTTGGTTTGCTTTTCTCGGCGCGGCCATCGCGGCGACCATTGTCTATGTGCTGGGCTTGTTGGGAAGGGTGGGGCAATCCCCGCTCAGGCTCGTGCTGGCGGGCGCCATCGTTGCGACCTTCCTGACCTCTGTGACTACAGTTATGTTGATCTTCGATCAGAGCACTCTTGATGCCGTGCGCCTCTGGACCGCAGGCTCTGTCACGGGGCGAAACATCGAGCAAGTCAAGACCGTTGCACCCTATATCATTGCCGGGCTCATCGCTGCCCTGCCCTTTGGCCGTCATCTGACAACAATCAGCCTTGGCGCGGATACGTCGCGCGCGCTCGGCCAAAACCAAATCCTCTGGCGCGGCCTATCGGTCGCCGTGGTCATTTTGCTTGCCGGTGGTGCCGTCGCACTTGCCGGACCGATTGGCTTCGTCGGGCTTGTCGTGCCCCATGTGGCCAGGATGTGCATCGGCGTTGACTATCGCTGGATCATTCCTTTTTCTGCACTTGGCGGTGCCTTGCTGGTGATCGTGGCAGATACGGCCGGACGATTGGTGTTTGGCAGCCAGAGCTTTCCGGTCGGTGTCACCATTGCGTTGATCGGCGCGCCGTTTTTCCTCTATCTCGCCCGCACACGGCTAAGGGACGGAGCATGATCCGGCTTGTCTTCGTCCTGATACTTCTGCTCTCAGTTCTCGTCGCAGCAAGTCTCGCCTTTGGCGACGTGTCCTTGGGTTGGCGTGAACTCTACGACGTGTTGATGGGCACGGGCCGTGCCCAGTTGCAGAGCGAAATGATTGTTTGGGATCTGCGCCTTCCGCGCGTTCTTTTGGCGCTCCTCGTTGGCGTAGCACTCGCGCTCGCCGGAACGGTCAGCATTGCCATCATGCGCAATCCGCTTGCTGATCCGGGCGTTCTGGGCATCAACAGCGGTGCGGCTGCCGCGGCCATGGCTGTCATTGTGTTGATCAATGATCCGCCTGTGGCGCTTCTGCAAGTGGCGGGCTTTTTGGGTGCCAGCGCCATGGCCCTTGCCGTCTTTGCGCTCGCCTGGCGCAGCGGCACGTCTTCGCTGCGCATCATCCTGATCGGCATCGGTCTTTCCGCCCTCGCTTCCGCCGGCACCACCTTCCTGTCAGCCTTCGGCGACATTGGCGACGTTCAGCGGGCGCTGGTATGGTTAGCTGGCAGCGTCTATGACGCCAACATGGTCAAGGTCCGGTTGCTTGCGCTCTGGCTCATCGTGCCAATCGCACTCACCCTTCTCGCCGCGCGGGAACTCGACCTCATCCGCTTCGGTGACAATAGTGCAAGGAGCCTCGGCCAGCCCGTCGATCGCATACGGGGCCTGATGATCCTGCTAGTGACCGTACTCTCTGGTGCCGCCATTGCCGTGTCCGGTCTCATCGGCTTTGTCGGCCTTGTCGCGCCACATATCGCGCGTCGGCTGGCAGGAGTGTCCCACGCTCGGATGCTTCCTGTCGCTGCCCTTGTTGGTGCCTGTCTGGTTGTCGCCGCAGATCTCATCGGTCGTGTCATCCTGCCTCCGGTGCAGATCCCCGCCGGAATCGTAACCGGGTTCGTGGGTGCTCCCTTCTTTGGCTATATTCTCTGGAGACGTCGCCATGACCACTAATCCGCAAGGCGCTGCCAGAATCACCAGCAAGGGCGTTGATATTGCCTATGGCAACCGGCGTATCGTCGAAAATCTCGATCTTGCCATTCCGCAACAGCGCTTTACAGCGCTGCTTGGCCCTAATGGCAGCGGCAAATCGACAATCCTGCGCGCTTTCGCAGCGTTGATGAAACCATCCGCTGGCAGCATTATCCTTGATGGCTTTGATGTATCGCAGCTTTCCACCCGCGAGGTGGCGCGAAAAGTGGGCGTGTTGCTGCAAGGGCCTGTTGCGCCGGAGGGGCTGACCGTTGCCGATCTCGTCCGTCAAGGGCGCTATCCGCACCAGTCGCTGTTCAGTCGCTGGTGTCTTGAGGATCAGCAGGCGTGCGACGAGGCCCTCATGCTGACGGGCACGACAGATCTTGCAAGCCGCATGCTGGATACGCTTTCCGGCGGCCAGCGGCAGCGCGCCTGGATTGCCATGACGCTGGCGCAACAGGGTGAGACCATCTTTCTTGATGAGCCAACAACCTATCTCGACCTCGAGCATCAGATTGAACTGATGAAGCTGATTACGATGTTGGTCGCAAAGCGCGGAAAGACCGTCGTGGCGGTGCTGCACGACATCAATCAGGCCGCACGCTACGCCGAACACATTGCCCTGTTGAAGGGCGGTCGGATCAGGGCTATCGGAACACCTGACGAGGTTATCAGTGCAGAAACGATCGCCGATGTCTTCAACGTCAAGAGCATGGTGATCCGTGATCCCGTTGCCGGAACGCCTTTGTGCATTCCGCTCTGAAGCAGCCTTCTCTGAGGCCGCAAGGAATGTCACCAAAATATCACACTTCTTGCTATTTTTGATAAGACCCGGTTTGCTTTGCCACCAGCAGGTGAAGGCGATCAGACGGATTCAGACAAGGAAATCAGACACAAAGATGAGTTTTAAAGTCTTCTTTTATCTCGCCGTAATAGAATGAAGCCCCATATTTCTAAAGCATTGCACTTGCACGTCTTTTCGGGATTGTCTAGCCATTCCCCATGACGGTTCAGCCGCGTCTATTCTGACCTACCGTCCGCTGGGAACCATGTGCAGATGTCGAGATCTTCCTCCTCGTCCCTTGTCTGGGACACCGTTGACAGCAGCGAGTTGCTCAATCGAGCCATGGAAGCACACTATGCTGATATCACCAATGCGGTGCGCCGACGGGGACACCCAAGCTCAACGGCCCGCGACGTCGTGCACGATCTTTATGTGAAGCTCGCCGCCAAACCAGAGGTTCTGCTGAACAAGCGGTCGATCAAGGCCTTTCTCTGCCGCGCCGCCATCAATCTCGGCATTGACCGCCAACGCCGGGAAACGAAGGAAACCCGGCTGTTCTCAGGATCGGAGCGGGAGGCCCTCTCGGCGCCAAGTACCGGGCACGCGCCGGACCACGGTCTGGAAATAGAAGCGCGGCTTGCAGCCCTTCGCGAAGCGATTGCGGAACTGCCAGAGAGGCGACGTGTCGTCTTCATTCTTCATCGCCTCCATCATCTGACACCAGACCAGATCAGCACCAGGCTCAACATCTCAAGGAACATGGTCGACCGGCACCTACGGCGTGCGTTTGCCCATTGCCTTGACCGGATTCTTTAGAGTCAGTCAGGTTCAAATTGAACCAGACAGACTCTCGTTTCTTTTGTTTTGGTTTGTCTTTTCGGGAAGACCGGTGACCACCTGTCCCTGACAAACTCTTGATCCCCAAAGAATCCCGTATCATGAACGCAGAACGGTCACATCCTTGCGATTGGACAGTTGTCAGTGTCCTAAACCGTGGATGTCAAACGTCTACTGTATACTGCCTTAAAGCGGAATCGATTTAAGGCGAAAATTATGCAGCGGATATAAAGCGCTACAGCGAACCTTTGTGCGCCATATATGGCGTATGACACTGTAGAGGTCGTAGGATGCGTCCGGAGTAAACTATGTCGGTCAAGGAATCGAGTGACAGTCAGAAAAGACGAAACCGCGAGGCGGCCGACTGGCTTTTGCGCAACGGTGACCCAAACCAATCGCCGGACGACCGGGCTCTCTTTGAGACATGGCTGAAGCGCGACCCGGAAAACTGTCGGACCTACAGGGCAGCCGAGTTTCTGATGGGCGACGCCAGCCGCGCGATTCAGTCCGATCCTGCTCTGGCCAATATCGACATGCGCCCCCGCAACCTGGCCAAGCCGATCATCGCAACACTGTTGGTGGCAGCCCTTGCAACCGGCGCCTTCTTCGCACTCGATGGGCCGCTGCGCATTCAAGCGGACATGATCGCCGGTACCGACGAAACCCCCGTTCGTACACTGGAGGATGGTTCCATTGTCCAGCTCAATGCCTCCTCGGCAATTGCCGTGGATTTTACCGAGGGTCACCGCATCATCCGCCTCCTGCGGGGCCAAGCGTTCTTTCAGGTCGCTCATGCGCCTGAACGACCTTTCACGGTTGTGGCTGGTGAGACAAAGGTGGTCGCACTCGGCACAGCGTTCGATGTTCGCTACGGCAAAGAGGATACCGAGGTGACAGTCACGGAGAATGCGGTGCAGCTTGAGCGCGATGGCGCGCACGCAGCCTCTCTGCGGGTGAACGAAGGCGAGCAGGCGGTCTACGATTACGCCAGGAAAACGACAGACGTGACACCAGTCGACGGCCTCGTCGCTCTCGCATGGAGGCGCGGACAAATCGCCGTGGACAACGCGCCTCTTTCCTATGTCGTTGAGGAAATGAACCGGCATTTCCGAGGCCGCATCGTCATTGCGAGCTCAGCGCTGGCACGTCGTCGTGTCAGCGGCACGATCAAGATTGCGGATACCAAAGACGCGCTTGCCTTCCTTAAAAAGGCGCTTGGCTTGGACGCCACACGTTTAGGTCCCTTGATCGTTATCCATCAGTCATAATATCCGCAGAACTCTGTTCATCACTGCTGTTCATAAACACTCTGGTTGACTTGCCTCCGCTTTGACATGGGGCCGCGGAACGCCTGTTCCCATTTTCCGGTCAGATGTTGCAAGTCTACGAACTCAGTCCGAACCTCGCTTTAAGCCAGACGAGAAGGTCATCTAAAAATGTGAACACCACTGGGATGACCAGGAGGCTCAAGAAGGTTGAGGTCAACAACCCGCCAATCACGACAATGCCCATCGGCTGACGAAAGCTCGAATCGCCAGCGACGAGGCTGAGCGCTGCTGGTGCCATGCCGCCAGCCATGGCGATTGTGGTCATAATGATCGGACGCGCACGTTTGTGACACGCATCGACAAGGGCATCGTAGCGAGACATGCCTCCTCGGCGTGCCTCAATCGCATACTCCACGAGCAGAATGGAGTTTTTGGAGACGATTCCGATCAAAAGGAGCAGACCAATCACCGCAGGCATCGAGAAGCTGGTGCCGGTGAGCACAAGCGGCAGCATAGCCCCGCCAAGCGCCAGCGGAATTGCCATCAGGATTGTGACCGGCTGCAGGAAATCATGGAAGAGGAGAACAAGAACGGCGTAGATGCAGAAGATGCCAACGGCTATCGCTGTCGCAAAACTGTTGAACAACTCAGTTTGGCGCTTCAATTCGCCCTGTTCGACAAATTTTACGCCTTGTGGCAAGTTTCTATAGCCTGGCAATTGGGCGGCCTCAGCGGTGACTTCGGACAGGCTCCTGCCATTCAGCTCAATGGTGAGTGTGACATTGCGTGATCGGTCGAGCCGATTGATTTCGCTTGGGCTGGACCCAATTGAAATATCAGCAATTGCCCCAAGGGCAACATTGCCAGCGCTGCCCTCAACCGGGATAAGAGATATTGCGTCCAGTGACTGGCGATTTGTTGTGTCCAGCATGACCCGGATATTGATCTGACGTTCTGGAAGATTAAGCTTGGACAGCGCGGTATCATACGCTCCTGCCGTCGCCACGCGAATAGCCTGAGCAATCGCCTTGGACGTCACGCCCAAGGACGCGGCTTTCGCCAAATCCGGTTTGATGATGATCTCTGGCGACTGCATGGCAGCAGAGGATGTCACGTTGCCAATGCCTGACAATGTGCGCAGACCCGTCTCGAGGCTAGCGGCTGCCTTTTCCAAAATTTCGGAATCATCCCCTGACAAGGTGAGCGTGAGCTCCGTGCCATTGCCACCAGTGCCTGTTTCGAGGCGCAGGCCCGGCACTTTTTCCAAAGCTTTTCGTAAATCGGCTTCGATTTGTGACTGCTTGACATCGCGCTCGCCAATCGGTGTCAGGTTGACAACAATCGTGGCACTGTTGGTGCTGGATGTTGTGGTGCTGCTTGCACCTCCTCCGGTGGAGGCTGTCCCTGTTGCTTGAAACACCGAGGTAACATGATCAACCTTGGCGATGATCTCGGACGCCTTTCGAGACGCTTCGTCCGTTGTCTCAATCGTCGATCCCGTCGGCGTCGTGATGGTGACCTTGGTTTGCGCATCATCAGATGCCGGAAAAAAGCCGGTCGACAAATGGCTCAGAAGCAGAAGCGTGAATGCCAAAAATCCGACAGTCCCCAGCACCGGTATCCAGCGACGCCGGAGCGCCCCTTTTACGAGCCAGAGATAGGACCGCATCAAACGACCGTCTTCTTTTTCTTCTGTACTGCCTGGCTTTAATATGTAAGCCGCCATCATCGGCGTGACCAATCGCGCGACCAGAAGAGAAGCAAGAACAGCCACTGAGGCCGTGATGCCGAATTGCTTGAAGATGATGCCAACCACCCCGCCCATGAAGGCGGTCGGCAAAAACACGGCGACCAATGTGAAGGTTGTGGCGATAACCGCCAAGCCGATCTCGTTTGCCGCTTCCATGGCAGCATCGAAGGGGCTTTTTCCCATTCTCAGGTGTCGCTCGATATTCTCGATTTCGACGATCGCATCATCGACAAGAATACCGACGACCAGGGACAGCGCCAACAGCGTGATCGTGTTCAGCGTGTAGCCACAAAAATACATGGCAAGGAATGTCGGTATAATCGACAGCGGCAGAGCGACCGCCGCCAGAAGTGTTGCACGCCAATCGCGCAGGAACATCCAGACCACCAAGACTGCGATGACCGCACCCTCGTAGATCATGTCCATGGACGATTCATAATTTTGCTCGGTCGGAACAATGGTGTTGTAGGCTTCCTCGATCGTCACCTGCGGATTGGCCGCAGCAAAGGCCTTCATTGCTGTACGGACATCATCGGTGACGGCGATATCGGAATAGCCCTTCGACCTTTTAATCTGCGCGGCAATGACGGGTTTGCCATTGAGATAGGCAAGCGAGGTCAAATCGCTTTGGGAATCGGTTACTGTGCCGAGTTCGTCCAGCCTGACCCAACTGCCCTTTGGCAGTGGGACAGGCATTGCGCGCAGTTCATCGGCAGTTTCTGCCGCAACCACGGTACGCACAGACTGGCTTTCACCGCCAATTCGTCCTTTGCCGCCAGACAGATAGGTTTGCACGGCTTCAAGCTGGGTGTTCACGTCATTGGCGGTCAATCCCAGGCTGTCGAGCATGTTAGAGTTGAGTTCTACCCTGATCTCCCGATCGATGCCGCCCAAACGGCCAACTTCACCCACGCCTTTGACAGCCATCAGTGCTTTTGACATGTCGTTATCGATAAACCACGACAGTTCTGCATCGTCCAGTTTGTCGGAATGCACCACGAAGGTAATCAGCGGAGAAGAATTCAACGATTGCTTTGAGACCGTTGGATCATCCATATCTTGTGGCAGGTCGCTTTTTGCTTGATCGACAGCGCTTTTGACCTCGTCCAATGCGGCTTGCGTGTCTTTCCCAACCTCAAAAGCGACTGAAATGCTTACTGAGCCGTCCGTGATCGTCGTGGTCACTGAATCCAGCTTGCTCAGGCCGGTCAGTTTGTCCTCGATCTTCCGGGCGACTTCCGTTTCAAGCTGGGCTGCTGCCGCCCCGTCCAGCGTCGCGCTGATATTGATGGTTGGAAGATCCATATCCGGGAAGTTTTGGATGTCGAGACGATTGAACGCCCAAAGGCCGCAGGCCGTCAACAATGCAAAAAGCAGCAACGGCGGGACGGGGTTGCGAATAGACCAAGAGGAGAAATTCACTTCGATTCCTCCTTCGTCACGGCATCATTGTTGTCTACAACGTGGACAATAGAGCCGTCTGCCAGGAATACACCGCCTGACGCCACAACGTCTTCGGTCTTCTCAATTCCTGAAGTTATTTCGACGCGATCATCCTGCCGCCGTCCAAGCTTTACCCGCTTGCGTGTCACCGTTTTTTTGTCTGCCGAGTTCAAAACGAACACATATGAGAAGCCGTCCTTGAGAATGACGGCCGCGGCGGGCACGGTGAGCGCATCCATGTGGTTGAATTCAAAGTAACCGCTGGCCAGAACGCCGATTTTTGGTGCTTCAATCCCTTGAGTGGGTTGCAGCGTCACATAGACGATCACGCGACCATTGTCGGTTGACATCGAAGGTGCCACCATCCTGACCTCACCGTGCGCATCGCCACGCGGCGTTGGGATGACGGCTTTTGTTCCGACCTTGACATCAGCCAGCCGATTAAATGGCAATTCTGCCTTCCATTCGATACGATTTTGCCGGATCAGCTTGAACAACTCGCCACCGGCGGTGACGACATCTCCAAGAGATGCGGAGCGTTCGGATATAACCCCGTCGTCCACTGCGTAAACCTTGGTCCTGTCCAAGGTGAGTTGGGACGATGCCAACGCAGCCCGCGCCGAAAAGAGGGAGGCTTTGGCTTTACGCTCGGTAATCAGATATTCTTTTATTTGTTGGCTTGATAATGCGCCAGAACTCGTCAATCCTCGGGCGCGGTCACCATTCGCTATTGCTTGATCAAGATCGGCTTCCGCTTTTTCAACATTCGCCTGTTGTTGCTCCAGGTCAGCTTGGGCAGATTCCGGCGCAAACTGCACCAGCAAATCGCCCTTTTTCACGTATGAACCAACATCTGCTTTAACATCGGTGACCTTCATACCGCTGGTTTCTGCTGCGATTGTCGCTTCATGCCAGGCGGCAAGACGACCACTTGCGGGGATAATCACGGGCCAAAGCAAAACCTCCGGCTTGACCAAGCTCACGCTCAGTGCGGCTGCTTGATCCGTCTTTTGTTCACTATCCTGGCTTCGGGCAGCGAAGGTGACCATGACAAAGGACCCCATGGCGAGGATCGCCGCGAGAGAGCGGATAGAAAATTTGCTCATCAATAAATTCCCATTGCAGAGGTCGGCGTACCCACAAGGGCGATGCATTCGCCTCCCGGAGACGTGCGGGGTGCGACCCAAGAGCGGACGATGTCGCGCTTGATTTCAATGAAGGTGATAGCAGGAGGGCACGCATCGCTATGTGGTGCGTTCACTCGAAAGCACGCCGTATTAACGTCGATAGCAGTCGCCCAAAAATCAGGCGTTATCGCAATATCAGAATCCACAATAGCGTCGTCACTCAACTGCTTGTCCGAAAGACTTTCGCGTCCCTTCAAACTTAGCAATGCCGTGGTGGCGAAGATCGATATGGACTTGATAATGGTACTCCGCTTGAATTGGTGGTGCCCTAGCATTCGGGCGCACTATAAGCATCTTCGTGTTAATGTCAGTTAAGAATATGTAAAAATATGTAAAGATGCCCGATCTGGTGTCTGCACACCTAGTAATGTAGCTGTGTTGCTCCTGTTGCCCAGTTGCCAGGTTTAGCAGTGATGGTACCTATGCCAGGAGTATCATCTCCCGGCCTTCTGGAAATATGCGTTTGCGAGATCGTTGCAGTCATTATTCCATCGCTCTATCAGGCAGCCAACCTTAAAATTCCTCGGTCTTCATAAACTCTAGCTGTACCGAAAACCGTCTGCGATCACGCGACTGCATGTCGCCACAAATATGGCGCCATTCGCCCAAGGCGTCGGTCTGAACTTCCCGCCTGTCTGCTGGAGGTTTCCAACCCCGCAACGGTGCCACAGCGGCATACGATCCCAAAGTTTCCATTGGTAGTCCGCGTGATGATCGCTCGGTGCAAAAGGCCATCGCCGAAGCTGTTTTTCATCTCGAGAACGCAAAATACAGAAATTGGAGCAAATGAGTTGGAACACTCAACGCTAGATCGTTGTTAGGTCAATACGACAATCATGGAGGTTCCAATGAAACATCTGGCTATAGCGTCGCTTGCTCTCATCCTTGCGGGACCCGCCCTGGCACAATCTGCAGCCGAGACGTCCGGCGTCAATTCCCTGATCGGCGTTGCCCCGAAGACAGAAGATTTCGTGAAGGAGGCAGCCACCAGCGACATGTTTGAGATCGCCTCAAGCAAGCTTGCAATCGAGCGCGGTGATGCCTCGACAAAGGCATTTGCGCAGAAGATGCTGTCCGATCACCAGAAAACCACTGACGAACTGAAGGCATTGATCGCCAGCGGAAAGGTCAAAGCCCCACTTCCTCAGGCGATGACATCAAGCCAGCAGACCATGCTCGACAAGCTGAATGGCTTACAAGGTGAAGACTTCAACAAGCAGTACCACGCCGATCAGGAATCCGTCCATGAAGATGCGGTCGATCTTTTCAAGCGTTACGGTGAGGAAGGCGATAATGCCGATCTCAAGACCTGGGCCGCGACAACACGACCGGCACTGGACCATCATCTCATGATGGTGAAGGATCTCAACACGTAAGCGGTTTGACATGAACGCTGGCACGGCTGGCCGATGAAGAGGCCAGAGCGCTGATGCTTATCAGATCTGGGACCAGTGAAAATCCCGGCCAGCCAAATCAGGAGTGGTAAGATGCAGACTAAAGATCAGAAATCGAAAGTCGAGCAGGATGCGCGCGGCCAATCCGAAAGCAACCATGCGGGTGGCTCGAACGATGGAGTTAGCAGCGCAAAACCACGCGTCATTACCCATTCGGATGATGCCACCGTGAACAGCAAGCCCCCTGGTCGCAAGCAAGCCAAGGACTGGGATATCAATTACGATGATCGCGACATGAACGACGGCGAGTTTCGAGGGTAACGCACCCCCCTGGTCCGCAAGGCGCAAAATTCTGGAACGGCGGTAAAACGCGATGCTATGCGCTACCGCCTGTCTTTCTGCGTGGCCATGATTGATCTCGCCATTGGCCGTTCAACCGTCCGATCAATAACCGCTGGCCAGTCTACATTATCGGGTTTTTGCTCTCATTTTGGCTGTCACCATTCGGATTTGCGCCGACTGGACCACCGCGATCCACTAATCATTCGAGGAGATATTTTATGAAAGCACTGTGCTGGCATGGCAAGGGCGACATCCGCTGCGACAGCGTTCCAGATCCACAAATTGAAGACGGCCGTGACGTCATCATCAAGATGACCGCATGTGCAATTTGCGGCTCAGATCTGCATCTCATGGACGGCTACATTCCCTTTATGGAAAAGGGTGATATTCTTGGCCACGAGTTCATGGGCGAGGTCGTTGAAGTCGGTCGCGACAACAAGAAACTGAAGGTCGGCGACAGGGTCGTCGTACCCTTCACTATCTGTTGTGGTGAATGCCAGCAGTGTCTTAAAGGCAACTGGTCTGTCTGCGAACGCACCAACCGCACTGCCGATAACGCAACCAAGGCATTCGGTTATCCGACCGCCGGTCTGTTCGGCTACTCGCACCTGACTGGCGCCTATGCCGGCGGTCAGGCTGAGTATGTTCGCGTTCCCTACGCCGATGTTTCCCCAATCGTCATTCCCAATGGGATGACCGATGAACAGGCACTGTTTCTGGGCGACATTTTCCCAACCGGGTGGATGGCCGCAGCCAACTGTGAGATCGAACCGACGGATATCGTCGCCATCTGGGGCTGTGGCCCGGTTGGCCAGTTTTGTATCAAAAGTGCGTTTATGCAGGGGGCGGCACGCGTTATCGCGATCGATAACGTTCCTGAGCGTCTGGCGCTGGCGCAGCAAGCCGGAGCAGAGATCATCAATTTCGACGATGAGGACGCAACCATCCCGGATCGGATCAAGGAAATGACCGGTGGTCATGGCGCCGATAAATGCATTGATGCCGTTGGTGCGGAATCGCACGCGACGGCCTCGTTCGATGCAATTGTTGATAAAGTGAAGGCAGCCACATTGCTTGGCACGGATCGTCCACATGCCCTGCGAGCCGCGATCATGGCCTGCCGTCCGGGTGGAATCGTGTCAGTTCCTGGCGTTTATGGCGGTTTCCTCGACAAGATCCCTTTTGGGGCTGCGATGAACAAGGGCTTGACGATCCGCACTGGCCAGACCCATGTGAACCGGTATTCGCTCGATCTGCTTCGCCGCATCGAGGAAGGGGAAATCGACCCGAGTTTCATCATCACGCATCGGGCGAAGCTCGAGGACGGCCCAGCCCTCTACGAAACATTCCGAGACAAGAAGGATAACTGCATTAAAGTCGTACTGACGGCGTAAGACGGTGGATGCTGGGGCGGACGCCCTCAAGGACGTGCCTCAAAGTTTCGATGCCAAAGCATGGCATCGAAACTTTCCTTTAAAAAGTGTTGGCTACGGCCCCGTCTCTCATCAAACCCTTCATCTTCAGGGCGTTCTCAATTGCAGCGCCGGACGCGGTATTATCGAAGACGCACCAGCTATCCGGGGCTAGCAGCTTTGAAAACGAGCTTATCTCGTCGTCCTTGTAGCTCGAATAGTAGATTTTCGGCTTACCGTGCAAACGGACATAGCAGGGAGCTTCTTTAAAGTCTTCTAGCGGCCACACCGGCGCCGGGTCGGCAAGAACGCGACCTATCTCGTATGTCTTGAGCAGGTCTGTCACCTCCGTCGATGTCCAGCTTTTATGCCGTACCTCGATCACGATCCGTCCGGAATCGGCGTCCCGCATTGTCTTAAATGCAGCTTCGATCTTCTCGCCATTGAACGATAGAGATGGCGGCAATTGGCAAAGCAACGGACCGCGTTTCTCTCCAAGAGGCGCTATATCCTCGAGAAATGTCCCGAACGGCTCCTCAATATCTTGCATAGCCCGGGTATGGGTGATCTCTTTGGGGATCTTGACCGAAAATCGGAAACTGTCGGGCACGGACTCGGCCCACCGCACGAAGGTCGATGTCTTGTGCCGTCGATAGAAGGTCGAGTTGATTTCCACGCCGTTGAATATTGACGCATATCTCGTCAATCCGCTGCCTTCCTCGGCAAATCGGTCGGCAACTGTTTTCGGAATCGACCAGGCAGCGGTTGCTATGATCGGCATATCGATTATCTCCTAATGAGCCGTTCACGCTTGCTTTCCCTAGGGGAACCGTCGACGCCATCACAGAGTTCCAGAACTGTTTGGCAGCCGACGGGAATGAGTATGCTGGACGTTTGAAGAACGAGTTCAAGCGTGGGTTATGACTGACACGCGAAAAATGATGCTTCCTCCAACACGCGGAACGACCAGGCGATTGGGAGAGCGGCGATGAGCCAACAAAGGCAGGCGTCTCAAGGCGCATCGATGAGTTGAAGTCATCGCTCGACGTGGAACTAGGCAAGCGTGTCTATACTGATATGGATGGGGTTGAGGCCATCGACCTTACTCCATAAGATCGTCATCGGTACCGTTGGGCTGCGCCGGCGTGATCTCGCTTTGCACGGCATATCTACTCAGCAGTCCAGCATCTTCAAGCGCTTCGATGTCTGGCAGGTCACGCAATGTCTCCATATCGAAGGCGGACAGGAAGTGTTTGGTGGTTACATAGGTATAGGGCGCACCAGGGGTCGGACTGCGAGGCCCTGAGGCAATGAAGCCAGCGCCCCGGAGCGCTGCAATGGTATCGCGGCTGACCTCCTTGCCGAAGATCTTGCTCAGTTCCGACCGGGTAACCGGCTGGAAATACCCCACCGCCATCAACACCATCGCCTCAAACTCCGACAACTTCGCTGATGCGCCGCGCGTTGGAGCAGTTGAGGCGCGTATCGTCTCAGCGTACCGCACCCGAGTTCGGTGTTGCCAACCACCGGCGACCGACACAAGTTCGTAGGGTCGGGAACGAAGTTCCTCGATGAGATCGTCAATCAGCAGATCGATGCTGCACTCTTTTCCCACCACCCGCGCCAAAGTCTCCCGGCTGACCGGCTCGGCTGAGGCAAAGATCACCGCCTCGATTCTCAGCATCCATTCCCGCCAGCGCAGTTCCGGCGGCAGGTCCTTTAGCTCCCGATCAAACAGCCGTTCGGCTGCGGCGTTCGCCCTTTCCTTGCGGGATTGTTTGGCTGTAGGGGATCCGGCCATCATTACAGTCCAAACACCCGGAAAGAGGAACGACCGGAGAGTTCGCGCACCGCTTCAAAGCTTTCCAGCCGCTCGAACAGCCGGTTGGCCGCCCAGCGGGAGAGACCGCTGCCAGGCGCCGAGGCCAGCACGGCATCTTCGTTCAGCAATCTGCGGATCACCGGATCGGCACCTTTGGTGCGAACCTTCGGTGCGACAGCCAGCAGCTGTGCCGCGCGTCGATCAACATCAACGGCGGAACGGAGTGCTGCGTCAACTCCATCGACCAGTGCCAGGCAGATCGCCTTTGGATAAGTTGGCTCGCCCGGACGAACGCGACCCCGACCACCGATTGTTCGGAAGGACGGACCAAAACGTTCAGGCAGTAGCACTGGTACGGGTTTTGGCCACTTCAGTTTTTGGGAAAGAACGACGTCGGCCAACCCAAGGGCCAGCACTTCAGTGTCCGGGCGGAGTGCGCAAATCGCTACTATCAGGTCCACTGCCACGAAGGGCACCGCTCGCCCGGATTGAATCGCAGAATCCACCACGTCGGCAATAGAGGCAAGCCCGTTGTCCCGGTGAAGATCCAACAGCGCGGCAAGCTCTTGTATAAATGGTGTGGTGATCGTCCCGGTTTGGCGCGACAGCATTCGTGTAGCCAAAAACAGCTTACCGGCGGGGCCCGGATCGTCACCGGGTGCCGTCAATAAAAGCGCGTCACGCAACGCGTGTTCGTCCTCGCTGCGGCCATACATTCTGGCGGCGATGGCAGCCGACTTCAGGGCAAGGCGGTCGCGCCAGCAGCCGAGCCAAGGCGGATCGCCCCGTATCAGATCGTCAAGCGATTTCAGAGCGATACCGGCAGAGAACGCCGCGTCGGATTCGGGAATGTCGCGATCACGCAAGAAGGCCCAGCCTGGAATACGAGGTGACCAGCTCGAGGGCGGCTCTGAGGTGGGGGTGCGCGAATCCATGTGAAAGAGGATAGATCAGGGGCGCGGTTTAATCCAGAGAGATTGCCATAACCGCACATTCTTTCGTGCTGGTTCCAACTCGATAATCAACATTCGGAACTTCTTGCCCGGCTAAAGGGTTGTGGGGATGTAACAATCCTCACCTCAATATGCAGAACATCCAGGTAATGGAGTTCCCCTGTCTGAAAGACACGATCATGAACAAGGTTCTTGCAAGCGCGATTACCGTGACGATGACATGGATGATGACTGCGGTCGGTGCTTACGCCGACGAGTCCGCTTTCTTGAAAACACTGGCGGGAAGCTGGAGCGGCAAAGGAACGGTCAAGGTGCGCACGAATGCACCCACGATCAACGTCACCTGCAGATTCAAATCAAACACAACGGCTCAATCGCTGGCATTGAATGGACGCTGTACGAGCCTCGTTGTGTTTTCTCGCGCCATCAGCGCCGATTTGAAGATCAACGGCGTGACCTATAGCGGCTCTTACGTGGGTGCGGGTACGGGCGTCGCGGGCCTGAACGGCAAACGCGGTGGAGATGCCATAAACCTTGCAATCAATTGGGCGAAAGAGGTCAATGGTGATCGACGCGCGCAGATGACAATCGAAAAAGTTGGAGCTTCCGGCATGCGCCTGACGACTGTGGATACCGATCCGGCTACAGGGAAGTCGATCGTTACCAGTCGGATCGACCTGCGTCGGGGCTGACCACTTCATCACGGAAGCGGGGTCATTCTGAAACGAAAAAGCTCGCTAATTCGGCGCGAAAATCAACAACGGCCCTTGCAACGCGCCAAGCGTTTCGTGGTAATACGGGTTTAAAAACTCCCTGCCAGATTGACCTGCGCTGCGCTTGACCGCAGACCTTTGCCAAACTCGCCGGAATAACTGAACGTCAGGCGGGCCGACTTCGAAAGCCTGGTGGAAATCCCGAACTTCGCCAGCAGAGCATCCTTTGGCATTTCCACGCCTTCGACGACAAATGGTGTGCCGCCAGCAAATGCAAGATTGGAATACGGCGCCACGTCGCCTTCGATATGCCGCCAGCCCAGCATGCCGGAGACGGCAACAGGGAAATTGTCTTCCGGCCACCTCCAAGACCAGCGCAGGCCGATCGTGGAGATTGCAATCTCGTCACTGCTTTTTGCTGCCAACAGGCTCGCATCGCCGCCATTTTCGCGGAAAGCATCAGTCTTGAGATTGACATAGGCTAAGTTGCCGAAGGGCTGGAGCTTGATCGTATCAAGTTCATGCGTCCAAGAGAGATCTGCGAAAACCTGGCTGGTGACACTGGCATAGTCAGCGGTGAGCTGGCTGGAAATCGTTCCAAAGGAGATATCGCGCAGGGTTGATGCGTCGTTATGGGAAAAGATGGCGCCGCCAATAACGTTCAAGGCGCCAATATCACCCGTAGCATAGAGACCTGCGTGATAGGACTCGGTCTTCCCCTGCTCGAACGAGTCATGACTGTAACCCACCAAGCCGCCGAGACGCCACGGGTCGGAGACCGACGCATCCACTCCCATGACGACGCCTGCGGTGCGGGTATCGATTCCGGCTGCATTTCCATTCCCTGACCAACTGTTGGACGATAGAAAGCTGTTGCTCCAGACCGTCACATCCTCCTTGCGCTGATCAAGATCCAAGGCCATTTCGTCAAGCACCGCGTCGCGTGCAAAACGGCTCTCCCACAGCAGCGCGGTTTTGAGCGAGGCATGAACTTCACCGCTCAATTGCGAGAAGGCGCTGTTCGCAGTGGAGGAGTTCAGTGATAGGACCGCATCGTAAATCGAGTTTCCTGTCCCCAAGGCTTCAACGGCAACACCGGTTGCCTGGCCGTTTGCGGTATCCGCGACATCTTCGAATGCTACACTATTGCGGTCGAGCTGCATGTCTATCGTGGTGACACCATAGGTCAACGTTGGCGTCAGGAAAGCGAAATCACTTGAAACGCTGTCGAAGGTGCCAGTGATGCGGCTTGCAGTCAGGATGGTATAGGTGGTTGTCAGCCCGTAATTGCCACCTGCCGCTCTAATTTCAAGCGTTCCCCCTTGGATGGAGACCGTGCCTGTCGCATCCACCCGGTCAGAGGCACCGTTGGCATTGATGTCGATCTGGTAGATCGACCCTGTGCGAAAGGTCACATCACCATCGACGGTGAGCGTTCCTATGTCTCGCCCAGGGGAAAGTATACCGCCTGCGTTGACGAAAAGCTCGCCAATGGTCCCGTTGCCTGAAAGAAGTCCGCCCTCATCGATGACGACTGCTCCGGCGACGGTTCCATCGTTGATCAGCGAACCGCTTGCAATCGTGGCCGTTCCATCAATCGTGCCGGTATTGGAAAAGATGCCGCCAGTGTTGACGAGCGCGGCGATTGTTCCGTCGTTCGAGGCGCTGCCAGAATTGGTAACCGTGCCTGCCACAGCGCCATTGTTGTTGATGAATTCGCCCGCCGCCTCATTATCGACATCAGCCAATGTGGCATTGTTGACAACACGACCTCCGCTGACCGTCGTTGTACCCGTAACGGTACCGCCAGAATTGTTCGTGAAAGTACCGTCATCGTTTTGAAGCGCCGCGACGGTCCCCGCATTGGTCACCGTGCCAGAGTTTTTTATAGTGCCAGCGGTTGCTCCAGAGTTGTTGACGAATAGTGCGGCGACAGCAACGTCCGCATCGGTGATGACGAAGTTGTTGGTGACGGTTCCGCCTGTGATTGTTGATTTGCCGGTAATCGTACCGCCTGCATTGTTGGTAAAATTTCCAGCCGTATTGGTCAGGCTCTCGATGGTCCCGGCATTCGACGAATTGCCTGCATTGACGACGACACCGGCGGTGGCACCGCTGGCATTGGTGAATGTTGCACCTGCTGCAACATCGACGTTGTGAAGCGTGGCGTTGTTCGTCACGCTGCCACCGGTAATAGTGCTATCCCCCGTAACCACCCCGCCGACATCATTGGTGAATGTACCGGCATCGTTCTGTAGCGAGGCAATGGTTCCCGCATTGACGACGGTGCCTGAATTCCTGACTGCGCCGGCTGTTGCACCGGTGTTGTTGACGAATGCCGCCGCCGCCGCGACATCGGCTTCGGTAACGACGAAATTGTTGGTGACGGTTCCACCCGAAACCGTCGTCTTTCCCGAAATTGTCCCGCCGGCATTATTGGTAAAATTTCCGGCGGTATTGGTCAGGCTTCCGATCGTTCCGGCGTTGGATGCCGTCCCGGCATTGGTAACTTCGCCCGCGGTTGCGCCGCTATTATTGACGAAGGTCCCGCCTGTGGAGATATTGACCTCGTCAACAGTGCCATTGTTGGACAGCGCGGTCCCTGTCTCTACCATGGCACCACTGAGCTCACCGTTTACGGTGACGTTGCCGTTGTTGAGCGTCAACTGGCCATTGAGGTTGCCATTGATGGAAAGGCTACCGCCATCAAGGCTGACGTTCGAGTTCATCACCCCGCCCGCATTGACGCTAACGCTGCCTGAGGTGATCGTGGTGCCGTTCGTGGCGGTCAATGCACCTGTGTCGGTGATGGTGACGTTTCCTCCATCAACGTCCAGACGATTGACTGTCACCTCGTTGGTGACTTGTGGAGAGCCTGTATCGACATGCGCATCATCGCTAGCCCCTGGCGCCGAGGGGATCCAGTTCGATGCATTGCTAAATTCGTTGTCAGCGTTTCCGGACCATGCCGATTGCGCGAAGCAATGCGTGGGCAACACAGTGGAGGCCAGTGCTGTGAACACACATAATCGGTGACGGAATGCTGGCAGCAATGGTTTCATCTCGATCGGCCAACGTTAGCGGACGCCCGTATACATCTACGGGACGGTTAACGATTGTTATCCGAGCTTGGTTAATGAAATCCTCCATTTTCCATCGGGAGATCATCTTCGATGATTTGGAGTGATCGGTCACGATGCACAACCGATCTGACGTAAGCAGCGTTAGGCTAGCCCTTGGATATCGTTTGTTTCTTCAGCCATTTTAGCACTTGGATCTCGCCTTCGTCCATCCATTGAAGAAGGCGTTCACTCGTGGTTTTCAACTTAAGGACATCACGAAGCGTACCCGTTTGGAAGTCTTCGAACACGGCGGGATGTATGTAGGAAGACCGACAGACAGATCGTGTATTGACCAGCTTCGCAGCGACTGCGTCAATCGCTTCATTGAGTTGGCGGGCCAGTTCGCGTTTCGTCGTAGCGGGCTCGGCAGAAGCCAGTGCCTCCACTGCCATGCACGTTGCGCCCCACGTCCTGAACTGGCGTGAACTAAAATCGTCACCTGTCATCTCTCGGATATAGGCATTCACATCATGCGAGGAGATCGGTCTGCATCCGCCTTGATCGCAAACGTATTGAAAAAGATGCTGCCCTGGAAGTTCCTGTAGTTTTCGCAGGACATTGGCGATCCGCCGGTCACTATGGGCAAGGTTCCATTCCTTGCCGGATTTGCCTTTGAACCGAAACTTAACGCTGGCGCCTTCGACCCGCACGTGACGACTGCGCAACGTGGTCAGGCCGAACGACTTGTTCGCCTCTGCATAGGCAGCGTTTCCGATCCTGATATAGAGGTTATCGAGCATCCATACGACGGTTGCCAACGCCTTGTCGAGGTTAAGGCCACGCGAACGAAGATCGATGTCGACCCTCTCGCGCAGGTCTGGAAGTCGGGACGCGAAATCGGCCAACCGTTCGAACTTGGCTTTACCTCGTTCGGCGTGCCAGTCTTTATGATATCGATATTGCCGACGCCCTCTCGCATCCGTGCCGATTGCCTGAAGGTGTGAGAACGGATTGGTCGAGATGACGACGTCTGTATAGGCGGGCGGTATTGCCAGCGAATTTAGACGAGCAATCTCATCAGCCTGGGTAATTCGCCGCCCGTCTGGCCGGTAATAGAGGAAGCCTCTGGCACCCATCTTCCGGGTTATCCCGGTCTCCAATCCTGCAACATAAACGAGCCCGGACGTAAGCTCGGCTTCGGTCGCGTTTCTATCGATTTCGGTGGTGATCTGGTTCATTCCCGAAATAACTATGGAACGGCCTGCGGGTTCCATGATCAGGCTGACGCAGACAGCGATCGGCATTTCAATTGCCGGGATGACGCCAACTGGCCGAACGGCGGCGGGTTCTTGTAAGCAGCTTTTGACACGTCACGCCATAGCTCTCTACCTGCGAGGGCGGCCTATATTTGAGCACGCATTTTGCTTCAAGCCCGAAATTTGAACAAAAACCACAAAAACCACATAGAGAATTGTCGCAAACGCCATCTGAATCGGTGATGTGGTTGCGTGGCACGCAAATTGCTTTGACTGATTTGACCGTTTTGGCGGTTCTGTGAGTTTCTATAAGAAAAGGGGAACCTATGAGTTCAGAGATCAATCGCCGTCGCTTCCTGCAAGGAACCGTCGGGGCGGCCGCTGCCGCAGGCTTTATGCAGATGAACCCCGACTTCTTCATTTCCTCCGCCTTTGCCCAGTCGGGCAAGGTCATGACGTTTCTCTCTGCCGAAAATATCACCGGCAACTGGGACCCGACGGCCCACACGACGCTCTCGCAGAAAAATATCGAGGGGTTCGTCATGGGCTTTCTGACGCGCTCGCCAATGAAGCTCGATAATCCCGGTGAGGTGGTCTACGAACTGGCAACCGACATCAAACTGCTGGATGCACATCGGTTGCAGATCAAGCTGCGACAGGGCATCACGTTCCATGATGGCAAGCCTTTCAAGGCCGAAGATGTCAAGGCCACTTTTGAATATGGCTCCAGGGCCGATCGTCCGGCCCAATGGTATCCAGGGCCGACCGAAACCCTCACGATTGAGACACCGGACGATTACACCGTCATCATCGACACGTCCAAGGGTGGTTATCCGGCCCATCTCTTCATCTTCCTCGCCTCTTTCCTTCCCATCATGTCGGCAAGAGACGTTGCAGGCGGTCCAGGTGGTGTTCTCTCTCAACGCTTGAATGGCACGGGACCGTTCAAATTCGTTGAGCAGCGCGGCAATGACACGGTAATGGCCGCTTTCGATGGCTATTTCAAAGGCAAGCCAGGCATTCCCGGCATCAACTTTACCTTCACTGGCGATTCCACCACGCGTATGCTGTCGCTGATGAATGGTCAGGCTTCGATTGTCGAGCGTCTGGAGCCAGAACAGGTGGCGACGCTGAAAGGCAATCCGCAAATCGCCATCAACGAGGTTGTTTCGGTTGAAAACAAATATCTTTGGTTCCGGTGCTCCAAGCCGCCTTTCAACGATCCGCGGGTGCGGCTGGCAGCTTGCCACGCCATCGACCGTGACATGATCCTCGAAGTGCTCGGATCGGCAGGTCATGCGTCGTCCAACTTCGTGTCGCCAGTCAAGTTCGGCTATGTCGATCTGGAAAATTATCCGAAATACGATCCAGAAAAGTGCCAGGCACTGCTTGCTGAAGCAGGCTTTCCAAACGGCAAGGGCTTGCCACCGCTCGAATATATTACCTCGGTTGGGTTCTATCCCAAGACCAAGGAATATGGCGAGGTGCTGACAGGCATGCTGAACGAACAGGGCTTCCCCGTCAGCCTGACCGTGCTGGAGCCTGCGGCATGGAACGAACAATTGTACGATCGCCCAGGCGGCGGACCCGGCCATATGGTCGATTGCGGCTGGTCAACGGCATCACCGGAGCCCGATCTTGTTCTGCGAACGCACTTCCATTCAAGCTCCAAGCGCATTTGCGGCATTGTCGACAAGGACATTGATGCAAGCCTCGACAAGGAGCGCAATGCTGCAACCCTGGAAGAGCGCAAGAAAGTTCTGCAATCCGAAACGATGCCTTTGATCGCTTCGAAAATGCCGGCCCTATCGCTGTTCACCTCTGTCATGATCCACGCCATGCAAAAGGAGTTCAAGGAAGGCCTCTACATTTATCCAGACGGGTCCATGGACGCTTCAAAGCCCGCTGCATGATGCTGCATCGGACGTAAGACTGGCCGCACGCCGGAGATTTCAGCGTGCGGCGACCATCAGGACCGAAGCGGAGTGCATGCCGATGTTCGCATTGAATTTCCTCGTCAGACGGCTGTTTCAAGGTGCGATTATTATTTTTCTGGTGTCTTTGCTGATCTTCACCCTGCTTCGGGTGGTGCCAGGCGATCCCGTGCGCATGATGGCGGGCGGCATGGCCCCTGAAGCCCTGATCGAGAAAATCGCCAAGGATATGGGATTGCGTGATCCGATCCTCGTTCAGTTCGGGCGCTATATGTCTGGCGTGGTGCAGGGTGATCTTGGCGAATCCTTTGTGCGCCCCGCCAATGGCGCGGCAACAGGCGGCTCGAGTTTCAACGATACAACGCGCGGCGAGCGCGCCAAGGTTTTCACTCTGATTTTTGGTGCCTTGCCCATGACCTTGCAACTTGCAGCGGTCACGCTTGTCATCGCCCTGATATTTTCCAGTATTGTCGGCATGGCCGGAGGGTTGGCACCGGGGCGATGGCCGGACAAGCTGGCCTTCTATATCTCCTCGATCTTCATATCCCTGCCGAATTTCTGGCTCGGAATCGTGCTTGCCTTGCTGTTTTCGGTCAAGCTCGGCTGGCTTCCGGCCATCGGCTATCAGGGTTTTGCCTATACGATCCTGCCCGCCATCGTCCTGGCTGTCGAACTTGCGCCGGTGTTGATCCGCACGCTGGTCAGTTCCGTCTCCGCCCAGATGATGGAGCCTTACGTGTCGGTTGGGCGGGTTCGCGGCCTGAGCAACAGCCGCATCATTGCCAATCATGCGCTGCGCAATGCGTCCGTGCCGCTGCTCAATCTGCTGGGCGTGCAATTTTCCAGCCTGCTCGGCGGCGTGATCATCGTTGAATATATCTTCGATTACCCCGGCCTTGGCCTGCTGACCATCAACGCCGTGCTGCAACGGGATTTTCCGCTGATCCAGGGCATTGCCATCGTTACCAGCGCCATCTTCGTGCTGATCAACATCCTCGTTGATCTTGTTGCCACCACCATTGATCCGAGGCTCGAATACTGATGACCTTCACCAGCCCAGCCCCTTCGGCCATCATGGCACCTGCCCTGTCCCGATCGATCCCCCGACGGATCTATGACAAGGCCTCTTCCACACCGGGTTTTCGCATTGGCGTTGCCATCTTTCTGCTGCTGGCTCTCGCAGCGGCACTCTATCCCGAACTGAGCGGTCTCGACCCGACAAAAATGAACGTGCGTGCCCGGCTGCTTCCCCCCCTGTTCATTGGTGAGACCTGGAGTTTTGCCCATCCACTTGGCACCGATCAGATTGGTCGTGACATGCTGGTCCGCTCACTGGTGGGCTTGCGCTATTCGTTTCTGATTGGCGTATCCTCTGTCGTGGTGATGCTGATTATCGGTTGCGCGCTTGGCACGCTTGCCGGCTATTTTGGCGGACGCACCGATGCAATCATCATGCGCCTGACCGATGCGCAACTATCGATCCCGATGATCATTCTGGCCATCTCGGTTCTGGGCGTATCGCGTCCGACCATTCCGGCGATCATTCTTGTACTAGGGCTATCCAATTGGCCGGTCTATGCCCGCATCATGCGTAGCATTGTGATGACGGAGCGACAGGGGGAATATGTCCGTGCCTCAAAGCTCGGTGGCTCCACAGACCTGCGCATTATCCTGACGCTGCTCGTGCCGCTACTGCTGCCGCCCGTGCTGTTCATCTCGGTGCTGGATGTGGCGCGGATGATGATTTTCGAATCCATTCTGGGCTTTCTTGGCCTTGGTGTTCAGCCACCGACGCCGACCTTTGGCAATATCATCGCGGATGGACGCAAATATCTGCTCAACGCCTGGTGGATTGCCACCATGCCCGGAATTTTCCTCGGCCTGACGCTCACCAGTATCAATCTGGTTGGCGCATCGCTGGAACGGGCAAGAAACACCATTCACGGAGGCGCTGAATAATGACACCCCCGCTTCTTGAACTCAAAGATCTAGTGGTCACGGCTGGCCACGCCGAACAGCGCCGGATTCTTGACGGCATATCGTTCAAATTACAGCCCCGCGAGATCGTTGGCGTTGTTGGTGCCAGCGGTGCGGGCAAAACGGTATTGTCAAAGGCCGTGGTCAACTGGTTGGAGCCGCCGCTGAGCGTGCAGTCGGGACAGGTGCTGTTTGAGGGCACAGATATTTTTGCTATTGGTGCGGCAGAAATGCGCAAATTGCGTCGCCGCGTGGCCTATGTCGGGTCTAACCCAATGGGGGCTCTTGATCCGACCTTGTCGGTTGGTGCTCAGATTGTTGAAAAGCTGCGGGCCGTTGTTCCCGGCACCTCGTATGGGGATGCGGAAAAGCGGGTGATTTCCTTGCTGGAGGCCGTGCGAATTCCCTCAGCACGCAGCCGCTTTGATGATTACCCATCCCAGTTCAGTGGCGGGATGATGCAGCGAGCCCTGATTGTCGATGCGCTGATTACCAATCCGGCGCTGCTGATTGCCGATAACGTCACCCAACCGCTGGATGTGACGGTGGCGGCGCAGGTGATCCGTTTGATGAAAGAGCTGACGGCTGATTTCGATACGGCCGTTTTGTTTGTTTCCTCCTCTCTTCCGGTAGCGCGTGAAGCCTGTTCGCGCATTCTCGTCATGGAGGATGGCCGGATCGTTGAAGAACAGTCGGCAGAAAACCTGATTGCCACACCAATCTATCCCTACACACGCGAACTGGTGGCCCAGACGCCGAAAATCTGGCTTGAAAAAAACGCTGTTGCACGCCTCGACGATGACAGGCCGGTGGTGATCAGCCTGCGTGACGCCTCACAGATCTACAAGGTTCGCAAGAAGACCGGCCTTGGCGGGGTCAACAACGTGCGGGCGGTGCGCAATGTGACGTTTGATATTCGCAGAGGTGACAGTTTCGCCATTGTTGGCGAATCCGGCTGCGGTAAATCCACGCTGATGCGGCTGTTGAGCCGTCTCGAACGTCCAAGCTCCGGTCAGGTTCTGTGCAAAGACAAAGACATTGCCCAGCTGGGCGGCAAGGACCTTTTGGCGTTTCGCAGCACGCTGCAAATGGTGTTGCAGGACCCCTTCGGCTCTCTGCCGCCCCGCACCACCGTTGGCCGCATGCTGGAAGAGCCGCTACGAACCCATGGATGGCGTGACAAGGCAACAATCCGTACGCGCGTGCTGAAGGTGATGGGCGAGGTTGGCCTGCCTGCTGCGCTCTATGAGGAGTTACCACTGGGGCTCAGCGCCGGTCAGCGTCAACGCATCAATGTGGCGCGCGCTCTGGTGCTGGAACCTGAAATTCTGATCATGGATGAAACACTGTCGGCGCTCGATCAGGCCGAGCAGTTCAAATTGCTTGACCTGTTCCAGACGTTGCAGAAGGACTACAACCTCACCTATATTTTCATCTCCCATGATCTGGCCATGGTCCGCAAGGTCTGCAACCGTGTGGCGGTGATGTATCTGGGTGAGGTGTTTGAACTGGCGGAAAACGAGCGGTTGTTTTTCGATCCGGGCCATCCCTATACAAAAGCGCTGCTCAGCGCCATGCCAACGCTGGAAGAGCGGCGCTACCAGCCGCAGGAATGCCTGCTGGAAGGCGAGCCGCCCAGCCCGATCCACATTCCGGACGGATGCAGCTTTAAGTCGCGCTGTCCGCATGCCATGGAAAAATGCAGCACAATCAGTCCAAGTCTGACCGACAGGGGAGAACAGGATTTTGCCGCCTGTCATCTCGTCAATCCGATTTTTGGAACAGTGCCGGACAAAGGATTGCTTGCAGAGGCTAGCCCCTGACGAAAGACAGACTCCATATTGAAACAGGCAGAGAACAGCAGGAAAAAACAAGCCCATGAGTTTTACGGAAAACCGCATCAAACACATTCTGGAGATGCTGAAACTGCATCAAAGAGTGACTGTTGTTGCACTGTCCGAGCAGTTGCAGGTCAGCCATGAATCCATCCGTCGCGATTTGAAGGAATTGGAGATCCGTGGCTATGCGCGTCGGGTCTATGGTGGCGCCGTGATCGACGGACATGACAGCGACCAACCGTTCGGTGAGCGTATCCGGGTCAGCGCCCGGGAAAAAGCCCGCATCGGTGAGGCTGCGGCCTCCATGGTCGAAAACGGCATGAAGATTTTCATCGATACCGGCACCACGACACTGGCCTGCCTGAAACATCTAGAATCCCGCAGGGATGTGACAATCGTCAGCAATTCCATTGCGGTTGCGGCCCATTTTTTCCCCTACCCCGATGCCAGTGTGCGCGTTCTGGGCGGTCGCATGCGACCGGAATATCAGGCGACGTACGGTCACGAGACGGTTGCTGCCCTCAAGGAGCATTTTTTCGACCTGGCGATCATCGCCATCAGTGCCATCCATCTGGAACGGGGCTTTATGGACTTTGGCGAGGATGAAGCCGTCCTGCGCCGCATTGCCCGTGGGCAGGCCAGCCGCTCCATCATCGTGGCGGACAGTTCAAAATTCGGACGGCTTGGCTCTATCCATACCTTTGGCCTGAGCGACATTGACGCCGTGGTGACCAGCGGTGTGCTGCCCAAAGACTTTTCCGATTATTTTTCGCAATCAAACGTGGACATCATCAATGCCTGAAGCGTCTCCAAAATCATCCAAAGCGCCTATTAATACCAAGAGGTTTCAGGCGATGGTCGATACATTGTCTTCCTTCGGCGGCGGTCCGGACGGTTCCATGAACCGGCTTACATTGTCGCAGGAAGATGGCAGGGCGCGCGACTGGCTTGCGTCCTGGTTTGCTGAAAATGGGTTTGTTCAATCCGTGGACGCCATTGGCAATCAGTTTGGTTCAGCACCGCTGGCCGGGGCAAATGCCCCTGTTGTCATGGTTGGTTCTCACATTGACAGCCAGCCGAATGGTGGGCGTTTTGATGGAGCACTGGGTGTCGTTGCGGCCTGCGAGGCCGTTTTGGCGGTGCGCGAACGATTGGCGGCGGAAAATCGTCTTGCGGCCTGCAATTTCCAGGTCGTGAACTGGACAAATGAGGAAGGTGCGCGGTTTCAACCGAGCCTGTTGGGAAGCAGCGTTTTTACCGGTGCGGCCGAACTGGACTGGGCACTTGACAGGGCTGATGGCAACGGCGTCACGGTTCGCCAGTCGCTTCAGGAGATTGGCTATGCGGGCAAGGACAAGGTACCCGTGCCAGACGCCTTGATCGAGCTGCACATTGAAGGTGCAAGCACGCTGTTTAACGCTGAGGAGAAATTCGGGGCCTTCACCCGTTTCTGGGGGGCCACAAAATACCGCCTCGCTTTTCTCGGCTGTCAGGCCCACACCGGTCCAACGCCGATGGCGGAGCGCAAGGATGCACTGTTGGGTGCCGCCTATCTGATGGCCGATCTGCGGGCCATGGTGGACGCTTACGGACTTGAACTTCACACCTCTGTTGGCCGTCTGGAGGTTTTTCCCAATTCGCCCAATATCGTTCCGGCGGAAGCCGTGTTGTTCATCGAGTTGCGATCTGCCTCGCCGGAGATTTTGGAGGAGGCCGAACAGAAGCTGAAGGTTGCCGCTGAAACTGCTGCTGCAAAAGCTAAAATCGATTATGAAATACGCTCCATTGACCGGCGCAAGGCAGGCAATTTTGCGTCCGGCCTGGTTTCTCTGGCGGAACAGACGGCCAAAAGCTATGGCGAACCGATGCGTCATCTCGATACGGTCGGCGGCCACGACGCCGTGGCGCTGTCTGCTGTTTGCCCAGCCGTGGTGCTTGCCGTGCGCAGCCAGAACGGCGTCATTCATCACCCCACGGAATACACGACACCGCAAGACCAGGCATTTGGCACGCAGGTTCTGGCCGACATGCTCTATCGCCTTGCCTGCGACGGGCTGGAGGCTGCGCAACACAATGAGGCGGCGCAATGAAACCACTCGGCACACCAGACAATGAAGATGAAGCCCGCGTTGAGCGCGCCTTATCGCGTTTCACCACCCTCCCCTTGCACACCCTGACCTACCGTGTCGCGCTGCCTGCCGTGGCTTCGCCGTCTTATCATGCGGTGGAATCCGTCACATTCGACATCGCGCCTGATGGCACTGAGCCGACATTGTTCCTGAAGGTGGCCGGAGATGAAACGAAAGAGCTGGTGGATGATGCCATCTCTTTTGCGGCGGCAACGCGCCTGCATGATCTCGGGTTTTCACCAAAACCAATTGCCTGCTCCCCCCCCGACAGGGCGATGCTTTGGGAGCGTCTGGGACAAGGCTGGCGGGCGGCGAAAATCGACGACCTCATGCACGAGGCTCCCGTATTGCAGTTGATCAAAATGCAGAAGGCGATTGCCGCAGGCCCATTATTGGGTAGGCCGTGGTCGGTCTTCGAGGGGATCGATGGGCTTTGGGCCATCATGCAAACTCTGCAAGCCCCGCTGCCGGGGGATGCGTCCTGGATGTATGCCTGGACCAGGACACTCCACTCCGCCATTTCTGCTGCTGGTGTTGATTTTTGTGCGGCTCACGGCGATCCGCATTCGTCCAATGTGATGATCGGTGCGTCCGGCCAATTGCAGCTGGTGGACTTCGATATGGCTGGTGACATGGACCCCTATTACCAGCTTGGGGTGCAGATGAATGAGCTTTACCAGTTTGAGAGCCAAATGAAGCCACTTCTTGAAATGCATGATGGGGCCTTTTCCACCAAGGCCTTTGCCCGCTGCCGCCTGTACGCGGCAGCCGATGATTTCTATTGGGCCTTGCGCAGCATGCTTCTGGAAATGCGCTCTCCCCGACGCAGCGTCGAGTTTCTGAAATATGCCGAATGGCGTTTCCTGCGGTGCAGAATGCTGTTGGGTCGTCCCGGATTTGAGGAACTGGTCAGGTCGATTTGAAACAGGAGTAGGATCATGAACGAAATTGGTATGGCGACCACCGATGCCGAGCACGCCGTGGAGGCTGCACTCACTCAAGTCGCAGGCTGGCAAGGCCGTAAACTGCGCTATCGAGCCGTTCTCGGCGGTATCAGCAACACCAATTTTCGCATTGAGGTGGAAGGAGATTCCCTCTCCTATTTCCTGAAAATTCCTGGCCGTGGTACGGAAATGTTTATTGACCGCAAGGCGGCGGCGGCGGCCAGCAAACAGGCCGAAACCATCGGCATTGGGCCGCGCACATTTGATTATCTCGCCCATTTGGACATTGAAATTGCAGAATTCATCGAAGGTCGCAGACCATCCACCCATCGTGACTTTGCCGACCCGCAGATCCGCCACAAAGCTGTTTCCCTCTATCGTGATTTTCACGCGGCGCCAGAACTGCCGCTGACCAAAACCGTCTTTGACATGATCGACGAGCACTATGCGCAAGTGGAAGAGTTGGGCGGCTATTGGCCCGTTGATCACACATGGCTGCAAGGGCAGTATAGACAGGCACGCATGGCTCTTGAGGCGTCCGGCCTCGATCTCGTTGCCTGTTTCAATGATCCGATGCCCGGCAACTTCCTGATTGGCGAGAACAAATCGATCAAGCTCATCGATTTCGAATATGCCTCCAACAATGAGCGCCTCTATGATCTGGCGATCTGGAGTGGGGAAATGTTCTTTTCGGAAGCAATCGATCGGGAAATCATCGAGGATTACTTCGGCTACTATGATACCGGCTATCATGCCCGCTTCATCGTGCTGAAGGCCTTGGCTGACATAAAGTGGAGCACCTGGGCCATGGTGCAGAACCGGATTTCAACGCTCGATTTCGATTTCTATAAATATGGAATCTGGAAACATATGCGCGCGCGCTCCATTATAAACGACCCTCGCTGGCCGCACTTTCTAAAATCCCTGTAAGAATTGATTTTCGCTTTTGGATCATCGTTGGTTAGGCGCGACATTATCTTCTGTACCCAGCAAAAAAATACGCACCTGAACTTTAATCGGGTCGCTCGCGTCAACCCAGAGGTTCCGCGGGATGTATCCGGGTGGTCGCATCAGTTGTTTTGGCGTCCAGAGATTCAGTTTCAAATGGTAAGATAAAACTTACCATCTCGTGCTAAAAATCGCTGATCCCAGGTGCTGTCACTAATCTTTCATTTGTAACGGAACCGACATTGTGGTGTTGCGTTTCTGCGCAACGCCGACGGAGAAGTTCTTATGAAGATGGGCTCATTTTGCGCTGTATTACAAGATAGACTCTCTACCTCTACCGTTCTTGTCGCCCTCACCCTTGGTATATCCATCTGTCCCGTACAAGCTGCGGATGATGCTATCATTCCTGTCACGGCTATAACGGCGAAGATGGAGACGATGCACCGTGTCATCAATGGGATCGGCACGATCGAACCTCTTCAGTCCGTTATCGTCAGACCACGCATCGAAGGCCAGGTGGTCGAGATACCCTTCGCAGAAGGGGAGATAGTCGACAAAGGCAGTGTTTTGCTGAAGCTGGATAATCGCGAGCTCGTCTCTAACCTCGTGTCGGCAAAGGCGAAAAAGGCACAGGACGAAGCGCAGTTGCGAAGCGCCAAATTGGATGCGGAGCGATATGCGTCCCTTGCGGAAAAAGGAGTGGCCTCTCTCTCCGTGATGGAGCAAAAGAATGCTGCTAATCAGCAATATACCGCAGCCGTCCAGTATGATGATGCCATGATCAGGAATGCTGAAACGCAGCTCAGTTTCGCGACGATCCTAGCTCCCTTTACTGGACGTACAGGCTTCAAGCAGGTCGATATCGGCAGCATTGTCAGTACAACATCCACAAATGGTATCGTGACGGTGACGCAGATGGACCCGATAGGCGTGTCTTTTGTTGCGCCTGGTGATAGATTTGCCGAAATCCGTGATGCGTTAAAAGACGGGATCGCAGATGTGGAATTGGAAACCACGGATGGTACGAGAAAACTTTCAACGGGCAAGCTGACCATCATTGATAATGCCGTCGATTCCTCAAACGGCTCTATTCACCTGCGTGCGACATTCGACAACAAGACCGGGGCGCTTTGGCCGGGTCTGCCGGTGGCGACACGATTGACTGTTGAAGTGCGAAAGGGCGTGGTGGTGCCGGACAAGGCGCTGGCGCGTGGCCGTGACGGTCTCTATGCCTTCGTTGTTGGCGCGGATCACAAAGTCAGCAAACGCAGCGTGAAAACGGCCTTTGTTACGGATGCGATGGCTTTGGTCACCGATGGTATCAACGCCGGTGATCAGGTCGTCATGGATGGACAATCCCGCATCGCTGACAAGGTGACGGTGGCGGTCACGCCGTGGACCGGATCGCCAATCGGCGAGCTTTCCGGCGAGGTCTCCCAATGACATTGGCTGGTAGTGTTAAAAGCGAACAGCCAAGAAAATCCAGCTTCTTTGACTTTTTTATCGATCACCCGGTCGCTACCGGACTGATTATGGTCGGGATATTCCTGATTGGCGCCATCTGCTATCCTTTTATGCCGGTATCGGCACTGCCGCAGATCGATTTTCCTACGGTGCAAATCGCGGCAAGCCTGCCTGGGGCCTCTCCGGATACCATGGCGGCAAGTGTTGCCCAGCCTATCGAACAGGCCTTGTCCCGGGTCAGTGGCATCGCGGAAATGACCTCGACCAGCTCGCTCGGGACAACATCGATCACGGTTCAATTCTCTCTCGATGAGAACATCCAGACGGCAGCGAGCGATGTGCAAACAGCAATCAGCGAGGCCTCAGGGCAATTGCCTAAAGACATGTCTTCGCTGCCAACAGTCCATAAGGTCAATCCGGCAGATGCCCCGATCATGCAGCTTTCGGCAAGCTCAGACAGCCTGACATTGCCCGAACTCGACGAATATATCGAGCGCAATGTGGCGTCGAAGATCGGCCAGGTCTCCGGTGTCGCTTACGTGAATATTGGCGGCAAACAAAAGCCTGCAATCCGTATCGCGGTCGATCCAGGTCGCTTGGCACAGTCTGATGTGACGCTTGAAGACGTGCGCACCGCGATCGGTAATCTCAGCTTGAGTGCGCCCAAGGGCAATATCGACGATCCAACCCGTAGTTTTCCAATTTACACAAACGATCAGATTTCAAGCAGTGCGGAATGGAACGATGCCGTCATTGCTTATCGCAATGGCGGGCCGGTCCGCATCCGGGATATTGGTCAGGCTGTCGATGGCGCAGAAGACGCCAAAATGGCCCATTGGACCAACAATACGCGGGGCATAGCGCTGGACGTGTTTCGTCAACCGGGAGCCAATGTCATTGCCGTAGTCGATGCGGTCAAATCACAGCTCCCTGCCCTTCAAGCCTCTTTGCCACGATCCATCAAGCTGGAATTGGTGACGGACAGAACCACGACCATTCGCGCCTCCGTCGATGACGTGCAGTTCACCTTGATGCTCACCGTTGGCCTTGTGGTTCTGGTGATTTTTCTGTTTCTGCGCAGTGTGAGCACTACCATTATTCCTGTGCTCACTCTGCCTATTGCGCTGGTTGGTTCGCTAGCACCTATGTGGGTGCTGGGCTTCAGTCTCGACAATTTATCGCTCATGGCACTGGTTGTTGCTGTCGGCTTTGTCGTGGACGACGCCATTGTCATGCTTGAAAACATTGCCCGCCACATTGAGGATGGCATGCCGCCTGTGGATGCAGCGCGCAAAGGCGCTGGCGAAATCGGCTTCACGATCATTTCCATCAGTTTGTCGCTGATTGCCGTGCTTATTCCGATCCTGTTGCTCGGCGGCATTGTTGGGCGATTGTTTCGAGAGTTTGCAGTTACGCTGACCATTGCCATTGCCATCTCGGCCTTTGTATCACTGACATTGACACCCATGCTGGCCTCACGCTTCATACGAGCGACGCCTCCCCAGCGGCGCGGACGCTTCTATCGTGCTGGGGAGGCATTTTTTAATTGGCTTCTCTCGCTTTATGCCCGCAGCCTGACGCCGGTTATTCGCCATCGTTACATGACACTTGCGGTTTTCATCGGCACGATTGTTGCGACCGGTTATCTGTTTGTAATTGCACCGAAGGGTTTTTTTCCTGAGCAGGATACCGGCTTTATCGCGGGCTTATCTCAAGCATCTCCCGACATCTCGTTCAGTGAAATGGCGAAGCTCCAGGAACGTGTCAGTGCTATTATTCTGAAAGATCCTGCCGTCTACAGCGTGTTTATGGACATTGGTGGTGGTAATGGCGGCAATGCTCTCAATCAGGGACATGTCAACATCACGCTGAAACCGCTTTCGGAGCGCGGCGTGAGCGCAAAGCAGGTCATCGATCGGCTTGGTGAAGCTTTGAATGTTCAGCAGGGCATAAAGCTGTTCATGCAGTCAGCGCAGGATATCAATATTGGTGCACGGCCTGCCAAAACCCAGTACCAATACACGCTTCAAGATGGCAATATTGCAGAACTGGCGACTTGGTCCACGAAAATCACTAGTCGGTTGCAGGGATTGCCGCAATTGCGGGATGTTGGTAACGACCAGCAGGCCGAGGCGCCAAACCTGTCCATTCATATTGATCGTGCTGCCGCCACCCTTTACGGGGTGATGCCATCGACCATCGATGAAACCCTTTATGACGCCTTTGGGCAGCGTCAGGTCGCCTCTTATTCCACACAGAGCGATACGTTCCACGTTGTTCTGGAAGTGTTGCCAAACCTGCAGCGGGATATCGCCACACTGGATCGCCTGTCGTTGAGAGCTAATAATGGAACGCTGATCCCGCTTTCCGTGGTTGCCAAATGGACGACCAATGGCGTCTCACCAGTGTCCATTTCCCATCAAGGGCAATCACCAGCGGTGACCGTATCTTTCAATCTTGCCCCGAATGTTGCGCTTGGTGAGGCGACAGCCGCAATCGAAAATGCGGTGGCCACCATGCACCCGCCAGCATCGTTGCAGGCGAGTTTTTCGGGCAGCGCCAAGGCTTTTCAGGAATCACTGGCAACCGTGCCGTTCTTGATCCTTGCATCGCTTGTCGTGGTCTACATCATCCTCGGCGTTCTCTACGAAAGCCTTATCCATCCGCTGACAATCCTTTCAACCCTGCCCTCGGCTGGGCTCGGCGCGCTTCTGGCGTTGCAAGTGGCGGGATTCGATTTTGGGCTTGTGGCGATGATCGGGGTTATTCTGCTGATCGGGATCGTCAAGAAAAACGGTATCATGCTGGTTGATTTTGCGATTAACGCCGAGAAGAACGAAGGGTTGAGCAGCGAAGAGGCGATTGTCAAAGCAGCGCATATGCGGTTTCGTCCGATCCTCATGACCACTATGGCGGCCCTTTTGGGCGGCCTTCCCCTTGCAATTGGTCACGGCTCCGGATCGGAACTGCGCCAACCGTTAGGTTACGCCATAGTTGGTGGTCTGCTGGTCAGCCAGTTACTCACCCTTTATACGACGCCGGTGATTTACTTGCTGCTCGATCAGTTGCGTCAGCGAAAAAACAGAGACTAAGTGTGTCGGTTTAACAGGAAATGGTCGTGTCGTAATTCTTTGGCGATGAACCTATACTAGGTCTTTTATGCTGGCATTTAAGAGTCGGATCGAGGGCGGAATATTCAAAGTCTTTTGTCGACCACAAGCGATCGATATGCTCCGCTTGGCAGCCGAGTGGAGGTCGCATTTTCAGCGAGTTTTCATTAGCGCCAGTCGTGCTGACGAGGAGATGATCCACGCTGTCTTGCACACGGCCCATATGTGCATCGCGGTTAAGGAGCCAATTCTCATTTCTACACTTCCCTCGATATTTGACAGAGCCGCCGTCCTATCGGTCGGTTGCGGTGACAGGTAGCCCCTCCTCTCCCCTTTTGACCGGCATCAGAGACGCTTTTCCTGAAATTACCGCGTAATACGAAGAGTCATTGAATATGACTCATCGTATTCCGTTTGCGAATATCTCAAACCACTGATGCATTTGAGATATTCGCAATCCCTTCAAGGCGAGGATGCGTCAGCATCTTCGAGCCTTGGTATAACTCGTGTGGGATTCGGCGCGGCGTGGCGATGCAAAACCTTGCTACGCCTGTGCAAAACAACGTTTCGATCCTGCAAATCTGCATTTTGTTAAAGCTGGTGCTAGGGTCGAGAATCTGTCTAAATATCAGATAACTATTGTGAAATAGGTAGGAAAGTTCAATGTGGCAAGGTCGCGTTAACCTTTTGCTAACCTAAAACTCCTTGCTCGAAAATCCGAATCGGCGCTAATGATTAATGGCGAAGTTTTACTGGTTTCGCGAAAATTAGCGCCGATAGCAAAAAATGGGTTTTGAC